>QZKK01000085.1 GCA_003599475.1 Desulfobacteraceae bacterium
TGATCACGCCGATCGCCATGGAGAAGGAAGTGCGGTTTGCCATCCGGGAAGGCGGGCGGACCGTCGGTGCCGGTGTCGTCAGCGATATCATCGAATAAACAGCCGGGGAGCTATCATGATCAAGAATACAAAAATCCGTATCCGACTCAAGGCCTACGACCACAAACTGCTGGATCAATCGGCATCCGATATCGTCGATACGGCCAACAAGACGGGTGCAAAGGTTGTCGGACCGATACCGCTTCCGACGCGAATCAACAAGTTTACCGTGCTCCGCTCCCCGCATATCGACAAGAAGTCCAGGGAGCAGTTCGAGATTCGAACCCATAAACGGCTGCTGGACATCATGGAGCCCACTCAGCAGACGGTCGATGCGCTGATGAAGCTCGATCTTTCCCCGGGCGTCGATGTCGAAATCAAACTATAAAGAGGAACTGTAAGCGCCATGGCTCGAGGTCTAATCGGAAGAAAATTGGGAATGACCAGTCATTTCACCTCGGACGGCCGTTATGTACCGGTCACCGTTTTAGAGGTGGGTCCTTGTATCGTCACGCAGATCAAGACCGTGGAAACCGACGGCTACAATGCCCTGCAGCTCGGATTCGGCGAGAGAAAGCCGAATCGAACCAACAAACCGCTTGCAGGCCATATGAAAAAAGCCGGCGAAGGACGCTTCACGGTCTTGAGGGAAGTTTCCGTAGAAAAGCCGGATGAATATCGTTTGGGCCAGGAGGTGGCATTTCCTTTCAAGGTCGGCGACCGTGTCGACGTGACCGGTACCACGAAAGGGCGCGGTTACGCCGGGGTCGTAAAGCGGCACGGCTTTCACGGGGGGAAAGATACCCACGGCAGCATGTCGCATCGGGTTCCCGGTTCGATCGGCAGCAGTGCCTGGCCTTCTCGGGTGATCAAGGGAAAAAGACTTCCCGGCCAATACGGAAACGATCGGAAGACGGTTCGGAATCTGGAAATCGTCGACATCCGCACCGATTCCCACCTGGTTCTGGTAAAAGGGCAGGTGCCGGGTGCACGGGCGGGGCTTGTGGCCATCAACAAACCGAAATTCTAGGGGTGGAAACCGGTTCTTAAACAGGCGATGCGGGTCCGACGGGCAAAGAGAGTTCAAGCCCCGACCCCTGCATCCAGGGATTTATGATCGGGTTCATGATAGAGGGATATTATGCCGGTAGTAGATGTAATCAATACCAGAGGAGAAAAAGTCTCGCAGGTGGATCTTGCCGACCAGCTCTTCGATATCGCCGTGAAGCCTTCCGTTCTCCATGAAGTCGTGACAATGCAGCTCGCTTCGAAGAGAGCGGGGTCCGCATCTGTAAAGAATCGATCCGATGTCGCTGGCAGCACCCGAAAGCTCTATCGCCAGAAGGGAACGGGCCGGGCACGCAGAGGCGATATCAAATCGCCCCTGATGCGCGGCGGAGGCGTTATTTTCGGGCCCCATCCCAGGTCGTATGCATACAAGGTTCCGAAGAAAGTCCGTAAACTGGCGATGAAGATGGCCTTGAGCAGCAAATTTCAGACCGAGCATCTGGTCATTTTGGATCAGCTCCGGCTGGAACGCATCAAGACCAAAGATGTTGCGGCGATCATGAAGATGTTGAACCTGGACAACGCACTGATCGTAACCGAAAAGCAGGATCCGAACCTGGAGTGCTCCTCCCGCAACATTCCGGGGATCAAGGTTCTGCGTTCCGACGGGTTGAATGTCTATGACATTCTCAAATACGAAACTCTGGTGCTGCTGGAGGCTTCGATTCCGGGCATCGAGGGGAGACTGGCGCAATGATTCGCTATGACATCATCAAGCGGCCGTTGATCACGGAAAAGACGACGGCCCAAAAGGAATCCCATAATCAGGTCTCTTTCGAAGTCGATCGGGGTGCGAATCGCGTCGAAATCCGGCGAGCGATCGAAAGAATCTTCAACGTCAAGGTTTCTCAGGTCCAGACGCTGCAGGTCAAGGGGAAAAAAAAGCGGCGGGGCAGGATCATGGGAAAGCGCAAGGACTGGAAGAAGGCGGTCGCCACACTGGCGCCCGGTGAACGAATCGACTTTTTCGAAGGCGTATAATTCGGCTTGGAGTAGACAATGGCACTGAAGAAAGTAAAACCGGTAACCCCTGGAAGAAGAGCGCAGGTCTACTCGACCTTCGAGGAGATCACAAGCATTTCCCCGGAAAAGGGCCTGCTCCGGGTCGCAAAGAAGACCGGAGGGCGGAATGCGCAGGGCAGAATCACGAGCTGGCACCGGGGAGGCGGAAACAAGCGGCATTATCGGGTCATCGATTTCAAGCGGGATAAGATCGGAATCCCGGCAAAGGTGGCTTCCATCGAGTATGATCCCAATCGTTCGGTTCGGATCGCCCTGCTGCATTATGCAGACGGTGAAAAGCGCTACATCCTGGCACCGCTGAACCTGCAGGTGGGAGGCACGGTGGTTTCCGGGCCAAAAGCCGATATCCGGCCGGGCAACACCTTGCCGCTGGTCAATATCCCGCTGGGCACCCTGATCCACAACATCGAGTTGCACCCTGGAAAAGGCGGTCAGATGGTGCGAAGCGCGGGTACTTTCGCGCAATTGATGGCAAAGGAGGAGCCTTACGCACTCCTCAAGCTGCCGTCGGGCGAGGTCAGAAAGGCGCTTCTAAAATGCACGGCCACCATCGGGCAGCTCGGAAACGTCGATCATGAAAATATTTCCTACGGCAAGGCCGGGCGGCGCCGATGGCTCGGCAGGCGTCCGACGGTGCGAGGCGTGGCCATGAACCCGATCGATCATCCCATGGGCGGAGGTGAGGGAAGATCGTCCGGAGGCCGGCACCCCTGCACTCCCTGGGGAAAACCGACCAAGGGGTATCGAACCCGCAAAAACCGAACGACCGACCGCTACATCGTTACCAGAAGATCAAAAAAATAGATGTCCAATGTAGAAATGTAGAATTTCCAATGATGGAGTCGATCTTTCTCTCACGGACATTGGAAATCGGAAATTCATCAAGGAGCTGGATATGCCACGATCGTTAAAAAAGGGTCCCTACATCGAGCCGGATCTGTTGAAGAAGGTCGAAGTCGCTCAAGAGACCCGTTCCAACAAAGTGATCAAGACATGGTCCCGGCGTTCAACCATCATCCCCGAGATGGTCGGGATCACTTTGGCGGTTCACAACGGGAAGAAATTCATACCGGTGTTTGTCACCGAAAACATGGTAGGGCACAAGCTGGGAGAGTTCTCTCCTACAAGAACCTTCTACGGGCATTCCGGCGATAAAAAATCGAAATTAAAAAGCGGTAAGTAAAGGATAGGATCATGGAGGTCAGAGCCGTTGCCAAATATGTTCGTGTTTCTTCGCAGAAAATTCGCGGCTTGGTGTGGGCGATCAAGGGCAAACCGGTAGAGGCCGCTCTCGACCGGCTCAAGTTCATGCCGCAGAAATCGGCAAAAGTGGTGGAAAAGGTGATCCGGTCGGCAGCCGCCAATGCGGAACAGAATCCGCAGATCGATGTGGACACCCTCGTCGTGCGCAATGTGTACGCGAATCAGGGGCCGACGCTGAAACGGTTTCGCGCGAGAGCCAGAGGACGGGGCGCACGCATCCTGAAAAGGACCAGCCACATCACGGTCATCCTGGCGGAGAAAGCGATTTAACGGAAGATCTCAGCCACTAAGACACGAAGGCACAAAGAAGGGGTCTTCGATGAGAAACGGCATCAGGGAAATGATATAATCTTCGTGCCTTGGTGTCTTGGTGGCCGAACGGTTATGGTTTAACAAAGGAGGAATCATTTGGGTCAGAAAGTTAATCCCATCGGACTGAGGCTCGGCATCGTAAAGACCTGGGAATCCCGCTGGTACTCCGGAAGGAACTATGCAGATTACATTTTCGAAGACTATAATATCCGCAAGTACCTGAAAAAACGGCTGTTCCATGCCGGGGTATCCAGAATCGAGATCGAAAGATCGGCCAAACGCGTCCGGCTCCGGATATACACCGCACGCCCGGGAATCGTCATCGGGAAAAAAGGGGCGGAAATCGAGCTGCTCAAAAAGGATCTCGAGAAGATGATCTCGCATGAGGTTCTCATCGATATTCAAGAGGTCCGGAAGCCGGAGATCGACTCCCAACTGGTCGCCGAAAATGTCGCGCTTCAGCTCGAACGCCGCGTCGCTTTCAGACGCGCCATGAAAAGGGCGGTTTCTTCCTCCATGCGCTTCGGCGCACAAGGGATTAAAATCATCTGCTCAGGACGGCTCGGGGGAGCGGAGATGGCCAGGATCGAATGGTACCGGGAGGGGAGAGTCCCGCTGCATACGCTCCGGGCGGATATCGATTACGGATTTACAGAAGCCAAGACGACTTACGGAATCATCGGGGTAAAAGTTTTTATCTTCAAAGGAGAGATCCTTAAACCAAGCCAACTTGAAGCTCAGGCTTAATCGGTTGGAAGGCAAGTGGAGACAGACACATGCTGAGTCCGAAAAAAGTTAAATATCGAAAGCAGCAAAAGGGCAGAATGAAGGGGGTTGCGCGAAGGGGGTGCGCCCTGAATTTCGGTGAATTCGGCCTTCAGGCCGTCGAATGCGGCTTTGTGGATGCAAAAGAGATCGAAGCGGCCCGTATCGCGATGACGCGTCACGTGAAAAGGGGCGGGAAGATGTGGATCCGGGTCTTTCCGGACAAGCCGATCACCAAGAAGCCGGCTGAGGTGCGGATGGGCAAGGGAAAAGGCCCTCCGGAGGGATGGGTGGCCGTTGTCCGGCCGGGCCGGATCCTCTATGAGATGGAGGGGGTGACCAGAGAGCTTGCCAAGGAAGCCCTGAGACTCGCATCCCATAAACTGTCGGTGAAAACCCGATTTATCGAGAGGAGCGACCTGTCATGAAGCCGAGTGAGGTCCGAAATCTCAGCCTTCAGGAAATGGAGCAGAAGCGGGGGGAGCTTCGTGAGGAATTGTTCAACTTGCACTTCCAGCATGGCGCAGGACAGTTGGAGAATACCGCGCGACTGAAACAGCTCAAACGAGATGTCGCCAGGGTGGAGACCATCCTGGGGGAAACACGACTTTCAAAGCAACAGAAGAGTGAAACGGAATAGGCCGATGAAACCGAGAGGAATGAAAAGGGAACTGATAGGGACCGTCATCAGCGATAAAATGGACAAATCGGTGGTTGTTGCGGTCGAACGGCTGGTCAAACACCCTCTATACCATAAGTTCGTCAAGCGGCAGGTACGGTTTGCCGCCCATGACGAAACCAATGCCTGCAAAACAGGAGACAAGGTCCTCCTGATCGGTTCCAGACCGCTGAGCCGAACCAAGCGGTGGCGGGTGAGCAAAATCATCGAAAAAGCGGTTTGACGGCAAGGGGGGGCAGAGAAGATGATTCAACCGGAAACCAGACTCACAGTGGCGGATAACTCCGGAGCAAAAGTTTTGTACTGTATCAAAGTGCTCGGAGGATCGAAAAGGCGTTATGCGAGCATCGGCGATATCATCGTCGTCTCCGTGAAAGAGGCAATCCCCAATGCCAAGGTGAAAAAAGGGGATGTCATGAAAGCGGTGGTGGTTCGAACCAAGAAGGAAGTCAGGCGACAAGACGGCTCCTACATACGGTTCGACGACAACTCCGCCGTGCTGATCAATGCCCAGAGAGAACCGATCGGTACCCGGATTTTCGGGCCGGTGGCAAGGGAACTTCGGGGCAAGCGGTTCATGAAGATCGTATCGTTGGCGCCGGAGGTCTTGTAGGAAAATCCGATCGTAAGAAAGTGCGAGGCGAAATGAGACAGCAGTTTTTCATCAAAAAGGACGACAAGGTAAAAGTCCTCACCGGAAAGGACAGAGGAAAGATCGGAAAGGTCCTGAAGGTCAATTATAAAAAAGAACGGGTGCTTGTCGAGCATATCAACATGGCCAAGCGGCACACCCGGCCTTCTGCGCGGAACCGCCAGGGCGGAATCGTCGAAAGCGAGGCTCCCGTCCATTGGTCCAATGTGATGCTGATGTGCAACAAATGTATGTCGCCGTCGAGAATCGAAATGAGGCGCCTGGAAGACGGCAAGAAGGTGCGGGCGTGCAAAAAATGCGACGAGATCATCGATTAACGGGCGTTTCGATGCCTTCTGCTCGATCTATCATGATTTCGATACAGTCATCAGATGCCGGGGTGTGAGGAATACCATGTCAGCTTTAAAAAAATACTACGAAACGGAAATCGTTCCTCAGCTGATCGATACCTTTCATTACAAGAACCGGATGCAGGTCCCCAGACTCATAAAGGTTGTTTTGAACATGGGGCTCGGGGAGGCGATTCAGAACATCAAGATTCTGGATTCGGCCGTAGAGGAGTTGAAACTGATCGCCGGTCAGAAACCGGTGATCACCAGGGCCAGAAAATCGATTGCGGCATTCAAGCTCCGAGCCGGCATGCCCATCGGCTGCATGGTAACCCTTCGGCGCGAACGGATGTATGATTTTGTCAACAAGCTGGTCAATGTGGCGCTGCCGCGCGTACGCGACTTCAGGGGGATCTCGGGGAAGGCGATGGACGGAAAAGGAAATTATTCCCTGGGAATCAAGGAGCATATCATCTTCCCCGAGATCGAGTATGACAAAATCGACCAGATCAAAGGGATGAACATTGCGGTGGTGACCACGGCGGAGACCGACGAGGAAGGAAAAGAGCTTCTGAGACTCTTGGGGATGCCGTTTAAGAACTGAGGTCGCATCCGGCGGCGGCAAGCCGGCGATGTCGTAAAGGAGGGACAGTTGGCGAAGAAATCGCTTAAAATCAAAGCTGAAAGACAACCGAAGTTCAAGGTAAGGGCGTATAACCGGTGTCCGATTTGCGGTCGCCCGAGAGCGTTTTTGCGGAAGTTCGGAATCTGTAGAATCTGCTTTCGAAACCTCGCCTCCCAGGCCAAACTTCCGGGAGTGGTGAAATCGAGCTGGTAGCAGAATCGTAAAGAGATGAACGTCGAATCAAGGAATAAAATCAATTACAGCCAATTGAGGAAAATTTTTTCTCGATCGAATTGGACGCTTCGGCGGCCGACTGAACACTGAACACTGAAACCTCTACAGGAGATAACCATGGCGATGAGCGATCCGATCGCAGACATGCTCACCCGAATTCGAAATGCGGGGAAAGCGAAATTCAACAGTGTCGATATACCCGCATCCAAGATCAAGATCGAATTGGCCAAGGTGTTGAAAACCGAAGGGTACATCCGAAATTACAAGTTCATCAAGGATGATAAACAAGGAATTCTGCGGGTCTACCTGAAGTACGGCTCTCAGCGGGAGAGTGCGATATATGAGCTCAATCGCATCAGTAAACCCAGCCGGCGGGTTTACGTAAAGAGCAAAGACGTGCCGTCGGTTTACAACAACACCGGCATCGCGATTCTGTCAACCTCAAAGGGGGTCATGACCGATCGACAGGCCAAAACTCAAAACATCGGCGGAGAATTGCTCTGCACCATCTGGTAAGAGTAGGAGAGTGCTATGTCTCGTGTTGCAAAGAAACCGATACCGGTTCCGGATAAAACGAAACTCGATTACAAGGACAGGATTCTGACCATCCAGGGGAGCAAGGGAACCCTGAGCCGTACGATCCACCCCCTGGTCGATTTAAATATCGGCCAGGAAGTGGTCCGGGTGACCGGGACGGCTGAAACCCGAGAATCCCGTGCGCTTCAGGGACTTACGCGGAGCCTTGTCGCCAACATGGTGACCGGAGTGTCCAAGGGCTTCGAGAAGGCGCTCGAGATCAATGGAATCGGTTACCGGGCGGAGCTGAAAGGGGCCCAGGTCGTTTTTCACCTCGGATATTCCCATCCGATCGAATTCGATCTTCCGGAGGGCATTACCGCCTCCGTCGAACGCGGAAACCTCATCAAGATCTCCGGCATCGACAAGGAAAAGGTCGGTCACACGGCCGCTGCCATCCGCCGGTTGAGACCGCCTGAACCATACAAGGGAAAAGGGATCAAGTACGCAAAGGAACAGATTCGGAAGAAGGCCGGAAAAACCGGAACCAAGTAGAGCGACACGTAAATACAGCCACCAAGACACAAAGGCACAAAGAAGGAATATCGAGTTCAAGCAACGATTCGATTCCATGGATGCTGCGGCTTAGGGCCTTTGTGGCAAAATGACATCGATAGGATTGGGAACATGGGCGCATCAAACACCAGGCGGAAAGAGGCTCGGCTAAAACGGAAAAGAAGCATTCGAACAAAAATATCAGGATCGGCCGATCGGCCGCGGCTGACCGTTTTTCGAAGCGCAAAACACATTTATGCCCAGGTCGTAGACGATACCTCCGGAAAGACCCTGGCATCCGCCAGCAGCTCGGAAGCGGCCGCAAAAGAGCAGTCCGAGATCGGAAACAGGAAGGAGATGGCGCAATGGGTCGGAAAGCTTGTCGGGGAGCGCGCCAAGAAAAAGGGAATCCAGAAGGTCGTTTTTGATCGAAACGGATTTTTGTACCACGGACGGGTAAAAGCATTGTCGGATGGCGCAAGACAGGCCGGTCTGGATTTTTAACGAGGCAGGTGAAAGAGGAGGCGTCTTGTTCAAACAGAATTTAGAAGAATCACAACTCATCGACAAAGTCGTGCACATCAATCGCGTCGCCAAGGTCGTCAAGGGCGGCCGCCGGTTCAGTTTCAGCGCCATCGTCGTGGTCGGAGACGGAAATGGTAGCGTCGGTTTCGGCTTGGGGAAGGCAGGGGAAGTTCCGGAAGCGATCCGAAAAGGGGTGGAAAAGGCCAAAAGGAGCATGGTCCGCGTACCCCTGGTGGAAGGGACCATCCCGTTTGAGGTGGTCGGCCGTTTCGGGGCCGGCCGCGTTCTCTTGAAGCCGGCCTCGCAGGGCACCGGCGTGATCGCCGGGGGTGCGGTTCGGGCGGTGTTGGAAGCGGCGGGTGTACAGAATATACTCACGAAATGTCTGGGCTCGCATAACCCCCATAATCTGGTGAAGGCGTCTATCCAGGGCCTCCAGCAGCTTCAGAGCCGCGAACAGGTGGCGGCAAGGCGAAACATCGCCCTTGAAGCGCTGTAAGCAACATTTCAGCCACCAAGACACGAAAAGGGGAAAAATGTTCAATATCCAATTTTCAAGGAAGGAAACGTAAGGTCTTCATTGGAGATCATTGGAAATTTTACATTCTACATTGGACCTGCTTCCGTATTTTAGTGTGGCTGAACGATCGCCGCTGTAAGAAGAGGAGAAATAATGAGCGGGGCTTTGAAAATAAAACTCGTCAAGAGCATGATCGGAAGACCCGAAAAACACCGAAAGGTGCTGCGAGGGATGGGCTTGACCCGGATCAACAGGACCGTTGAGCTGGAAGATACCCCTGCAGTTCGGGGGATGGTCTATGTGGTAAGGCATCTGGTTAAAATCGAGGAGACAAAATGAGGCTCAACGAACTATCACCGGCAAAGGGATCCCGGAGAGCCCGAAAACGACTGGGCCGGGGGGTCGGGTCCGGCCACGGCAAGACGGCAGGAAAAGGCAGCAAGGGGTTCAATGCCCGCTCCGGCGGAGGCGTTCGCCCGGGTTTCGAAGGCGGCCAAATGCCGATCCACCGACGGCTGCCCAAGCGTGGTTTTACCAATATCTTTCGGATGCGGATCGCAGAGATCAACATTCGGGACTTATCCCGGTTTGAAGGCGGGAGCGTGGTCGACCATCCGATGCTGATCCGTTCCGGATTGGTGAAAGGGCGCTGCGACGGCGTCAAACTGCTGGGTCACGGTGAAATCGGTCATGCGCTGACCGTCAAAGTCAACCGAATCAGCAAAAGCGCCAGGGAAAAGATTGAGGCTGCTGGCGGAACCATAGAGGTCATCTAATATGCTTGGCGGCGGTTTTCAAAATGTCTTCAAAATTCCCGAACTGAAGAAAAGAATCATTTACACGCTGGCGCTTCTGGCCGTTTACCGAGTCGGGGTGCATGTTCCGGCTCCCGGAATCGACAGCATGGCATTGGCTTCGTTTTTCGCCAGGGCGAAAGGGACGCTGCTCGGTCTCTTCGACATGTTTTCGGGCGGAGCACTCGAGCAGATGTCGGTATTTGCACTGGGAATCATGCCCTACATCAGCGCCTCGATTATCCTGCAGCTGTTGACGGTGGTGATCCCGCATCTGGAGCGCTTGTCCAAAGAAGGGGAACAGGGGCGGAAAAAGATCACCCAGTATACCCGGTACGGAACCGTGGTGTTGAGCATCATCCAGGGGTTCGGAATCAGCATCGGCCTGGAGACCATGAGCGCCCCCGGTGGAGCCCCGGTGGTCATCAGCGCGGGATGGCAGTTTCGGATCCTGACCGTAATCACCTTGACTGCCGGAACGGCCTTTATCATGTGGCTGGGAGAGCAGATCACCGAGCGAGGCATCGGAAACGGAATCTCATTGATCATCTTCGCCGGCATCGTCGCACGCATGCCCTCCGCCGTCGGAAACACGTTCCGGTTGCTGTCGACCGGTGAAATGGGCATTTTTCCCATCCTGATCCTGGCCGTATTGATGATCGCCGTAATCGGGTTCATCATATTCGTCGAGCAGGGGCAGCGGCGAATACCGGTTCAATACGCCAAAAGGGTGGTCGGCCGCCGGATGTACGGGGGGCAAAGCACGCACCTGCCGTTAAAGATCAACACCTCCGGGGTCATCCCGCCGATTTTTGCATCTTCCATCATCATGTTTCCGGCGACCCTGGCAAGCTTCATCAAACTGCCCTGGATGCAGAGCGTTGCCGGTGCCATGCGCCCGGGAAGCCTGTTCTATGAGCTGCTCTACGTAGGCTTCATTTTCTTCTTCTGTTATTTTTACACCGCGGTCACCTTCAATCCCGTGGATGTCGCAGAGAACATGAAGAAGCAGGGGGGATACATCCCCGGCATCCGCCCGGGGCGAAGGACCGCCGATTACATCGACCGGGTACTGACACGAATCACCCTGGGAGGCGCCATATACATTTCCGCGGTATGCGTTCTCCCGTCCATATTGATCTCCAGATTCAACGTGCCGTTCTACTTTGGGGGCACCGCGCTTTTGATCGTGGTGGGGGTGGCGATCGATACGGTCGCACAGATCGAGTCCCACATGTTGACGCGGCATTACGAGGGATTTTTGAAGAAGGGAACCGCCAGGGTTCGAGGGCGTTACTGATAATTATCGGACTGCCGTACGGATTCGAACACTCACGGCCGCGCCAGGCAGGATCAGATCGGATCGTTCGGGCGGATCGTTTGGAAGGGGTGGGGAGGAACCATGCCGAAGGAAGAGGCGATCAAGGTTGAGGGAAAGGTTGTCGAGACGCTTCCCAATGCCATGTTCAGAGTCGAACTGGAAAACAAGCACACGATCCTTGCGCACATCTCCGGAAAAATGCGCATGCACTTCATCAAGATATTGCCCGGAGATACGGTGACGGTCGAACTTTCTCCATACGACCTGACGCGGGGAAGAATCACATATCGATCGAAATAAGAATCAGGACGAAAACGGCGCCGGCGCGGATGAAAACAGCCGGGGCAGGGGAGCGATCCGAGATGAAAGTCAGACCTTCAGTGAAAAAAATCTGTTCCAAATGTAAGATCATTCGCAGAAAAGGGGTCGTCCGGGTGATCTGCGAAAACAGCCGCCACAAGCAGCGGCAAGGGTAAAGGAGGAGTAGCGGTGGCAAGAATTGCAGGCGTCGATCTGCCGAGGCGAAAACGAATCGATATCGGCCTCACCTATATCTATGGCATCGGTCGATCCACATCCAAGCAGATCCTTTCCGAATTGGAAATCGATCCCGGCACCCGGACCGACGATCTGTCCGAGTCCGAGATCAACCGCATCCGAAAGGTCATTGACAGCGACCACAAGGTGGAAGGAGAGCTCCGAACGGAAATCTCCATGAACATCAAGCGCTTGATGGATCTTGGATGTTATCGCGGGCTTCGGCACCGGAGGGGGTTGCCGGTGCGGGGGCAGCGAACCAATACCAATGCCCGTACGCGGAAGGGTCCGAGAAGGGCCGCAGTGAAGAAGAAAGGTGCCGCAAAGGCCAAAAAATAGCTCGCATTCAGCCACAAAGGCACGGGAAAGGAATATGAAGCTTAAGCTCTCATTCAAGATTGGAAGCCTTCGTGTCCGGGTGGCTTCGTGGGTGGAAGAACAAAAACAGATGGGATAAGGAACGGGCAAGATGGCAAAAAAAACTCGTACAAAGAGAAAAGAGAAGAAAAACATACCGAACGGTGTGGTGCACATTCAGTCGACGTTCAACAACACCATCGTGACCATCACGGACTCAGGCGGAAATGTGGTCTCCTGGTCCAGCGCAGGGGTTCAGGGGTTCAAGGGATCTCGCAAAAGCACGCCTTTTGCCGCCCAGCTCGCAGCAGAAGATGCGTGCAAGAAGGCGATGGAAAATGGCATGAGAAATGTCGAGGTTTATGTGAAGGGCCCCGGTGCAGGCCGTGAATCCGCACTCCGAGCACTGCAGACTGCCGGATTCAATGTGGTCATGATCAAGGATGTCACGCCCATTCCTCATAATGGATGCCGTCCACCGAAGCGGCGAAGAGTTTAAGGGAGGTCTGATTTGGCTCGATACACGGGTTCTGTTTGCAGGATATGTCGAAGGGAAAACCTGAAGCTTTTTCTCAAGGGTGACCGCTGTTATTCCGACAAGTGTGCATTTGACCGCAGAGGCTATCCTCCCGGTCAACACGGTCAGAGCCGTCGAGGAAAGGTCTCGGATTACGGCATTCAGTTGCGTGAGAAACAGAAGGTCAAGAGGATGTACGGTTTATCCGAAAACCAGTTCCGGCTCTTTTTCGAACGATCGGACCGGAAAAAGGGAATCACCGGAACCAACCTCTTGGTCATGATGGAACGCCGTCTGGACAATGTCGTCTACCGCCTGGGGTTTTCCGATTCTCGATCCCAGGGGCGGCATTTTGTGAGGCACAATCATTTTCTGGTGAACGGGAAAAAAAACAATATCCCTTCCTATCAGATCAATATCAATGATGTCATCGAGGTCCGGGAGAATAGTCGAAAGGTGAAAGCGATCGAAGATTCCCTGGAGGCGGTGGTTCGCAGAGGCGTCCCGCAGTGGTTGGACCTGGACAAGGAGCAGCACAGGGGGGTGGTAAAGGCTTTCCCTGTTCGCGAAGATATTACCATGCCGATCCAGGAACAACTGATTGTCGAACTCTACTCCAAGTAGAGGCAAGCCTCTTTTTATTGCACGATGACTCAAAAATAAGCCTGGAGATTACAATATGTCATCGACCGATTTAATGGCGATAAACTGGCAAGACATGATCAAGCCGGAAAAAGTTCAGGTAACCAGCAACCGTACGTACGGCAAGTTCGTCTGTGAACCTCTCGAAAGGGGATACGGCATCACCATCGGCAATTCGCTGAGGCGAATCATCCTCTCTTCCCTCTATGGTGCGGCCGTAACGGCGGTCAAGATCGAAGGGGTGATGCACGAGTACAGCGTCATTCCCGGAGTCTATGAAGATATTTCAGAGGTTATCCTGAACCTGAAGGAAGTTCGTTTCAAGGTTCCCGACTCCCAGCCCAGAACCGTTCGTATTCAGGTATCGGGGGAAAGGGAGGTCGTCGCGGGGGATATCGTAAGCGAAGACGGCCGCTGCGAAGTGCTCAACCACGATCTGCATATTGCTTCGCTGTCCAAAGATGCCAACCTGCAAATGACCATGACGGTCAAAGTCGGCAAGGGATATTCTCTGGCCGAAAGCAACAAGGATGAGGATGCTCCGGTAGGAACCATTCCGATCGATGCGGTATTTTCTCCGATCCGCAGGGTAAACTATGTGATCGGAAACGCACGCGTCGGGCAGCGGACCGACTATGACAAGCTGACGCTCGAGATCTGGACCGACGGCAGCATCCT
Organism: Desulfobacteraceae bacterium; assembly: GCA_003599475.1. The sequence continues at coordinate 13,952 of QZKK01000085.1, forward strand.
CCCCGAGGAGGCGGTGGCATACGGTGCCAAGATACTCAAGGAGCAGATGAGTATTTTCATCAGCTTCGATGAAGAAACGACCGACCAGCCGTCCCGTAGATTCGAGAAGGGGGATCTGCCGCAGTACAATGAGAATCTGTACCGAAACGTCGATGAGCTTGAGCTTTCCGTCAGAAGCGCCAACTGCTTGAAAAACGCCAATATCAACAAGATCTACCAGCTTGTCAGCAAAACGGAAGCGGAAATGTTGAAGACCAAAAACTTCGGAAGAAAATCTCTGAATGAAATAAAGGAAGTACTGAGTGAAATGGGCCTTTCCCTCGGAATGAAGCTCGAGGGATTCGAGGCTCCGCAAGAGGAAGTCGAACAGGAAGATTAGAGGGGCCTTATGAGACATCGAAAAGCCGGTATCAAACTCGGTCGAACAACCAGCCATCGGAACGCCATGTTTCGGAATATGGTTACATCTTTGTTCAAATACGATCGGATCCGCACCACCGACGCAAAAGCCAAGGAGTTGAGGCGTTTGGCGGACAACATCGTCACCCTGGCCAAACGCGGGGACCTGCATGCGCGGCGCCAGGCGCTTTCCATCGTACGCGAAAAATCGGTAATCCATAAGTTATTCGAGGAAATTCAAGATAAATTCGGGTCCGTTGCGGGCGGTTACACTCGGATCGTGCGTTTGGGACGGCGGCCGGGGGATTCGGCGCCGGTCTCGCTTGTGGAGCTGATATCTTCCGAACCCTCCAAGAAGATGGGCGGGAAAAAGAAAAAACCTGCCGGTGCGGAAAAGAAAAAGGGGGGTGCTCCGCCTGTTTCCGGAAAGAAGGAGGAGAAGGCGTCTCCGGCAGCGGAACCGGATTCCGAGCGGAAGGTCTCCGGCCGGGAGGAAACAAAGTCCGAAGCCTCTCCGACCGAGGAGGAGAAGAAAGAAAGCACCCCGGATAAAAGCCAATAAGAGCTACTTTAAAAATAGGAAAAAACAAGGCCCCGAATCATTCGGGGCTTTTTTTCCACACCCTGAACCTCGGGGCACCCGTGCTACGAGAATCTTTTTCTCTTCCGTTCTTTTGCCCTGTAGAGGACTTCATCGGCAAGCTTTAAAATCTGCAAGGGAGATCTCGGTACAGCGTCTTCCGTGGATGCAACCCCGAAGCTGAAGGAAGCCGGAATCGCCTGCCCCCCGATTATCAGAGGGCGCTGATCCAGAGCCTCGTGAATCCGCCTCATCAGGATCTCAGCGTTTTCCGATGACGTTTCAGGGAGGATGAAAACAAACTCGTCTCCTGCGAACCGGGCCACGATATCGGAATCCCGGCTCATCTCGAGCAGAATCGTTGCCACGTGTTTCAACAGTTCGTCCCCATGGTCATGGCCGTACCGGTCATTGACTCCCTTGAAATCGTCAAGATCCAGAAAAACCACCGACAGGCGACTCCCGTAGCGTTTGGATCGATTCAGCTCCCGGCTCAGAATCGATTCCATGACTCTTCGGTTCAACAGACCGGTGAGCGGATCGTGGTATGCAAGGAACCGGAGCTTCTCATGGGCCGTCACATTGGAGAGGCAGATGGATACTTTGATGGCGAGCTGTTCCAGGCTGCTCCCGTCGATTCCGGGTTGAAACCTCCGGGGTGAAAAATCCGCCTGGTTCAGACTTCCGATGATTTCGCCGTCCAATGCAATGGGTACGATTGCAATCGATTTGATGAAATAGCGATGATCTTTCGGCAGCAACCGGTAAAAAGGCGTCAAATCCTGATTGGACAATATGGCGCGACATCCGGCTCCGACGAGGCCGAAGAAGCTGCTGCGATCGATCAGATTCAGCCGCCCCTTCAAGATCTCCGATGATTCTAGAGAGCGGATCAGGGCGGACAGTTCACACGATTCGATCAGCGAGATCCATGCATACGGAACCTTGAATTTTTCTCTGATTTGTTCGAGCAGCACCTCAAAGAGATCCCTGAAATCGAGAATGGTCAGAATACGTGCTTCGATTTCATTGAACTTTCTGGTAATCTCCTCATTTCGGCGCAGCCGTTCGACAATCTCTGGAAGATTTGTCATCTTTCCTCTTGGCTGGCTCGCAAACATATGGGTTCCATCACAATCGTTTTTTAAAATTCGGTTTCCTCTGAGCCGGGCGATGCGCTTGAAGCCGATGCTCCGGAAGGATGCAAAAATCGTGCAAAACGGAGGGGATCGTGGATCGAAAATCGGAGCTAAAAGCCGCCAATCACCTGCGGTTTTATCGAAACCTCGATGTCCGATCCGCTTTCGGCCGGTCTGGCGGGATGGGGGCCAGAGAGGTGTGAAACGAGGGATGATTGACTCCTCAGAATCGTTGATGGTATAAGTCGTTCTATCATCTCTGAAAGGAAGGCCTCAAATGGCGAATGAAAGATCCTATATCGAGGGAAAGAGGATTCTGGCGGTGGACGACGATTCAGACATCCTGGAAATGATCGAAGAGATCCTCGATTCCGCCAGGGTCGAAACCGCCGGGGACTACGAGGACGCCTCTGCCAAAATTAGAGAAAATATCTATGATCTTGCTATCTTAGATATCATGGGGGTTAACGGGCTCAAATTGCTGGAAGAGGCCGTCGAAATGAAAGTTCCGACCGTGATGCTGACCGCTCATGCAGTAAATCCGGAAACGCTGATGGAATCGATCCGGAGGGGGGCCATCGCCTATCTGCCGAAAGAGAAACTGTCCGAGCTCGATGCCCTGCTGAACGATCTCTTCGGTGCCTACGTTCGAGGAGAACCTCCATGGAAATTGCTGTTCGACCGGCTGGGGGATTACTTCGACGAGCGGTTCGGGTCCGATTGGAAAAAGAATGATTCCGCATTCTGGGAAGACTTCAGCCGCACCTTCCAGATCGGCCGGGGGATACAGAAGCGCCTGATGCGTGACGACCGGATCCGCAGCAAGCCGTTTTAACGCCACCCATTTTTTGCTTGACAAATGCGAGCGCTCCTGTAGAGTCTTGAAACTCTGAACCATCTTTATTTATTTTACAAGACTCAAAGGTATTCGGGAGGAAGGGGGTAAAATGAGAAAGAAGCTGTTGGCCGGGATGATCTGTTTGGCTGTTTTGGGGTTTTCGGTCGGATCGGTTTTTGCCAAAGGGCCGTCTCTAGACGCCTGGAAGCCCAATTTCGATCCTGCCGGGGCCAAATACAAATTCATGGTTTCCAACGTTTCACATCCGGCGATCAAAGGGGTTTACGCCGGGTTTGCCATCCGTGACGAGTTGTGGAAGCGCACCAACGGGCAGATGTATCTGGACTACAAGCCTTTCTCCATGCTCGGCGGTGAAGTCGAGGTTCTCAACCAGCTTAAAATGGGCGCTATTCAGGGAATGAGCGTAAGTTCCGTGGCTTCCACCAACCTGGGACCCCGATTCGGAGTCGTCAACCTGCCTTATCTGATCGATTCCTTCGACAAGCTGGACGAGTTCATCAAAAACGAGAAACTCTTCAGCCATTTCCTGAGAGCTATGGAACACCAGGGGATCGTGGCATTCGATATCACCGGATACGGAAACTACGGCTGGTGTACGACCAAACCGGTCAAGAGCATTGCGGATGCGAAAAAAGTGAAGTTTCGCATCGCGGAAGCGGCTGTAAACAAACTCAACTATCAACACTGGGGATTCAACCCGGTCGTTATGCCATGGCCGGATGTGCCGATCGCACTCAAGCAGGGCGTCATCGACGGCCTGGATCACACCGCCATCGTCATGAAGCTCGACAAGAAATTTGATGTCGCCAAATACTTTACACAACTCGACTACGCTCAGGGCTTGTTTATCTGGATCTTCAATAAATCCTGGTTCAACAGCCTCCCACCGGATTTCCAGAAAACCTTCAAACAGACGATCAACGACGTATGCGCACAAATGCGGGCGGAGACCCGCAAGCAGGAGTCGACTGCCATCGAAGCTGCGAAGAAGGAAGACGGTGTAACATTTCTTAAGCTTCCAGCCGAGGAAATGGCCCAGCTCAGACAACAGGGAAACGGAACGCACAAGGCCTTTGCTGAAGAAATCAACAAGCTTTACGAAGGCGACTCCTACCGGCCCAAGGACTACCTGAAAGAGGTCCAGGATTTCTTGGGTTACAAGGTGGAATGATCCGGAGACAAATGAAGGTGCAAATCGAGTAAAGAAGGTAAGCTGCCGAGAAAGGGGCTTGGAACCGGTTCCAAAGCCCCTTTCAGCGCTTTTGGGGGTTGAAGGGGATCATGTTTTCGAAGGCATTGAACCGTGTGGACCGGATACTGAGCTTTTTCGAAGATTGGACGCTGTTTATCGCGGTGATCACGGCCCTCATCGCCCTTTTCTTCAATGTGGTGCTCCGCTACGGATTCAACTATTCTCTGGCGTGGTCGGAAGAACTGGTCCGCGAGGTGATCATATATACGACCTTTATCGGCTGCAGCGTTGCCGTCAAAGGCCGTTCGTTGATAAAGGTCGACGCCACCGTCCAGCTTCTTCCCCGGCTGAAGGCTCCGCTGACTTTTTTCAGCAACTTTTGCGTGCTGATATTTGCAGGTTTTATGATCTATTACGGTTTTCTGATGGCTGTCCTTCAGGTTGAAAGCCATCAGAAAACCATCATCCTTGAAATTCCGCTGGTGTATCTGTATGCCGTCCTGCCCCTGATGGGTATTTTGATGATCTTTCGAATCATCCAAGTGTTCCATCAGGATATTCGGGAAGTGATGAAAATGCGAACCAGGACGCCCTGAAGATCAATCGAGAAAGCGTATCCAATGGAAACGAGCCACCTGATCATCTTTCTGATCTTACTGGGGTCCCTGGCAAGCTATGTTCCGATATTTCTGGGTCTTTTCTTCACCGCTGTGCTGGGCTTCGTGCTCTTTACCGATCTGCCCCTGCTGGTGCTTGCGCAAAGCCTTTTCCGAAGCATGGACAACTTCGCATTGGTCGTGGTCCTCTTTTTTATCCTGTGCGGCAACATCATGACAGCCGGGTCCATCGTCGAAAAGCTGATTAAAATGGCAAACTCCCTTGTCAGCTTTATGCCCGGCGGGCTGGGAATGGCGGGTGTGATCGCCTGCGGACTCTTCGGCGCCATATCCGGTTCCACCGTAGCGACGGTGGTGGCGCTGGGCGGCTTTATGATTCCTGCCTTGATCAACGAGGGCTATCCAGTCAAATACAGCGTCGGCATCATGACGACCTCCGGGAATCTGGGTGTGATCATTCCTCCAAGCATCAGCATGATCCTTTATTGCATGATCAGCATGGTATCGCTCGAGGGGCTTTTCCTCACGGGGTTTTTGCCGGGTATCCTGATCATGGTGGGTACCTGCATCTATAGTTATCTCGTTTTCAGAAACAACGACACCATTGTCCGTTTGCCCGTTCCGACCCTCAGGGAGTTTGCGGCGATTTTCAAGGAGGGCTTCTGGTCCCTGATGCTGCCCGTGATCATCTTCGGCGGAATCTTTTCAGGCGCATTCACCGCCAATGAGGCCGCCGTGGTTGCCTGTGTCTATGCCTTCATCGTTGAGCTTTTCATTCACAAGTCCATGAAACTGAGCCAGGTGAAGCAGATCACCGTGAGTTCCGCCGTTACTTCCGCGACCCTGCTCATCATCGTTGCGGGTGCCACCTGTTTCGGCCGGTTACTGACCCTGGAAGACATTCCCGGTAAAATCACCGAGGCGGTGCTGTCGGCGATACAGTCCCCGGTCATATTTCTGCTCGCCATCAACATCCTGCTCCTGATCGTCGGGATGTTTATGGATATTATCTCTGCAACGATGATTTTAGGACCGGTGTTTCTGCCCATGCTGGATGCCTACGGCATCCACTGGATGCATTTCGGGCTCATCCTGACCGTCAATCTAGCCATCGGCTATTGCACACCTCCGGTAGGGGTCAGCCTCTATATCGCCGGAACCATCGTCAACAAAGATGTCATCTTTGTGACCAAAGCGGTCCTGCCGTTCATTTCCATTCAGATGGCTGTACTTCTATTGGTTACCTACATGCCCGATCTGGTACTGTGGTTGCCGCGATTGCTGGGGTTTACGGAATAGAATACGGGATCTTTTGTAACCCTGAACATTGTGAGGTCTGAAGATGCTTCCCTTGAAAAAGATTCTCTGCCCGACCGACTTCAGCCAACCGTCCTATGAAGCCTTGAAAGTCGCCGACGAGATGGCACTCCATTTCTCGGCCGAGCTCCTGTTGATGCATGTGGTTGCACCCATTCCGATGATCCCCATCCATGATGATCCGGTCAGCTTCAACTTGCCCATGTACGAAAAAGAGATGGAAGCTTCCGCCGGCCGATCGATCCGACAGGTGGCGGAAGAAAGGGTTTCGAAGCAGGTGCAAACCCGGATTCTCGTCGTTCAGGGAGACCCTGCAGGACAGATCGTCAAGGTCAGCGAAGCCGAGCAGACCGACATCATCGTGATTGCCACCCACGGATTGACGGGATGGCGTAAGTTCATGTTCGGTTCGGTTACGGAAAAAGTGATCCGGATGGCCACATGCCCGGTTTTTTCGATCCGGGTACCTGCAAAACGATAGATTTTGAGCGTTCCCGGTTCAGCGTTCAGAGCTGCGACGATGCCGAAGCGGCCAGTTTGACCGAAAAAGCCCTTAATTGTTTAGAATTTTGGATTTTTAATTTCGAATTTGTTTCGGATTTCGGATTTCGATATTCGGATTTAAACGAAGTTTTCATACAAGAAACCCCTGAACGCTCGCATTCCCGGAACCGGATCAGAGGCAAGAGGGGCATCCCTGGCCCTTGCCGCAAACAAGAACCAGGGAACCATTTTTTCCTGATTATGTCTCTTCCACGGTGATTGCGCCTGGCTCACAGACTTCCACGCAGCTTTCACAACCAAGACATTCTTCTGCGTTTACGGGAGATGACTTGCCGTCAACCATTTCAAAAACTTCTACGGGGCAGACATCTACGCACTCTTCGCAGCCTTGGCATTTGTCTTCATCGACAGTCGGATTGAAACCCATCGAACATGCCTCCTTTCTTTGAGGATTTAATGTATGGTGAATCACACACCATTTTTCTTTCAATGCAAGCAAAACTCCATATACCAATTACCCTACCGAGTCAACACTCGTTGTAAAGTTTTTTTGAGGCAATTTTTATCCGGGAAAAAGCTCCGCATGCCAGATCAAGGTATTTGGGTACCGGCGATTCCCGGGGCAAAGAGAGGCAGCGCCTCCCTTCGGTAGAAAGACCTGAAGGGGAGTTTTACCCCGAACTGCGCGCAGGGTCAATCGGACCCTGGGCCGGACCCTCGGCCGGTTTGATTCAATCTGCTGCTTGGAACGAAATTCCCCCGAAATCGGAGGGAAGTCATCGATTCGGATTGGTGTCGCCTGCTCTTTTGCTGCGGATTCCGCCAGGCGATCGAGGTGCTCCCTTATTTCCATGACGCTTTCCTGCGCCACCGGGATACAAATCGGTTCGAGATCGAATCCGGCAACCGGATAATCCCGAGGGATATCTTCGAGAATTTCTTCGAAGGCCGCTTTCGACAGAGTGACATACGAGGGCGTCCTCTGATCGTCCTGCGCCAAAAGAAGAGACCACGGCTTCCTCCGTGCCGAAAGGAGTTCGGAATCGGGGGCTCCTCCAGATCGGAACCATGAGCCGGGATTCTTTTCACCGGGAGCCGGCTCGCCTTTCAGGCTTCCCAACAGATCGGTCTCCATTTCCTCGATCCGTCTGAAATTTTCCCGGATTTCGTCCTGCTGCAGATCGTTTTCCTGGGCAAAGAGCAGAAAGAGCCGAGCCGCCATCAGCGGGTCGATTCCGAGGCTTTTTTCGGCATCTTCCCGGGAATTGCGCCTGATTTGATCACGGATCGTAAACGCGCTCGATTCCTTCAGGGAACCGGGGCCGGCCTGAAATCGGCCAGAATCTCTGTTCCACGGGAAATGATTTTCAGCCCATTTCCTGTAAGATTTCGACAAGCTCAGAAGCTCGGTGTTCCGCTCCATTACCGGGATGCGGATACAGATCCTGCCGGCCGCTTCCCATCGCTTCATTTTTTCGGGGACGGCATCCTGCAGCGGCTGATAAATGACAAGCGGACCGAAAAGAACCGACAGCAGCTCTGCCGCGGGGGAGGAAATGTATGTGGAGGGGAACAGGGTCGTTTGCATCTCAGTCATAGAGGGCCGTCAGGATCTTCAGGAGATCGTTTTTCACCGCTTCTTCCGATTTTCGGGCATCGATGATGCGAAACCGATTCGGTTCCTGTTTTGCCAGGGTAAGATACCCACTCCTCACCGCCTCATGAAATCCGATGCTCTCTCTTTCGAAACGAGTTTCCACATTGGTTCGAGTTCCGTTTTCGATCTGTTTCCAGGCCCGGGCGAGTCCTTCCTCGGGGGGTAGATCGAAAAGAAAAGTGATATCCGGCTGCATTCCATCCAGTAAAATCCGGTGAAGGTCCTGTATCATCCGAATGTCGATGCCCCGGGCAAACCCCTGATAAACCAGAGTGGCATCGAAGAATCGATCGCAAAGAACGGTGCCGCCGGCCAGCAGTGTGGGGCTGATGATCTCTTTGACGTGCTGTACGCGATCCGCCGTATAGAGAAGAAGTTCCGTTGTGGGATCGAGCGTTCTGTTTTCCGGGTCCAGGAGAATCGATCGGATGTGTTTTCCGATCCGGGTGGCTCCCGGTTCTCGGGTGACCTTCACCATATTCCCGCGTTTTCGAAGAAACTCGGCGATATGGTTCAATTGGGTCGTTTTCCCGGAGCCCTCGATCCCTTCCAGAGTAATGAACATCTATGCCTGTTTTCCTTTGTAAAAATGACGACCCCAGATTCGATGGTAAGAAGTCCAGGTTGCACTCGAATCCTCGGCAGCCATGAAATCCCGAATGCCGTTCACTTTCGAATCGATTTCATCGATGTAATTGAGCAGTACGGCCTCCAGGGTTTTAGGCGGCTCGGGAGAGCCGAAATTCTGCGCACCATGGTGGCTGACGATCATATGCCGGATGAGATGGGCGGTTTCTTCCGGAAAGCCATCGATTTCCGCCAGTTTTTCATCCAGGAGCCGAAGGCCGATAACGATGTGGCTCAAAAGCCTTCCCTCATCGGAGTAGTCGATGTTGAAGCGATAGTCGAACTCCTGGATTTTTCCCATGTCATGGAAAACGACGCCGGTGAGAAGAAGATCCATATCGACACCGCTGTAATGTCCGGCAATCCGTTCGACCAATATCGCCATCGAGAGCGTATGCTCCAGAAGCCCCCCGATGAAAGCGTGATGCATCCGCTTGGCCGCCGGTGCGGCTTTGAACCTGGCAACCAGAGACTCGTCCCGCCAGAGGGCGGCGAGCAGGGTTTTCAGGCAGTCGGTCTTTACCTCGTTTGTGATCTTTACCAGCCGGTCGAACATGCCGTCGATGTTGTGCGATGTCTTCGGGAGAAAGTCGGCCGGATCGATCGTGGCCGAGTCGCACTTTTCGATGTTTTTGATTACAAGCTGCAGTGCACCCCGGTATTCGCCTGCGGCGCCTCGAATCGCCACGACGTCCCCCAGGCCCACCAGCGCGGAAACCTTGTCCGCGTTGTCCCAGATCACCCCCTGAATGCTCCCGGTCCGATCGGCCAGTTTGACGTTGAGGTAGCCTTTCCCGTCTCTTTTCAACATCATGACCTTCTCGGAGAGAACGAAAACATCTTCGATGGTCTCACCCATCTTTATGCAGTTGCAAAATATTTTCTTCATCGCAGATCCCTTCCTGGAGAGACATTTTCCACGATTTCACCGCCTCGATTGCAGCATAATCGGTGGTGTCGCACTTGATGGGGGTAATGGAGATGAATCGCTGCCTCAAGGCATCTCCATCGATTTCGGAGTCATCCGTAAACGGCTGCATGTCACATCCCTGCCAGTAGTAGGTGCGGTCCCGGGGATCCTTTCTTTTCTCGAAATATTCCGAAAAAAGAGCGACTCCCTGCCTGCTGATCCGGATTCCCCGGATAGCCCCCGAAGAACAGTCGGGAATGTTGACATTGAGAAACGTTCCAAAGGGCAGCCCGCGTTGAAATATCCGTTCCGAAAGGAGCTCTGTGAATGCTGCAGCATCCTCATAGCAGGCGATCGTGCCCCCCTGCACCGATACGGCCGCTGCGGCGATTCCGTTCAAAGCCGCTTCCCTGGCACCTGCCACGGTTCCGGAGTAGTTGATGTTGATCCCGACGTTGATGCCGGCGTTGATGCCGGAAATGACCAGATCCGGCCTATATCGCAGAATCTCCAAAACACCCAGTTTGATGCAGTCGGCGGGTGTTCCGGTCACCGCAAAGCCGCGGAAGCCGTTTCCGACCGCGACTTCAAAAGCCCGAAGCGGTCTGTCGAGGGTGATGCCGTGTCCGATGGCGCTCCGCTCCCGATCCGGGGCCACCACCGTTACGGTATGTTTCCGTGAGAATCGTCGATAGAGAGCCCAAAGGCCCTCTGAATGGATGCCGTCGTCGTTTGTAAGCAAAATTTGCATGATCGTGCTGAAGGCGTTATCAGATACTCGAATCCGAACCCAGTCGATTTTATACACCATGTTTTCCTTTAATGGAAGAACGGGTTACCCGTCCGCAACTACTTCTTGACATTTCCATTCGACTTGGCTTTTATAGTCCGAACCATAAACTCCATCGCCGGGGCAGAAGTTGTAAATGATACCTCCATTGCGCATTGGTTCGAATCAATTCGGTATTCACCTTCCGCTTTCAATCGCCTTGATTTTGATTGCAGTGGTTTTCGGATGGATACAGCCCGAAAAAGTCTGTGCCCAGATCGGAGCCCCGATCGAAGAAGATCCCGACAAGCCATGGCTGATCGAAGCCGATGAGGTTGGATACGATCAGGCGACAGAGCAGTATATCGCCCGGGGGAATGTGACGATCCGAAAAATGGATGTCAACCTCTCCGCCGATTATGTCGAGTTCGATCACAAGGCCATGAGGGCGGTTGCCGTAGGCGATGTGGTCATGTACACGGGGGAGGATATTCTCATCGGTAACAGTATCGATATCGATCTGGCCACTCAAACCGGAACCATCTATCAGGGCTCGCTTTTCATCAAGGAAAGCCATTTCTACATCAAAGGGGATAAGCTTCAAAAAACAGGCAAGGACAGCTATGCTGCAGAGAGCGCGACCATCTCTTCCTGCGACAGCCTGTCTCCGGCCTGGAAAATCACCGGCAGGAAACTCAACGTGAGGCTGGAGGGTTACGGCACCGTTCGCCACGGGATGCTGTGGGCGCGGAATGTGCCGGTCCTGTATTCCCCCTTCCTCGCCTTTCCCACCAAACGGAAGCGGCAGACCGGATTTCTCCCCCCCCAATTCGGAAGCTCCAGCCGGAACGGTTTTTTCTATATCCAGCCTTTCTTCTGGGCCATCAACGAAAGCTCCGATGCCACCTTCTTCTGGCACCATCTGCCGGACCGGGGGGAGAAAGTCGGGGGGGAATATCGCTATATCCTGAACGACGGCTCCAAGGGCTCGCTCATGTTCGATTTTCTTGAGGATTCGCAGATCGACGACGGACAGCCGGAAAATACAAATCAATGGGGTTTTTCCGATATCGACGGCATCCGTCCCAACAACGATCGCTACTGGTTCCGGATGAAAGCCGATCAGTCGCTTCCCTATGATTTTTCCGCCAAGCTGGATCTCGATATCGTCAGCGACCAGGATTACCTGGTCGAGTTTGAAACCGGAGAAACCGGCTTCGAGTGGACCAACGCCTACTTCGAAGAGACATTCGGAAGGGGGCTGGACGACTTCAACGAACGCATTCGAAGAAACCAGTTGAACATCCGAAAGGGTTGGGACAAATTCGATCTCAACGCGACAGCCCTCTGGTATGACGACGTATTGACCCGGCGCCAGAGCGAGGTCGATCAGACCCTCCAGAGCCTGCCGGTCATCAATTTCAACGGCACACGCCAGCCGCTGCTCGTCGAGCCGCTCTATTTCGACTTGGATACGGAATACATTCATTATTATCGGGAAGACGGCGATACCCTGCAGCGGACCGATCTGAACCCCCGCCTCTATCTTCCGCTTCGCTTCCGCAACTATTTCAGCTTCGAACCTTCTCTCGGGCTGCGGGAAACCCTATACTATCAGGACCGGATCGAAACCCCTTCCACGGACGAAGAGCGGTTCGCTCATCGTGAAATATTCGATTTCAGAGCCGATTTTCTGACCGAGTTTTTCAATGTTTTTCGTTTGGATTTTGCGGGCATCGATCGGATCAAACACAACATCCGGCCGCAGGTCGTTTACAGCTACACCCCCAGGGTGGATCAGGACGATCTGCCCGCGTTCGACGATACGGATCGAATCGGCGAGCAGAATTCGGTCAATTATTCGCTGACCACCTCCCTGACCTCCCGATCCGCCAGGCAGATCCCGGAAGCAGCGAAAAAGGATCCGGCTGAGGAGGGAGAGGGCGAGGAAGTCAAGCCCGAGTATGACTACCAGGAATTCCTTCGTCTTCGACTGGACCAGACCTATGACATCAAGGCAGCCCTGGATGACCGGCCCCGGCCTTTTTCCACCGTCAATGCGCGTCTCGATTTCATACCTTTTCGATATCTCTCCTTCGAGGGGACGGCTTCATTCGATCCGTATGAATCGGAGCTCGTGGAACACAATACGGCAATGACTCTGTCCGATGTGCGCGGAGACCGGTTTCTCCTGGAACACCGGTTTACAAAGGACTCGAGCGAATCCATCTATTTCGATGGCCGATTGAAAATAATCGATCAGCTTTTCGCCTTCGGCGCTTACGAGCAGAATCTATTGGACAATGTCCGGATTCAGTCCAGCCTGGGCGGCAGCTACACGGCTCAATGCTGGTCCTTTGACCTCCGGTACATCGATGAGGTCACGGACCGGCGATACGAATTTGTCATCACCCTGCATGGCCTGGGACAATTCAGAAGAGGCTTCATGGGGCGTGTCGTCGAAAGCCCCCTCAATATCCTGTAGGTCAAAGCATGCTGGATGCTGGATACTTGTTGCTGGATAACGGGTCGTTTTATGCTGCCATCTTTAGTTAGGATCTTTCAAGAATTCTGGCAGTTTGGTCATTTATTTTGCCCATCGCGCGATCATGATGTGATGTTTACTGACAGGCCTCTTTCTCCAGCATCCAGCATCTCTTTCTCCAGCATCCAGCATCTTTGCGCTTTCAACTGTAAGCTCAAGTGAGGTCAGCCAATGATCATCGTCAGAACTCCCCTTCGCATCAGCTTCGTCGGCGGCGGCTCCGATTTGAGGAACCATTACAGCCGCTCCGAGGGGAAAGTCGTAAGCACCGCCATCGACAAGTTCGTCTATGCGATCGTCAAGGAGCGCTTCGACGACAAGATTTACATCAACTATTCAAAGAAAGAGTGCATCGATCGTATCGATGATATCCAGCACGACCTCGTCCGTGAATCCATGCGGATGACCGGTGTCGAAAACGGAGTCGAGATCACGACATTGGCCGACATCCCCTCCACCGGATCCGGCCTCGGAAGCAGCAGCTCGATTACCGTCGCCCTGCTCCATGCCCTCTATGCATACCGGAACGTGCTGGTGACCGCCGAAAAGCTGGCATCCGAAGCCTGCCGGATCGAGATCGACATCTTGAGGAAGCCGATCGGACGCCAGGATCAGTATGCTGCAGCCTACGGCGGGTTCAATCGGTTTACGTTCGGCAGAGGGGATGTCACCGTTCGGGAAGAGATTTCGATGCGCAATGCCGCCAAGCGGAAATTCGCATCGTCGCTCCTGCTGTATTATACCGGTTTGGCCCGAAGTGCCGACAGCCTGCTTTCGGCGCAGAACGAAAACCTCCTTCATTCGGAAGCATTCGATACAACGAAGAAGATGGCCGCGCTGGTCGACCCGTTTACCGATGCGGTTCAGAGGGGAGATATCTCCGCCTGCGGGGAGCTGTTGAGAATGAACTGGGAGATGAAGCAGACTCTGGCCCGGGGTATTTCAAATCGATCGATTCAGCAGATGTACCTTACAGCCCTAGAAGCAGGAGCGATTGCCGGAAAGATCGTCGGTGCCGGAGGGGGGGGATTTCTCCTGCTGATCGTTCCCCGGGAAAAACAGAATTCCGTCTTCGAAGCGATGCGGGAATATCGGGAACTCCCCTTCATGATCGAAGAAAGCGGAAGCAAGGTGATTTTCGACTATCGCTCCTATTCGAGCAAGTAAGGCCGGTTGCGGGTTACAGGTTGCGAGTTGCGGGCTTCCCAGTGAAATCTAAAATCTAAAATCTAAAATTCCTAAATTCCCATGAACGTTCTGATTACAGGCGGTGCAGGATTTATCGGCTCTCACACCTGCGATTCGTTGATCCGGCGGGGCCACCGGGTGAGGATCGTCGATAACCTCCAAAGGACCGTACACCCGAAGGGAAAGCCGGATTATCTTCATCCCGAAGCCGAATTCATTCGGGGGGATGTGCGGCGGAAGCAGGTCTGGAAGACCGCATTGAAAGGAATCGACGCCGTTTATCACTTTGCGGCATATCAGGATTACCTGGTGGACTTTTCAACTTTTTTCCATGTAAACAGTGTCTCGACGGCCCTCCTTTATGAAGTCCTGGTCGAAGAAGGCAGGAGCGCGGATGTCCGGAAGGTGATTGTTGCCAGCAGCCAGGCGGTCATGGGGGAGGGGCGGTATCGATGTCCGGAGTGTTTTGTAAAAAGCCGAACCTTTATCTATCCGCAAATAAGAGTTGAAACGGAGCTGTCCAAGGGGATCTGGGATCATCGATGCGAGGATTGCGGAACCGTTCTCGAATGGGTTTCCACCGATGAGACCGTGGCAAATCCCTGCAACCCGTATGCGCTTTCAAAATATTCTCAAGAACAGATTGCGATTCAACTGGGCAGGCGTTATAGTATCCCGACTGTGGCTTTAAGGTATTCGATCGTTCAGGGAGCCCGGCAGTCCCTGTACAACGCATACTCGGGCGCAATGCGGATTTTTGCGTTGTCTCTGCGGCTCGGGAAGGCACCGACGATATTCGAAGACGGCAATCAAACCCGGGATTTCGTCAATATCGAAGACGTGGTGCAGGCAAACCTGCTGGTGCTTGACCGAAAGGAGGCCGATGGGAATGTGTACAACGTCGGAGGAGGGGTCTCCTGGACCGTCAATAGATTCTATGATGAAATGCAGAGGGTCGTTGGAAAGTCCATTCCGCCCGTCGTCTCCTGCGAATACCGGTACGGCGATACCCGCCATATTTTCTCGGATACGCGGAAGCTGCAGTCGATCGGATGGGAAGCGCGGCGGGGGATCGAAGACAGCATCGGCGCTTATTGGGAGTATCTCTGCCGTCAGGACCGATCCGATGATATCCTGGATTATGCACGGCGGCATATGAGACGGCTGCAGGTGATCCGGCAGGCGAGACGGAAAATCAGATGACAGATGACGGATGACAGCAGGAGCGGAGGTCGGAAGTCGGGAGAGCAAGAAACTGAGAAGTTTAGAAGATAAGAAGATTAGTGAATAGCGGCATGGAGCGGAGGGCACATCCGGCATGAGCGAGTGGAGAGATTTCGCGGGGCAGTACCTAAACGGGCTAAAATCGGTTTTCGAAAGATTCGACTTCGAGGCGTTCGATGCCATCGCCGAGTGCATCCTGGAAGCGTATCGAGGTGACCGGACGATTTTTACCATGGGAAACGGAGGGAGCGCTTCCACCGCTTCTCATTTTGCAGTCGACATCAACAAAGGATGCTGCCTGGACCTTGAAAAAAAATTTAAACTGATCTGCCTGAACGACAACATCTGTACGCTGCTCGCCCTCGCAAACGATATTTCCTACGATTCTGTCTTTGTAGAACCATTGAAGAATTTCTTCAGGCCAAACGACCTTGTGATCGGAATTTCCGGCAGCGGCAATTCGGAAAACGTTCTCAAGGCCGTCCGGTATGCAAAAGAAAGAGGCGGAAAAACGATTGGGATGACAGGATTTTCCGGCGGCAGGCTGGCCCGGACAGCCGACATCGCCTTTATTGCAGCCTCCGACGACATGCAAAAAGTCGAAGATCTGCATCTGATCGTCGTCCATATGATCCTGCAGGCCGTGCATAGAAGTCTGCATCCAGAAAACATCTGAAGAAAATATACGGTGTTCGTCTCATGAAAGATATTGAAAGCACTTACGAGCTGTCGCGCGCATGGTATGCGCTGCATACCAAGAGCCGGTTTGAAAATGTGGTCAATGACGGGTTGAGCAAGAAATCGATGGAGGTCTTCCTCCCCAAGATAAAGGTAAAGAGCAAGCGGCGCGACCGCAGATTGATGATCCATGTTCCCCTTTTTCCGGGCTACATCTTTGTAAAGACGGACCTCAACCCAACCGAGCATATCGAGATCCTCAAAACGACGGGAGCGGTGCGGCTGGTCGGAAACAACAATGGCCCCCTGTCCATTACCGATCAGACAATCGATTCTCTGAAGATCATGGTGTCCACCGATCAACTCATCGAGACCGGGAGCCGGTTTAAAAAGGGGGATCGCGTCATGGTCGTGGAAGGCCCCTTTTCGGGAGTCGTCGGAACTTTCGTCAGCTACAAGGGAAAGGGCCGCGTCCTGGTGAATATCGAAGCCCTCGGACAGTACGCCGCAGTGGATGTGAGCGAAGACGACGTCGAGAAAATTCCCGAGATCCTGAAGTAGCCGTGCGGGTTACGGGTTACAGCTTGACTTCTTTCCAGGGTGTGCTAAGTAAATTCGAAATGCGAATATCGAATTTCGTGCTTCGAATTTCCCCGCCGGTTGGGGATCAGGAGGGCGTATGAACAAGCTGGAGATTATCTCCGCCTTGAAAGACGAAGCAAACATCTCGAAGACGGAAGCGTCAAGGGTGGTTCAGTTGTTCTTCGACAACCTTGCCGAAGCGATGGCCAAAGGGAAGCGCATAGAGATTCGAGGTCTGTGCAGTTTTTTTGTCAAAGAGTATGGGAGCTATACCGGTAGAAACCCCAAGACCGGAGAAAAGGTAACCATTCGTCCCAAGAAACTCCCCTTTTTCAAATCGGGGAAAGAACTGAAGGAACGAGTCGATTACTGAACCTGTGCAAAGATCTGCCGCCATCATCGATCAGGAACAACCGGTCCGAGTTCTTACGGCTTTTCTCAGAAGCGGAAACAGCCCGCACGCGCTGCTTTTTACGGGCATCCATGGGGTCGGAAAGACAGCGGCTGCTTTCCGGTTTGCCATGGCGTTAAACTGCCGGGAGCTTCCCGCATCCATGGACGGCCCCTGCGGACAGTGCCCGCACTGTCGGAAGATTGAATCCGGCAGCCATCCGGACATCATCTACATCCAGCCTGACGGGGCATTGATCCGCATCGCTCGAATCCGTGAGCTTCTCGCCATGCTGACGATGAGGCCGTATGAAGCGAAAAAAAGAGTCGTCATCATCTCGGATGCGCAGGCCATGAATACGGAGGCAGGAAACGCCCTCCTCAAAGTATTGGAAGAACCTCCCGACCGGACGATTCTGATCCTCACCACGGACCAGGCCGCGGATCTGCTTCCAACGATCGTTTCCCGATGTCAACGGATCCGGTTCAGACCGCTTTCCCGATTTCGCATCGAGCAGCTTCTGATCGACCGGGAGCGGCTGAGTCGAAAAGATGCCGAGGTCATTTCCGCAATGGCGGGCGGAAGTTATCTGAACGCTGAAAAAATGAGCCGTACCGATTGGCTGGCCCGAAGAAACCGGCTGATTCGTGAGCTCGATTCATTGGCGGAGAAGCCGGTGGGGTTGCTTTTGGCCTTGGCCGAAAAGCTGGCATCCGAAAAGGAGGCCTTGGCGGATGCGCTGGCGGTGATGAGGGTCTGGTTTCGAGACCTGCTCGTCGCTCGATACGTCCCCGAGAGGATCGCCAATGAGGATTGGAAGGATCGAATTCAAAAATATGCTCAGGCATTTACAATAGATTCTCTGATGTCTAAGATTAGGTTGATACAGGATACGCAAAAAAACATATCCGCCAATGCCAATACGCGGTTGGCGCTTGAAGCCATGATAGTGAAGCTTTCCCGAAATGAATAAAGTCGTCGGCATACGGTTTAAACAGGCTGGAAAAATCTATGATTTCGACAGCGGTGCATTTGTACTGAAACAGGGCGATCAAGTCGTTGTGGAAACCGAAGAGGGGCTGAGCATGGGGGTCGTTGCGGTC
Source organism: Desulfobacteraceae bacterium (assembly GCA_003599475.1). Next base: position 32,233 of record QZKK01000085.1, read on the forward strand.
CCCCCCGCCCTGATGGAAAGGAGCCCCGAGGATCCGGCCTTGGCAAAGGTCTACCGGGTGGCCACCGAGAAGGATTTCAGCCAGCACCAGCAGAACCTCGAGATCGAAAAGAACGCTTACAGATACTGCCTGCAATCCATTCGAGAGCTCGGATTGGACATGAACCTCTTTGCCGTAGAGAGCAGTTTCGATGCCTCCAAGCTGACCTTTTTCTTCACCTCGGAAGGAAGGGTCGATTTTCGTCAACTGGTAAAGACGCTGGTAAAGCAGCTCAATATCCGGGTGGAGATGCGTCAGGTGGGAATCCGAAACCAGGCAAAAATCTGCGGCGGCCTGGGCAGGTGCGGGCGCAGGGTTTGCTGCTCGACCTGGCTCGAAAAATTCGAACCGGTCTCCATCCGGATGGCCAAAGATCAGAGCCTCAGCCTGAATCCCACCAAGATTTCGGGTTTATGCGGCAGGCTGATGTGCTGCCTTAAGTTTGAAAACGAGACTTACCAGATGCTTAAGGAAAAGTTTCCGAAATTCGGAAAAGCTGTGGTGACACGCAACGGAAAAGGGAAGATCGTCCGTCACAATATTCTCAAGGATCAGGTGGTCGTCCGACTGGAGGACGGCTCGGAGGTCGAGGTGCCGCTGGGTGAGGTTACGATGGAGGAATAGGTGCAATGACGTCGAAAGCTCTGTACATCACGACACCGATCTACTATGTCAATGCCAGGCCCCACCTGGGCCATGCGTATACTACCATTCTGGCCGATGTGGTATGCCGGTTCCATTCCATGCTTCCGGCTGAGACCTTTTTTTGCACCGGAACCGATGAACACGGTGACAAGATCGTTCGAGCGGCCAAAAAAGAAGGCGCATCCCCGCGGGTGTACGTGGACAGGATCAGCCAGCAGTTCAGGAATCTATGGCCTGAACTCAACATCCGCTACGATCATTTCATCCGCACAACCGAAAAGTATCACATTGCAGTCGTCGAGAAGGTGCTCCAGAAGATATACGATAGCGGGGATATCTATTTCAGCGAATACGAGGGGCGATACTGTTTCGGCTGCGAGCGGTTTTACACGGACCGGGAACTCGTCAATGGAAAATGTCCGGACCACGATACGGAGCCGGAACTCATCCGGGAGTCGAATTATTTCTTCAAGATGAGCCGCTATCAGAGCTGGTTGATCCAACACCTTCAGGATCATCCCGATTTCATCCGCCCCGAGCACTTCAGGAATGAAGTACTCGCCTTTCTGCGCGAGCCGTTGGAGGACCTGTGCATTTCCCGTCCGAAATCCCGGCTGGAATGGGGGATCACGCTCCCCTTCGACCATGATTACGTCACCTACGTCTGGTTCGACGCGCTTCTGAACTACATTTCCGCACTGGGTTATCCGGACGACGAACGGTTCCGAAAATTCTGGCCGCACGCACAGCATATCGTCGCAAAAGACATCTTGAAACCGCACGGCATTTACTGGCCGATCATTCTCAAGGCTGCCGGCATTCCCCTTTACCGGCACCTCAACGTTCACGGCTACTGGAACGTCGATCAGAGCAAGATGTCCAAAAGCCTGGGAAATGTCGTCGAGCCGCTGGAGCTCAAAAACATCTATGGACTCGATGCATTCCGGTTTTTTCTCATGCGGGATATGGCCTTCGGGCACGATTCCAACTTCAACGAGTCGGCCTTGATTCAGCGGATCAATGCGGAGCTGGCGAACGACCTGGGCAACCTGTTCAGCCGGGTGCTGGCAATGGTGCACAAATATTTCAACGGTTCCGTTCCCGAGATCGACCCGGATGCGGAATCGGAGTTGAACCTGGACATCGAAGCGCGCGCATCGGCCTGTATCGCCGAATACGAATCCGAAATGGGTTCTTTCTCCTTTCACAAGGCGTTGATGACCGTCTGGGAATTCATCAATCACCTCAACAAGACCATCGATATGACCGCCCCCTGGGAGCTTGCCAAGAAAAAGACCACGCGAAAGCAGCTCCAGGTGGTCATCGGGCATCTTCTTGAAGGTCTTCGGATCATCTCCGGCCTCATCTATCCGGTCATGCCGGATACGGCGGCATCCATGCAGCGTCATTTAGGGCTCGATTCGAATCAGCCGTTTTATCTCTTGAATCGGTTGAGGGAGTTCAAGACGATTCCACCGGAAACACGAGTCCCCAAATCGGTCACACTGTTCCCGCGGATCGACCTCGACGCAAAGGAAGGGCCCGCAAGCGATCTCTCCACCCCTGCCGGGGAGGGCGCTCCGTTGAAAATCAAACCCACCATCACCATCGAAGAGTTTGGAAAAATCGATCTGAGGGTCGCGACGGTCACCGGAGCCGAAAATGTTCCCCGCGCCAAGAAGCTTCTCAAACTGGAAATCGATATCGGTGAAAAGCGGACCATCGTAGCCGGAATCGCGGAGCACTATTCACCGCAGGATCTCATCGGCAAACAGATCATCGTTGTTGCCAATCTGAAACCGGCAAAGATTATGGGGATCTTATCAAATGGCATGATGCTTGCGGCAGCGGAGAAGGATCGGCTGACGGTAATCACTCCGGACAGAGTGGCAACGCCCGGAACGCCGCTGACCTGACGCAAAACAACTTCAACAAAAAAACCCGCATACGAGCAAGGGATGCAAGAGGGTTAACTTCGGGATGATCGGAAGCAACAGGGATAAAAGCATACTGCAAGGGCCCTTCGGATGGCGTGGCATCCAACCGGGAGCCAAGCGCAGGAGGTCGAAGCGGTCCTTTCTCGGGACGATTTTCCTACTTACGGTGCTGCCGATGATTTGGATTCTGATCGGCCATCGGATCACCGGCGGGGACTCCAACTCGCCGGCCGGAGGCTCTCTCTCCAAGATCGACACCCCTGCATCGACCTTGCAGCCGATCGCCAAATCCGATGTGCAGAAGATGCTAAACGGGGTCCGATTTGCCGATCTTGATCGAAAGTACATCGATGTCGAATACCTCGGTCAGCCGTATCGTGTGGAGACCAGCCTCGACCTTTCGCTTCAGCAGTATTTAGAGAAAAAACTGGATACGTTGAATTCGCGCTACATCGGAATCGTAGCCCTGGATCCGGATACCGGCCGCGTTCTGTCCATGATCGGCTACAATAAAAAAGACTCCTCGAACAATCCGTGTCTGGATAACCGATACCCTGCAGCCAGTATCTTCAAGATCATTACCGCCGCAGCGGCAATCGAGACTCTCGGATTGGGGGCCGATTCGGAGCTGACCTACAGCGGCAATAAACATACCCTGTATAAATCCCAGCTCAAGGATCGAAAAGGCCGTGGGACACGAAAAATCACCCTGAAAGACTCTTTCGCGCAATCGGTCAATCCTGTCTTCGGGAAAATCGGAGCCCGGCAGTTGGGCAAACCGCTCCTCGAAAAATATGCGGATGCCTTCGGCTTCAACCGAAGCATCGATTTCGAGCTTCCTTTGACTCCGAGCCAGGTGTCGGTTTCCGACGAGCCGTTCCAATGTGCGGAGATCGCCAGCGGATTCAATCGAGGGACGACCTTGTCTCCCGTCCATGGAGCCCTGATTGCAGGTATCGTTTTGAACCAGGGACGGCTGATCGAACCGACCATCGTCGAAAAGGTCACCGACCGGAACGGCGGCACGATCTACCGGGGGCATTCCGAAGCGCTGAATCAAGCCGTCACCCCCGCAGCATCCGATGTGATCTATGAGATCATGCGTGCAACGATTCGGAGCGGTACTTCCCGGAAGGCATTCCGGGGATATCAGAAAGACCGCATCCTTTCGAAGCTGATCATGGGGGGGAAAACCGGTTCGATCAACAACGATGCGCAGGATGCACGTTTCGATTGGTTTGTCGGTTTCGCGGAGGAGAGGGAAGGCTCGAAAAGACTTGCCATTTCCGTTGTCGTTGCTCACGAGAAGTATATTGGAATTCGAGCGAGCCAATATGCGCGAATGGCGTTCCGTCATTATTTTGGCAACTATTTCGAGGAGCAGGCTACCGCTTCCGGGAAAACTCGCCGATCTTCCTGATTTTGAACTTCAATCATCTGCAACCACGAAAACACGAAAGACAGGAAAGCGATCGGGTTTTTCAAACGTTCTTTCGTGCAGCCCGTGTGTTTCGTGGTTTAACTTCGGGGATCACGTTACAAAGGAGATGAAGATGCCGGGATTTGAAGTATTCGGAGATGAAGAAAGAAAAGAAGTACAGGACGTCCTGGAAACGGGGGTTTTGTTTCGCTACGGTTTCGATCAGGCCAGGAAAGGACACTGGAAGGCCAGGACTTTCGAAGTGGAATTTTCGAAACGACTCGGTGTTTCCCATTGCCTGCTGGTTTCAAGCGGGACTGCCGCCGTTTCCACCGCACTGGCGGCAACGGGAGTGGGCGCAGGTGATGAAGTGATTATCCCCCCCTTTACCTTTGTGGCTTCTTTCGAATCGGTCCTTGCGGCCGGAGCGGTACCCGTTTTTGCAGACATCGACGAGACGCTGTGCCTCGCCCCGAATGCGATCGAGGACAAAATCACCTCCAGGACCAAGGCGGTCATGCCGGTGCATATGTGCGGTTCGATGGCCTGGATCGATGAAATCAAGGCGCTTTGCGATCGGAAGGGGCTTGTCCTGATCGAAGATGCCTGCCAGTCTGCGGGGGCGACCTATCACGGGAAGTCCGTCGGAACTTTCGGCCGCATGGGATGCTTTTCATTCGATCCGGTCAAAACCATCACCTGCGGAGAGGGGGGGGCTGTGGTCACCGATGACAGCTCCTTATACGCGACGGCCTCTGCTTTTTCCGATCACGGTCACGACCATATCGGCACCGACAGAGGGCTCGAGAAACATCCCATCATGGGGACCAACTTCCGAATCAGCGAGCTGAACGCCGCCGTGGGAGTGGCTCAACTCCGGAAGCTTGACACCCTCCTGGAGAAACAAAGACGCCACAAGGAGGCGATCCGGGAAGCATTGGAGGCGTTTCCGAAGCTCTCTTTTGCGGAAATTCCGGACCCGGCCGGCGATTCGGCGACCTTTCTCAGCTTTTTTGCCCCGGAGGCCTCTGCGGCCAAGGCGCTCGCGAAAAAACTCAGCGGAGCCGGTATCGACGGATGCTTCTACTGGTATGAAAACAACTGGCACTACATCAACCAGTGGGATCATTTCAAAGAACTGAGATCGGCAGCCAGGCTCCCCATCCAGGGCTACGACAATGTTCCGGATTATCGGAACCTGAATCTCGAGAAATCGGATCGGATTCTCAGCCGTACGATCTGCCTTTCGATAAGAGTCTCCTGGACGCCCGAAGCGCTGAAACAGCGGATCGATAAAATGGTTGAGGTGGTGCGGAATACGTTATGAAAACTCAAGTGTTCAGCGTTCAGTGTTCAGCGTTCAGGAATTCCGGATTAAGCTTGTTAGAAACTACATGAACGTCGAACATCGAACATCGAACGTCCAACATCGAATCAAGGAATAAAGTCAATTGTAACCAATAGCGAATGGTTTATTCTCCGATCAAACCGGTTGCTTCGACAGCCAGCGGCCCGGCTGAACACTGAACACTGAAACATGAGGTGAGGAGGAAGGATGTTTCGCAATTTTAAATTGGTGTCGTACGTCGTATTCGGCCGGGGCTGCTTCAGCCAGTTGGACGATATCCTGTCCCACCGGCGGGACCGGTCCGGCGCCTGGATCGTCTTTTTGGTGGATGATGTTTTCAAGGACAAGACTCTCGGGGAGAGGATCCCGGCAGTGGAAGACGATTTTTTGCTATGGGTCAACGTCGATGACGAACCGAAGACGGGCTATGTCGATTTTTTGACGCAACAGGTGAAATCTCATCAGCGCCGGCTGCCCGTCGCCGCAGTCGGAATCGGGGGCGGAAGTACCATGGATCTTGCGAAAGCGGTATCGATCATGCTGACCAATCCGGGTTCATCGGCTGAATACCAGGGATGGGATCTTGTGAAGAATCCGGCCGTTTTCCATGCAGGGGTACCGACTCTTTCCGGAACCGGCTCCGAGGTCTCGCGAACCACCGTCCTGACGGGCCCCCAAAAAAAGCTGGGGATCAACTCCGATTTTACCGTCTTCGATCAGATCGTTCTAGATCCCGAACTGTCGGTCGGGGTTCCCTCCCAGCAGCGATTCTATACGGGAATGGACTGCTACATCCATTGTGTGGAATCGCTGACCGGAACCTATTTGAATACCTTCAGTCAATCCTATGGAGAAAAGGCGCTCGAACTTTGCCGTGAAGTATTCTTAAGCCCCGGTGAGGATGCAGACGACAAGCTGATGATGGCCTCTTACTTCGGCGGAATGAGCATCTCCTATTCGCAGGTGGGGGTTTGTCATGCGCTTTCTTACGGGCTGTCCTATCTTTTGGGGACGCACCATGGGATCGGAAACAGCATCGTCTTCAATCAGCTTGAGGAATTCTATCCCGAGGGGGTGTCCGAATTCAGAAAGATGATGACCCGGCACGATATCTCTCTTCCGGGAAACATCGTTTCCGGGCTGGACGACAAAGAAATCGATCGGATGATCGATGTGGCGCTGGTTCTGGAACCGCTCTGGGAGAACGCATTGGGCAGCGATTGGAAAAAAAGGATGAGCCGCGAACGGATCCGGGAACTCTACCGGCGCATGTGAGTTTTTTAAGGAGGATCCAATTTCATGAAAGAGGGTTCCATGAAAAAGAGGATGACGATTCGACCGCTCTTCGAAAGATTTTTCCAAAAATGCATTCGTGTGCTCACCGCCCGCGTGTACTTCGGCCGGCACCTCGAAGCACTCCCGAATCGTTCCATCGTATTTTTCCCCTGCCGTGCGGCGACATTCTGCTGCGGGCTTGCGGGTTTGGTGGCCATCAAAAAAAGAGCGCCCCGTTCAGAAAAAGCCGACATCCAGTGGCTGGACCTGCAGCTCAATACGATGGAATGCCGCGGAATCGGATTCTGCACGGAAAATCGAGTCGATCTCCAAAGCGATTACCTCAGCGGGGGAGACCGCGTGCGATCGCTGCTCCGTCTGGTGCGGGCTTTCAAGTGCGACGAACTTTTCATCGAAATCTATCGAAGTCCGAAAATCCAATCCGAACTGGCCCGCTTTTCGGAGCGGGTGAAGGCCTTGGTCGCATCGGAGGAAAGATGCCTGAAGGATCGGATGGGGCATCTCCCCAAGTCCGATACCGAGGTCATCTCCTCCCGGATCGAAGACCTGAAAGACATCTACTGGTGTCTGACATCAGAAATCGCAGGAAACATCGAAAAAATCACTGCCCTGGCCGGCGATGGCGAACCGCTTTCCCCTTCGGAGATCCGTCTCTATAAGGAGATCAATACCGCATTGAACAGCCTCGATCGCCTGGAAGTCAGGGGGCGGGACTCGGCAGGGATTTCGCTCCTTTTTCTTTTCTCGGCGGCTGAATACGATACCTTTCAAAATACCCTGGAGAAGGCGGACCTCCTGCAGCAATTCGCCGGCCGTACAGGATTCGATGTACTCTTAAACCGTGGAATTCATGTTCGCAAAACGGGTGCCGGGGGGGTATCGGTTACCTTTACTTACAAGATCGCTGCAGAAATCGGGAAGCTGGGCGACAATGTCCGGTTCATCAGAGATCAGATCCGGAACGACGCTCTGCTGCGTATCCTGGCTACCTTTCCCCCCGTGCGCCATACCGTCCTCTCGCACACGCGTTGGGCTTCAGTCGGCGCCATCACCGAAGCGAACTGCCACCCAATCGACAATCGGGTGAATCGGGAACAAGAGGAAAACGGTTGCATCCATGTGTGTCTAAACGGTGACATCGACAATTACCAGGAGTTGAAAGAGGCTCTGGAAAGCACCCGCGGGCCCATCCCCGGAGATATTACAACCGACACCAAGATCATCCCGCTGCAGATCGAAAAATATCTCATGGACGGCTTCGACATCACGGAAGCATTTCGCCTGGCCCTAAACGATTTCAAAGGCTCCCATGCGATCGCCATGCATACGGACCTTGCCCCCGGCAAGCTGTTTCTGGCCCAGCGGGGGAGCGGGCAGGCGATTTTTGTCGGCATCGGGGAAGACCACTACATGCCCACCTCGGAGGCGTACGGTTTCGTCGAAGAGACCTCCTCATTCATCAAGGTGGAAGGGGATCGCTCCACCCATGGAAAAAACGGCCGGAAGCCGGGGCAGATCCTCATTCTGGACCAGGAATCCGGGGGAGGCCTTGAGGGGATCCGGGCGATGGGCTATGACGGCACACCGGTGCGGCTCCAGGAGGAAAACATCAAAAAGACCGAAATCACCTCCCGCGACATCGACCGGCAGGGATATTCCCACTATTTTCTAAAGGAAATTTCAGAGGCACCGCTTTCGATCGAGAAAACACTCCAGAACCGGTGGAAGATCGGAGACGACGGGCGCTATATCGTATCCGTAGACGGAGGCGTTTTCCCGCAGCGGCTTCAGGCTGCACTGGCCTCCGGCCTGATTCGCAGGTTCTACTTCATCGGGCAGGGAACCGCCGGGGTGGCGGGGCTCGCATGCGCAAACATTCTTCAATACTATTTAAACGACCCATCGTATCACAGCGCAGCGGTCAAGGCCTCCGAGTTCAGCGGGTTCAATTTGAACGAATTGGACGGTGCGGAGAGCCTGGCCGATACCCTTGTCATCGCCATCAGCCAGTCCGGAACGACCACCGATACCAACCGAGCGGTGGAGATGGTCAGAGAACGCGGGGGAAAGACGATCGGAATCGTCAACCGGAGGGACTCCGATTTGACTTTTAAAGTCGACGGCGTCATGTATACGAGCAGCGGCCGGGACATCGAAATGTCGGTCGCCTCCACCAAGGCGTTTTATTCCCAGATCGTCGCAGGTGCGCTGCTGGGGCTCGACATTGCACACCTGACGGGACGAAGGGATGCCCAGTTCATCTCCGATGAAATCAAACAACTGCTCAAGCTTCCCTCCCACATGCGGCAGATCTTCGAGAAGCGGCGGGAGATCCAGGCCTCGGCAGAACGGCTGGCGACGAAGAAGACTTACTGGGCTGCGGTCGGCAGCGGACCGAACAAGGCCTCCGCCGATGAGATCCGGATCAAGTTGAGCGAGCTCTGCTACAAGACCATCTCTTCCGACTACGTCGAAGACAAAAAACACATCGATCTTTCTTCAGAACCGCTGATCATCGTCTGTGCGGCCGGTGCAAGAGATTCCGTCATCGGGGACATCATCAAGGATACGGCCATATTCAAAGCCCATAAAGCCGATCCGATCGTCATCGCCAATGAAGGGGAGCATCGATTCGAGCCGTATGCCGCGGACGTGATCCATGTTCCCATCATGGACGAGCACCTGGCCCCGATCATCAATACCCTGGCCGGACACATCTGGGGGTATTATGCCGCGTTGGCCATGAACGAGGGATCCCGTCTGCTCTACGAGTTTCGGCAGGAGATTCAGGGGACTCTCGAAGATTTCAGCCGAAAAGGGATGGATGTGTACGAAGTGGTTCTGGAGAACACGTTTCGGGAAAAGATTGCAGAGTTTTACCAGACGCTCCGTGCGAAAAAGCTTTCCAGCCTGCTCCCGATCGGATCATCGCTTTCTTCGGATCTGATCCTTCTGCTCAAGTATCTTTCCGGGAGGCTCCCGGTGTCCGATTTCGAACTCGATTTCGGAAAGAAGGGAACGGCTCTGAACATGCTCAACAGCCTGTTCGAATGTCTGGGCGAATCGATCAATCGAATGGCCCGCCCGATCGATGCGATCAAGCACCAGGCGAAAACCGTTACGGTCGGAACCAGCCGCATCAGCGATAAAGTGGAGGGGATCCTCTATGACGCTCTTTCCGAATACGGTTTCAGTGTGTCCCAACTGACCCCGAGCAATGTCATCGTGCTGCGAAATCTGCAAGGCATCATCTTGCGGATCAATGGATCGATCCTCTATCGCATCGACAACCTGAGCCTGCTCGGGGACGTGACCGGGGATACCACCATCCGGATCGTCGAAAAACGGGGCATGCTCGTTTCCATCCCCTCCCGCGTGGAAAGCGACAAAGGGCTGAAGGGAACCAAGCGGATCATCGTCCAGGAGGGAAACGTCTATATCGGCATGGGAAGAAGAGACGAAAGAAGCATCCTCATCGTCCCGATTATCTCCAATATCGCCGAAAAGGCGGGGATTATCGAATCCCTGCTCCTGCTGAACATCTCGTTCAAGGAAAACGTCCCGTTGGACGGCAGGAAGAAAGCTCTGGGCGGAAAATATGAAAGGATCAAAAATATCGTTCAGGAAAACAGCCTGGTATGGCACGATCGGTATTTGGAGATGATCGAAATGAAGGAGCTTTTCGGCAGATCCGCAGAAAAGATCGCCGAATTCATCGTGTCGAAGGCCAAATAAGGTTTCGGGTGTCAGGTTTCTGGTTTCAAGCCGGTTCCCCGTTCAGCGTTAAGAGCCGTGCTGCGTTCAGAGTGTTCAGCGGTCAGCACTTGTGCAAACTCCTGCGCGTCGGCGTTTTTGCTCTTTGCTGACTTCCGTCTTCAGGCTTCTGGCTTCAGACTTCTGACTTCTGATTTTAGGCGTTCCTCGCTCAGGGGTTTCTAAGCTTCTTGCTCTTATAAGCCAGGGCGGCGTTGATAAACTCCCTGAAAAGCGGGTGGGGGCTCATCGGACGGGATTTGAACTCGGGGTGAAACTGGCAGCCCAGAAACCAGGGATGATCCTTGAGCTCGATGATTTCGACCAGATCCCTGTAAGGCGAGACCCCGCTGATCACCATCCCGCTTTCTTCCAGCGGCTTCCTGTACTTGTTGTTGAATTCGAATCGGTGTCGATGGCGTTCGGAAAGCTCTTCGGCCTGGTATGCCGCGAAAGCGAGGGTATTTCTTTTGAGCTTGCAGGGGTAGGTCCCGAGGCGCATCGTTCCGCCCTTTTCGGAATGGACATCCCGCCTCTGCGTGCTGTCGCTCTTATCGTCATACCACTCGGTCAACAGATAGATCACCGGATGCTGTGCATGCTCGTCGAACTCCTCACTGTTCGCACCTTCCAGACCGGCCACCGCTCTTGCATATTCGATGACCGCCACCTGCATCCCGAGGCAGATCCCGAAGTAAGGAATCTTGTTTTCCCTTGCATATCGCGCCGCACAGATTTTACCCTCGATGCCGCGAGATCCGAAACCTCCCGGAACCAGGATCCCGTCCACATCCTGGAGCATCGTGGAACAGCCCGCCGGGTCCATCTTTTCCGAATCGATGAAGATCAGGTTGACCCGGCATTCGCCCGGCAGCCCTCCATGCCGGAGCGCTTCGTTGAGGCTCTTATAGGATTCGGTCAAATTGACGTATTTTCCGATGATTGCGATATTGACTGAGTGCTTCGGAGATTGAATCCTTTGGATCAGCTCCTCCCAGGGTTCCAGGCGCGGCGCGCGCGTCCATATGTGGAGCATTTCAACGATCTTGTTGTCGAGCCCCTCCTTGTGGAAGACGAGCGGAACTTCGTAGATGCAGTCTACGTCTTTTGCCGTGATGACGGCATCCTGGCCCACGTTGCAGAAGAGTGCGATCTTGGACTTGATTTCTTTCGGAAGATACCGATCGGTCCGGCACAGCAGGATATCGGGTTGGATGCCGATGCTGCGGAGCTCTTTGACGCTGTGCTGGGTCGGTTTGGTCTTCACCTCTCCGGCGGTAGCGATGTAGGGTACCAGCGTCAGGTGGATATACAGGGCGTTGTCCCTTCCGACATCCCCTCGAAATTGGCGAATGGCTTCAAGAAACGGAAGGCTTTCGATGTCGCCGATGGTGCCGCCGATTTCGACGATGACGACGTCGACTCCGTCCGCCAACCGCTTGATGCTCTCCTTGATTTCATCCGTGATATGGGGGATTACCTGAACCGTTCCTCCCAGATAGTCGCCGCGGCGCTCCTTGGTGATCACGGAATGATAGATTTTTCCCGTGGTGAAGTTGTTGTCCTTTCCAAGGCTTGCGTGGGTAAACCGCTCATAGTGGCCGAGGTCGAGATCGGTTTCCGAACCGTCGTCGGTTACAAAAACCTCTCCATGCTGAAACGGATTCATCGTTCCCGGATCGACGTTGATGTAGGGATCCAATTTCTGTAAAGTGACCGTAAGCCCGCGGCTTTCCAGCAGCGCTCCGATGGAGGCGGAGGCAAGCCCCTTGCCCAGAGAAGACAATACTCCGCCGGTTACAAAGATATATTTCGTCGGATGCGTCATATCGAACCTCTAAAGCTTAAACAGGAATTTGCATCTTCAAGGTTTCAGGTTTCGGGTTTCAGGTGTCAGCTTGGCGGTGGGGTACCTGAAACCTGAACACTGAACACTGAAACCTACAACTTGGTCTCATTCAAACCTCCGTTTGAATTCTTCAATGGTTTTCTTCACCTCCTCGAGTGAATCGACCGGCTTTGCCTCCGCTTCGTTGAAACCGTAGCGGGACTGCAGGGATTTGAGGTCGAACAGTTCCTTTGGAAAGGCGGGATCGACTTCGACCGAATCCACCCGGATCTCCCGCACCAGCCGGCTGTGCTGGAGAAATTCGATCCGCATCGGATAGAAAACGGTTCCGAACTGCCGCCATTCCCGATAACGGATTTCCAGTTCTTCGGAATCCGAGTGCACCGGGAGGTTTCTCATGATCCACCGGATCGGCTTCAGGGTGTCTTTTTCGAACCACACTTGAGAACGCGTGTTGTGGGGGGGGGTATCTCCGACCACGTAGGCGATTTTCCCTTCGAATCGACCCAGGCTGGAGGTAGAGACATCGACACCGCGGGCGGTCAGATGTTCGAGAAGCAACGCGCGGGACGGATACAACAGCAGATCCTTGTAGCGGTCGAACCAGGTTTCGGAGGCGGATGCATCCTTTCCGTCGGTTACCGTTAAAATCTTTCCGTTGTTGCAGACGTGAATCCGCTGTGCGGAAGAAGACGAAATATCGGATCGGAAAGCGCCGGGATAGGCATAACGCACCGTCTCCGGTATCCGGACGCTCGGGGCGGATGCCTGCGCGTCAGCCGTCTCGTAAAACACCAGGTTCTGAGAAACCAGGAGACGTTCCGCCCGGCCGAGCTTTTCAACCGCCAGTTCCAGCACATGGGGTCCTTGCAGAACGTAACCGTTCGCCTTCGATGGGAGGACCCGATCTGCGAAAGCCACAGATGAGATGATCGCCAATATAATCAATCGATTCCGCATGCGCTATCGGGAAAGAAAGATCCCCTCTGAATACTTGGCCGCAAGGCCGAGAGATTCTTCGATTCGAATCAGTTGATTGTATTTTGCAATCCGGTCCGAGCGCGACATGGATCCGGTTTTGATCTGACCGCCGTTTACCCCGACCACCAGATCGGCGATAAAGGTATCCTCCGTTTCTCCGGAGCGGTGGGAAATGACGGTTGTATATCCCGACTGTTTGGCCATTTCGATGGAATCGAGCGTTTCCGTGACCGTACCGATCTGGTTCAACTTGATCAGTATGGAGTTGCCGATCCCCTCGGCGATTCCCTTGGAAAAAATTTTCGGATTGGTGACGAAAATATCATCGCCGACAAGCTGGAGGTGGCCTCCCAGGCGGCTTGTCATCAGCTCCCAATTTTTCCAGTCCTGCTCGGCAAGACCGTCCTCGATGGAAAGAATCGGGTATTTATCGATGAGCCTTTCATAAAAGTCGATCATCTCTTCAGAAGAAAGCTTCTTTTTTTCCGATTTCAGCTCGTATTTTCCGCTTCGGTAGAATTCGCTGGCCGCTGCATCCAATCCGATTCCGATATCCTTGCCGGGCTTGTATCCTGCCGCTTCGATGGCCTGGATGATGAAAGAGACGGCCGCCTCGTTGGATTCGAGATCCGGCGCAAATCCGCCCTCGTCCCCCACAGCGGTATTGAGGCCTTTCTGTTTCAGTATTTTTTTAAGGGTATGGAAGGTTTCCGCCCCCATTTCGATCGCCCCCGCAATGCTTTTCGCACCGATCGGGATGATCATAAACTCTTGGATATCCAGATTGTTTGCCGCATGCGCCCCCCCGTTTACGATGTTCATCATCGGAACCGGAAGATACCTGGCGTTGACCCCGCCGATGTATTTGAAAAGCGGCAGCCCGTAGGCATCCGCCGCAGCGCGTGCGGCGGCCATGGAAACCCCGAGGATCGCGTTGGCTCCGAGTTTTGACTTGTTGGGGGTTCCATCCAGGTCGATGAGGGTCCGATCCAATGCGGCCTGATCCGCGGCATCGGATCCCTTCAGCGCCGGTGCGACGATGCTGTTGACGTTTTCAACCGCCTTGGTCACTCCCTTGCCGTTGAGGCGTTTGGATCGATTGTCGCGCAGCTCCAAAGCCTCCCGTTTACCGGTGGAGGCGCCCGAAGGGACGGCTGCGCGGCCGGTTGCACCGCATTCGAGGCAGACATCCACTTCGACGGTCGGGTTTCCCCTGGAATCGAATATTTCCCGTGCTAGGATTTTGATGATTTGCGTCATTTAGTTGCTCCTCTGTCCCTGCGGAGTTCAGCCGGACCGGCAGGCGGGATCGGCAGGCGGATCGACCGGTCAGACCAATCGGATCTTGACAAATTTAAAAGAACTGATACTCTCCTTAAGCGTTGATGTCAATACGGTGAAGGAAAAGATTCAGATATTTTCATCTTGCAAGACGACCCTTGCGCATCGGTTGATCCAACGATTTCAAAATGTTCAGAGGTCTCTATGATATCTTCCGAATTATACAATGAAGGTCACCTTGTGGTTGCCGGCATCCGTGTGCTCGAACATCAAAGCCGACGGCCCCCGACCATCGATGAAGTCTGCCAAATGCTTTCCATGTCCCTGGAACAGGGGCATCTCATCTGCCGCAAGCTTGAGGAGCTGAAGATCCTGGAAATCGTGGAAGGGAGCTACGGGGTCCGACTCTTCATCCGCGACCATGTAAAACTTGAGGAGATACCGAAATCGGTTTCCGACGATAAGCTCGGGGACGCGATCCGGCAGTTTCAAAATTCCAGAAAAGCCATTCAGACCCGTGTGGCTTCCATCCAGGCGGATCAGGCCGACAAGAAAAAAAGCCTTTTCTCGGAGCTGGAAAAGAAATTGAAATGCGGGCTGGAAAAGAAAGGGTAGGGGGTTCAGCGTTCAGCGGTTCAACGTTCAACGTTGAACGCTTAGGCCAGTCCGCTCTCCCAGTTCCAACGGCCCGGCCGGGATTTCATGCTCACCTCATCCGGTACGTTTTCAATCAGGCCGATAAAAAGGCTGTATCCGGCCGCTTCAAGCTCTTTCCGATGCATGGTAAGATCGATGCACCAGTTTGGATAGACCCAATAGTTGGCGTCGTTTTTTTGCACCCACGACTGCTCGCCCTTCGGGCTGGTAAACGGGGTTTCGAGCTTCAAATCCGCAGATGCGGTTCTCGCCACGCACAGCGGCCAGTTGCCGGATAGAACGATTCCGAGCGGAAGCGGGCTGCTTCCGGGAAATGCCAGGTAGTCCTCCCGCTTCAGCTCCGGGCTGACGATGACTCCGGAAAAACCGAGTGCGGCCAGACTTTCTGCGGCCACAGGGTTTGACACGTTGCAGAAGGGGCCTGCCCAGAGGTTGAATTCACGAGGATTCTTGAAAAAGACCGATTGCCAGGGTTGGTTCAGAACAAAACGCCGGCCCCCGGAGCAAACGATCGATTCGATGGCATCGCAAAAGCTTTTTTCTTGCTCGGGCCAAATCACCGGAGGCAGCCACCACCAGATCCTTTCTGAAGGAAGCGCCTGCCGGCATTCCGATCCATTTTTCAGAGAAAGCCAAATGCCGCAGCTCTCTTTGTTTTTTCCCTGCAGACTGCGGTAGACGGTTGAATCTTCGATGACACGGGATCGGCTCGGTGGCCTTGTGTGCGGCGCCGGGAGCTCTGGTGATCCGCCCGGCGCACCCCCGCCGGAAGAGCCGATCGGCGGAATCGATTCGGCGAGCTCCTTGAGCATCTCATCGAGTGCTTTTTCCCTGCGGTCGATCAGGAAAACCGGAGCCCCCTTGGGGGGAGGCATTTTCGAACGCCATACAAAGTGGATCCGGCCTTTTTGGGGTACGAATCGGGAGACCTTCTGGATTTCGTGCCAGGGATGATCTTCGGAGCCGATCCGTAGAACATCCGCCGGATACAGTTCCTCCCGGGGCGTAAAGTAAGGGTTCCGGCCGCCCCCCTGGATCTTTCCGACAAAAAGTCCCGATGCGGTTCGCCCGTCCGCCGCAACCGGGTTCTGGGGACGTTGGGGCAAAAGGTTGTAATGGGTTCCGGTTCGGCCCAGCGAGCGCGCAAGCAGCGACAGCGCGTCTTTTTTCGCCTGCGGGTCTTTCCCATGGTCTCTCAGCAGTCGGTAGGCCCGGACCGTATAGTAAACATAGTGCGGACCCTTTTTCCGCCCTTCGATTTTCCAGTTTCGGATCTGCGGAATCGTCGAAAGCACTTTGACCAGGACATCGACGCTTAAATCCTGGCAGGAAAAATCCTTCCGCAAAGCCTCTCCCTGGCGATAGATCCGCCGGCAGGGCTGTACGCAGCGTCCGCGAAGCCCGCTTTTCCCGCCGAGAAAGCTGCTCCAGTAGCACCTTCCGGAGACTCCGTAGCAGAGCGCCCCGTGGACAAAAACCTCCAGAGCCAGCTCTTTCGGGCATGCGCGCGCCATGGCCCGGATCTCGTCGATATTGAGCTCCCGGGGGATCACGACGCGGTCGATCTTAAGATCTTTGGAGATCAGATTCAGCGCCTCCGGAAAGCTTACGTTGGCGAGAGTGGAAAGAATCAGCTCCCCTCTGAATCCGATGCGGCGGGCAAGCTCGACCACAGCCAGATCCTGTACGATCAGGGCATCGGGGCAGATGACCCGGTCCAGCCGGTCGATCATTCCGGCGACTTCGTTTATCTCGCCTGGAGTGACCAGGGTATTGACCGTGACAAAGACCTTGACTTGCCTTTCATGGGCGAGCCGGGTCAACGATGCCAGTTCCGGCTCGGCAAAGTTTACCGCCTCCATCCGCGCCGAGTACCGTTTGAGCCCGCAGTAAATCGCATCCGTTCCGGCTGCGATCGCGGCCAGAAAGGCATCCTTGTTTCCTGCGGGGGCAAGAATTTGGGGGAGGGCGGCTTCAGGATCGATTTTAAGGTCTTCTGGCATAATTGTTGCTGCTATTTTTGACGATCCGATTGACTTTCGAACAGTTTTCGAATATATCAGAAAATTGGGAAATAATGAAGGATTAGGGGATGTTTCTGAAAAAGACCGGTTTTTTTTCCAGGAGAAAATTTCTGGAGGCTTTTTCCGGCCTGGTATCGGCGGGGGCCTTGCTCATCGGTTCAAGCGGATCCGGACCCTTCCGAAAGCGGATCGGGGAAATTTTAGGCGAGATCGAAGCCGATGCGCTGATTCGGTCCGCCCCAATAAGAGAGAAGGGCTTCTCCTGCCGGAATGAAGGGAACGGTTTCGTTCTCGTAAACGAGAGCACTTCGCAGGAGGTCTGTCGATTCAACGAAACCGGCCGTTACGTTTGGGATCTTTGCAATGGAAAGGAAACGCCGCTTCAGATCTCGCGTTTCCTGAACGCAGCCTATGAGGTCGCCCCCGATCGGGCATACCTGGATTGCCTTTTTTTCCTTGCCGGTTTGAAGGGCAAGGGCGCCATACGCGTATAATAGTGGGGATAGAATACGATACGGATGGAAAAAAAAGCGTATCGAAAAAATTCCCGAATCATCTATCGAGAGGAGGGGGAAGGCGCATTTCTATTCAACCCGGTGGACGGAAACCTCAAGTATCTGAACCGGTCGGCCAAAGAAATCTTCAACCTGCTCGACCCTGTTCGAGAGAGCCGGCACATCGTCGCCTCATTTTGCGGAGAGCATCCGGAAATCGGTGAAGACCGAATCCGGAAGGATGTCGATCTGCTGCTCAACCAACTGGCCGAAAATAGATTCATCGAATGCATAGATATCGATTCCACCCAATCGGATGCCTGACCACTACCCACTTTCGACTCTTTTCGTATATCTTACGGACCGATGCAACCTGAGATGTTCGCACTGCTGGATCGCGCCCCGGTTTTCAGAAGAACCGGATTCCGGAATTCCGCTTTCCCCTCTTAAAAAAGTGATCCTGGAAGCCAAGCCTCTCGGGCTGGGCTTCATCAAGCTGACCGGAGGGGAGCCGCTCCTATACAAAGGGCTTAAAGAACTTCTCCGTTTTGTTCAAAACGAGGGGCTTTCGACCTCGATCGAAACCAATGGGACGCTGGTTCAAGAGGCGACCGCAGAGCTGTTTAAAAGTACCGGTGTCTCTCAGGTTTCCGTCAGCCTCGATGCGGCCGAGGAAAGGATTCACGACGATCTTCGCGGTGCTGTCGGAAGCTTTAAGAAAACGCTTGAAGGCATCCGGTGGCTTTCCGATAGGGCGTTGAACATCCAGATCATCATGACGCTCCAGCGAAAAAACCGCTCCGAGATCCCCGGTTTGCTGAAGCTTTGTGCGGAATCGAAGGTCTCTTCCCTTAAAATCAACCATATGCTCCCGTTTGGAAGGGGTGCCGGCGCATTTCGACGCAAGGAGAACCTCGAGCTCGGTGAACTGATCGATCTCTACCGATGGACCCGTGAACACCAGAAGCTGTTTGCCGGAATCGACATCTTTTTCGACCTTCCTGCAGCCTTCCGTTCCACGGAGGAGATCACGGAAAAAGGGTTGTGCGAGTGCCGGATACGGAACATGATGGGAATCTTGGCAAACGGTGACTACTGCATTTGCGGCATCGGGCAGACAGCGCCCGAATTGAGAATCGGAAACATCTGCAACGATCCCGTCCGGGAGATCTGGTACGGCAGTGCGGTTCTGCGGATGATTCGGGAGTCTCTTCCCGCGAAGCTGACCGGCATCTGCGGAAACTGCCTATTCAAGTTTCAGTGTCTCGGCTGCTGCCGCGCCAATGCCTATGCCGTAAGCGGAAGCCTCTTTGCCCCCTATTTTCTTTGCCAGTTGCTTTACGAGGCCGACCGCTTCCCGGATTCGCGATGCATAGAGACAAAGACATATCGACCGAACTGACGCTTCGAATCGGCGATCGAACCGTAGAACTTCTTTTTGGAGAAGGAAGCGGCCCCCTCCCGTTTTATCGGTCGCTCTATCGGGAATTTCTGATGGACTGTTGCCAGACCGCAGGCAGGCTCAAAATCTTTTTTCTTCCCGCCACGTGTGAAGCGCTTTTCGGGGAGCCGGAGGGAAGAGAGATCTTCAACGATGTCATTTTCACCAGAGAGAAACTTAACGGCTGGATCGTTGAAAATGCGGGCTGGACCGGGGAATCTTTTTTAACGGAGAAAGCCTTCGGGGTCCAATCATCGAATGGGTTGCTGATCTACATGCCCGAAACCGGAAGCGCGAGGGTCTATCTGCCGCAGAATGACAGAGAACCGTTCAAGTCGCTCTACCGGCTTTTCTGGATCTATTTTGCACAGGTAATCGGTGAGAAAGGAGCATGTTTTTTGCATGCAGCTAGTATTGCACGGGGGGGAAAGGGGTATCTATTCATCGGGGGAACCGGAACGGGGAAAAGTACTTTGGCGAGATATTCTAATAATGGCCGGGTGCTCTCTGACGAAGCACCGGTTGTTTCCGGCGGCCCCGAAGGCCTCCGGGCATATCCGTCCCCCTATCACCAGTTGGGGCCTGAACATCATTTCGGAAGCGATCTGATCTCTTCGGGTGTGGAGGTCAAAGCGCTCTGCTTTCTTGTCATGAGCGAGGAGACTTTCGTCCAAACTGTTTCGCGGGTGGATGCGATTGCCATGATCATGACCCGCCACATCCATTTTCTCTATTGTCTTACCCCTGAAGCCAGGGCGAAACTGTTTGATCTTTTTCATCGCGCATGCCATACATTACCGGTTTACTGTTTGCATTATGCAATCAACACCGACATTTGGAAGGTGATGCCGTGAACAGTGACTTCAAAAAAGAAAAGCTCCCCTATGAGCCTCCCAGGATATTCGACCTGAGCGGAAGTGTGGCTTGGGCCGGGGAAGAGTGCCAGCCGGGGAGCTCGGCGACCGGGAAATGCCAGCCGGGGAGTTCGGCAATCGGCGGGAAGTGCGAGCCGGGGTCCACTGCCGCAAGCGATAAATGCCAGCCCGGAAATATCGCAGCCTACGGCAAATGCCAGCCGGGTGGACAGGCTTCGTCTTCCGGTGGGACTCCGAGCGGAGGCGGGGGAAAGTGCCAGCCTGGAGGGGTGGCCGGGTCAGGGCACTGCATGCCGGGAAACCTTGCGGGTGGGGGAAAGTGCCAGCCGGGCAGCTCCGCTGCCGGTAAGTGCAGCCCGGGTGGAACTCCGAGCCCGGGATCAAGCAGTGGGGCGAAGACGGCTGAGTCCGGGGAGGGATCTTCCGGTGAGTGTTGCGATGAAATGGAAACTCAGGTCGAGCCGGGCGGGGTCATGACCGATTCGGATGCTGGCGTGACATCCCCGACCGTAGAACCGACTACGTCGGGAGCCCCTCCGGCGGAAGAGGGAGGCGATACAGCCTCGGAGGAAGGAGAAGCTCCGTCTGATGAAGAGGAAGGGCAGTCGGGCGGGGGAGATACGAGTCCGCGCGTCGAACGGACGATTCCGGAGGGGGGAGAGGGTTCAGGCGGGGAGCAAACCCAATCGGGTCAGGGAGAAGAGACCCCGACCATCGAGCCGACAACGGGTAAAAAGTCCGATGAGGAATCCGGCTAGAAGATGCGGTACCTGGCTATCGATTTCCAAAAAGCCCATGGGCAAGAGCCTGCTTCAGGCCGTTTCCGGCCATGTTTACCGACTGGGTGAGCCGGCGGAGAATCCTTGCGGACCTGCTGCCGACCGGTGAATTCGAATATATCTGCAGCATCACATCCTCTTTCGGGAAAATCGATTCGATCAGAAACAACAGTCTCTCTTTGAAGCAGGGGATGGCGAAAAAACTGAACAGGACAGAATACTCGGGGAGAACAACCCCTTCGATTCTCAGCTTGATCAGATACCTTTCAATCCCTCTCATATCGCAAAAATTCAATTCCCGTTTGACCCATTCCGGTATATTCAAGCCGAGAACGCCTTCCAGGATCGAAAGCCCATAGATGACGACTTTTTCCTGCCGCCAGAGGCGGACTCTTTCTACTAACTTTTTCCATCCAGCCGGCTGGGAGCCGATCGACAGAATCGATTCATAGAGGTCGACCAGCCAGATCATCCGGGAATAGCCGTGTTTCAGCGTGTGCGCCGACAGCAGGACAAGGTTGTCGAGCGGATCGGGCTTCAAGATCCCTCTAGAGGATCCGAAAAGGGGGAGGGCGCAACCCCAGAGCGGGGAAAGGTCTTCGGGAAACAGATACCGGCGGCTCCGAATGCGGTCGAGATTCAGAACATGGGTATGGAGGTCCAGCCAGATGAAGTTTTTAAAAAGGTTGTTCGGGTAAACGGAATTGGGGATGCGGAACCCGATTTTTTTCAACAGGGAAACAACAGAGGCATGCTCGTTTGTCTTGATGAGCAGATCCAAATCCCCCATGGACCGCAGCCCGGGTACCACGTAGATCCGGTTTAAGGAAAGCCCCTGAAGCGCTACGGCCGATAGACCGTTGTAATCGAGGATGGCGGATATGAATTCAGCCTCCTTCCTGAGCTCCTCTTCCTGTCGGATATTTCTCTCATGGTTTTTCTTCAGCCGCTCCATGATCGCTTCCGGCACAGAGGGCACCCCCAAACCGCAGAGGTGATGGTAGAGAAGCCCATCCACCCCTTCCGATTCAGCCAGCAGGATGAGCTGCTCCCACGGAACCTCTCGATCGAAAAACCCGAAAAGAAACCGTTTCCGGTTCGAATCCGGATGCAGCCGCGAAACTGCCCGGACCGCTCGGATCATGTCCTGCCAGGAGATCATGGGTTACGGGTTACGCGTTGCGCGTTGCGGATTCCGGGTTCGAGGTTCGTCCAGCTTCTGACCTCTGACCTCCGATCTCTGGTTCGGCAGGATTCCCCCTTCTTCCAGAAATCTTTTCAGACAGGCATCCGGGCTGGGGTGGTTTTCTTTACCCGTAAGGGTGAAGGCAAGCGCCGGGCAATTTCCGGTGCAATGATCGATGAATCGGCATCCGCTGCAAAACTCGAAGCTCGATAAAGGGATAAGCCGTCTCCTCCTCAGTCGATGAAGCTGCGGATGATCCAGCCACACCGACTGCAGGTCGTCTCGATTGATCCGTCCCAACTCGATGTGGCCGAGCTGTATGCAGGGCACCATCACTCCGTCGGAACGGACCCCGATCGTATCGAAAGGGCCGCTGCACGCAGAAAGGAAGCCTCCGCTTGTTTCTTCCGTGTGGTCGAGGGAGGAGCCGACGACCATCCGGGTCCATATTTTTGCCTCCGCCAGCGGCCCTGCGGATGCCGTGATGCGGCCGCCATATCTTTCTTCCAGCATCGTCAATGTCTTCATTGCGAGGGTTCGATCGTTTGCCGATAGCTGAACGTGTTCGCTGTTTGACCGGCACAGCCCCATAAAGCCGGCCGCATTGGTTGAAAAGCCGGATAAACCGATTTCATCCAGCAGCAACGCGGCAATCGATTCCAGTTGATCGACATTTTTTTTGTGGACGGTCACACGGACGGTTGCCGGTACACCCGCTGCTTTGAAAATTTCGATCCCTCTAAGGGCATCGTGAAAGGCGCCTTTGCCCCGAAATGAATCATGGGTCTCCGCGAGGGACCCGTCCAGCGAGACCTGAACCCCGTTGCATCTGCCGGTTCCGGCAATAAATCGAGCGAGATCGGATCGAACCAGGGTGCCGTTGGTCAGGATCGAAAACCGCATCCGGTTTTCGACAATCCCTTCGAGGAGACGCCTCAAATCTTTTCTGAAGAAGGGCTCCCCCCCCTGCAAAATGACATCCATGACCGCACAGCGGTTGAGCTCCCTGAAAAAGCGAAGCCATTCTTCCGTTTCGAGGTCTTCCGTATCCCCGGGTGCGGAAAAATGGCTGCAGTATGCGCATCGGAGATTGCACCGGGCGGTTATGGCGATATCCACGGTTCGAGGGGTTTTCATTACCCGGATCTCCTCCGACCGCTTCAAGTGCATATCAGTCGTCTCTTTTTAAGATCATCCAAAAAAGACTCCACATGAGCTTTTGCCGAAGCGGGCACCCCCTCGAATCCTTCATTCATCTTTTCAACGATCCGGTCGATCGAACTGCAGCCGTCCAACTGCCGCCAGATAAACACCCCTGCCGGATTGAGGGGAAATGTCTCTCCCGTATCCGGATCGTACAAAAACACAAAATCCTCAAACTCCTCCCGCAGCACGATGGAAGGATTCACCCTTGGAAGACCGGTTGAGTCGTCGAGTCGTCGATCGGTCGAGCCTTTATGTTCGCCGGTCTTCATTAAGCCCTATGCGATCTCTTCACTAATCTTCATATCTTCTAAACTTCTCAACTTCTTGTCCTTCCGACCTCCGACCTCCGACTTCCCTCTCTCTGCTCTATGCCGTTCGTTATTCACTAAACTTCTCACCTTCTAAGCTTCTCAACTTCTGACCTCCGACCTCCGACCTCCGACTTCTGACCTCCGACCTCCGACTTCCGATTTCCCTCTCTCCCTCTCACCCTCTCTCCCTCTGTTTTTCTCTATGCTCCCTGCTCCATTCTCTCCGCTTCTTCCAGCTTGGGCAGCGCAAAAACAATCGCCGCCACCAGCCAGAACGGCTCCATGATGCGCACGATGATGAATGTATTGGCGCCGATGGCATGAAAAAGCAGGCCGATGAACCCGGCAGTGAACCCGGTGACGATTCCCTTGTAATAGGGGGTGGTCAGCCGGTGCGAAGTTTGTGCGATCAATTTGAACACGGCGAAGATGAGATAGAAAAAAATGCAGACACCGATCGCTCCTGTTTCGACAAGGACCCTGAAATACTGCGCGTCGACAAACCCGAAGCCGGTGACTCCGTGTCCGAAAACCGGGTGCTGTATGAAGCCGATGGCGGTCTGTTCCCAGGAGGTCAGCCTTGCGGAAAGGGAAGTATCCAGCCGGATCTCGCCCACCTGAATCTGCCCGATTGTCTCCGCCTGGCTGATCGTGTATTTGAGCCTATCGATGACGCTTTTGGGGAGCAAAAAAGGGCTTACCAGCAGAAGGGATAGAAAAAGCCCGATGAGAATGGCGGGCCGGGCGGTGCGAAGGGATAGATAGAGTCCCATCGGGATGATCGAAAGATAGGTGGATCGGGAATAGGTGAAGAGCAGGGGGGGAATGATGGCAAAAATCAGGATGCCGGCAAACATCTTCCCCTTTGTGTCCTCGATTTTGGAAATGAGGCCGATTGCCAGGGCACCGATAAAGAGCAGATAGCCTCCGAGTGTGTTCGGCTCGCCGGCCTCTCCTTCGAAGGGTGCTGAAACTCTGACCCCCATGGGAATCTGGAGAATCCCGTACACCGATACCAGAAAGCAGGTGATGAAGAGACAGATGAGAAATCGGTTGACCTGCTTCTTCTTTTCGAGATGGTTGACCATCATGAAATAGATGATGAAGTATTCGAAGTATTTCAGCACATAGAAGAAGCCGACTTTGGCATTGACCCGTCCTCCGATGACGCCAAGCCCGGTGGAAATCAGGCAGATCATCAGATAGAAAAAAATCGGCTTGTTCAGGGGGGTCTTCAAAAAGAGCCCAATCTCTTTGTTGATCGCCGCCCTGGTAAACCAGCTGAATCCGATGACGAGCAGCAAAAAATCTTCCAGCCGGAGGGCGACTCCCCCTCTTTGGGCGACCTCGCCGCCGGCTGCACCCACGGTGAATTCAGGGGAAAGGAGCATCGAAAAGACGAGTAGATAGAGGCCGAGCTCCGTATGGATGAAAGCCACGATGAAGAACCCGAGGCCAAGAATCATCGAGATCATGGCGGTCGAAGAAAATTTGGCGGCCATGATTCCGGTTGCCACGGCGATCGCAAAGAAGGTGATCAGAGAGAACAGCGATTTGATATTGAGATTAGGTGCTGAAATCATGGAGGGGAGTTAGAAGATTTCCTTCCAGAAGATGCCGGAAAAAAGCGACAGAACCGCCAGCAAAAGCGCCGCTTGCCGGATCCGTCTCGCGTGTTTCTTATACAGCCTGGCGATCTTTTGAATTTGTTGCACGTAGAAAGGTTCTCTTTCGACGCTTTCCTTTTTTTCGCGGCCATAATAGTACTGGGTCTGGTATTTGAAATAGTCCGGACCGACCTCGGGCCTCACGTTGTTCAGTATGACTCCTGTCACCTTCGCGTTGACGTTGTCCAGGGATGCCTTCGCTCTTTTGAGGACCCCGCGGCCGATCTGCCCGACTTTGTATACCAGGAGCACCCCGTCGGTGTTCGGCGCAATTTCCGTCGCATCGGCGACAGGCAGGATCGGCGGGGCATCCAGGAAGATAAAGCTGAACTGATCTCTTGCCTCCCGCAGGAACTCCTGAAAGCGCGAGGACCGGATGATCTCGCTCGGGTTCGGGGGGATCGTGCCGGCAGTCACGATGTGGAGATTGTCCAGCCCCTGGGTCCGCAGGATCTCCTCGATATCGAAATCCCCCAGCATGATGTCTGTGATCGAATTGACGATCTCCTTCCACTGATAATTTCCCAATACGTAATCGGTCAATCCGGGCGACCGGGAAAGCCCGAACATTTTATAGATGGCTGGCTTTCGGAGATCCGTCTCCACCAGGAGAATTTTTTCTCCGGACTGCGCCATGCTCAAGGCGGTGTTGATGGCATTGAAGGTTTTCCCTTCCTGGATGAAAGAGCTTGTAATCATGAAGATTTTATCCCCCTTGTCGCGCTTGATGAACTGGAGGTTTGCCCTCAGCGACCGGAAAGATTCGGCGGCCAGCGACTTGGGATCGTAATGGGTGATCAGATATCGCGTCCGTCCCGCAGCGGACGGGCCGATGTCCTTTTGCTCGGCAGCTTTTGGATCGATTTCGAGAAACGGGATCAGACCCTGCACCGAAACCCCCAGGAGCGCTTCGATATCCTCGATGGTTCCGATGGATGTATCCATGGTTTCTATCAGGAAAGAGAGCACCACGCCCAGGATGAGTCCTAAAATGATCCCGGTTGCCACAATCATGATCTTCGACGGCAGATTGGTCGGATACGAGGGGACCAATGCAGGGCGAACGATGCTCACCTCTTCGATCCTGCCGGAGACTTGAATCTGAATCTCCTGATGCTTTGCCTTCAGTTGCTGATAGAGGGACTCCTGAAGGGTTACCTCCCGTTTCAAGCGGGCGAGCTGGAGCTCTTTTTCCGGGATGTCGCGGTTTTCCTGTTTCGATCTTTCAAGTTTCTCCGAAAGCTCCTGTTCACGTTTGGTCAAACTGGTCAAAAGGAGATTGGACTCCTTTTCCATATCGGCGGTCAGTATTTTGATCTGATCATCGATGTCGACCACCTCGGGGTGCTTCTCCGTGAAATCGACCAGAAGACCTTCCTTTTTCTGAAAGAGGCTGGTCAGCTTGGCGTTCATGTCCTGCAGGATTTTGCTGCTCAACCGTGAAAAGAGCGCGCCTTTGATACTGTCCGGCGAATCCGAAGCCTTTCGCATTTTTTCCAGTACCGAGGTAAGCTCACTTTTTTGGCTTTGGACCTCCTCGTAGGCGGATTCCGCGGCCGAAATCCGGTTGATGATGCTGCTGGTCTGGGCCGAGAGTCCGGTCAGGGAATAGGTCTCCTGAAACTTCTTGAATTTATCCTCCGCCTGGGACAGCCGATCCCAGACGATATTGAGCTGCGTTTCGATAAATGCCTGGGCATCGATCGTCTGCCGGTTTCTCTCCTTGATGTTGAAGTCTCGGAACGCATTGGCAATGGCGTTGGCCAGGAAGGCCGCTTCTTCGTTCTTTTGGGAGGTAACAACGATATTGATGATATTGGTGCCCGCTTCGATATCCGTGCGGGCCATCCCCTTGAGGCGCATGACGGATGACAGGTAGGACTTGTTTTCGCGGATCTTCTTTTCGGTTACGTCTTTGGGGAGCCATCCGATCATCTTGGCGGTATGCACCATGACCGGGAAGCTGCGGATGATGAAGGCCTGGGTGAGGATGTTTTCATCGGCTCCGAACATGGCAGACCTTCCGAATCCGCCGATTATCGTTCCCGACCGCTCGATCTTGACCGAAGCCGTCGCCTCGTAGAGGGGCACCGGCTCCTTCAGCTTGGCGGCGCCGAAGCTGGTGAGCCCCACGACGATCACCATGAAGAAAATGGTGAATTTTCTTTTTCGGATGATTCGCCAATAGTCCCTGAGATCAACGTCGTACTGAGCCATCTTTCCTATTCCGAAAGAAATATAAAAGTTCTAGTGCTGAATCCGAGAGATTATCTCTCACATTCTACAACTATTTGAAAACGTCCTGGAATACTGAAATATTGGAATAATGGGATCTATGAAGATAGAATTCCGCTAAACCCATTATTCCAGCAATCCAATTAGAGCGAAGCCCTTGTTCTGTAAAATTTGGATTTAGTTGCATTAGGGCAGATTTGTAATCCGCAGCCTATCCGCTTCGCTGTATGTGTCCCGGATCCTGGCGGGTTCGAGTGCAAGATCGATCAGCGGCCGGATCTGGTTCAGGAAGCGGTTGGCATCGCCGAGGAAAGTTCGCGGCACATAGACGAAATCGCCGTTCTGCAAAGCGATGTTCTGGGTCTGGTCCCCCCGCTCGAGGAGCGCTGTGAGATCTACGGGGATGATCTCGGGGCGGGCGATGTCGCCTCGGACGACTCTCGTCTGGGTTCTTTTTGCAAATATGGTCACATCCCCGGCACGGGAAATTACGTCGAAAATCCGGATGTCCCTCCCGGTGAAGGTAAACAGTCCCGGGTTTGTGACCTCTCCGAAGACATACACGCGGTTTTCCGCTGTCGCGACACTCGGCACCATGACGATGTCTCCGGCATCCAGGACAATGTCCTGGCTTGCATCCCCCTGGATGATCACCTTGAACAGATCGATCACAAATGATCTTCCATCCTTCCGGCGGATCCGAACCCGGTTCAGATTGGCGTCGTTTGTAGGGCCGCCTGCGATATTGAGCATCTCGAGGAGAGTGGTTTTCCCGGTCAATGCATACTGCCCCGGGCCTGTTCGGGTATATGGGACAGACTGGATCGATCCGGACAAGGTGACCAGCTTGCTGTTGTGTCTCTTCACCACCACATCGATCCTGGGATTCTTGATGAATGCCTTCAACTCTTTTCTCAGCAATTCGTCCAGATGTGGAATCGTGAGCCCCGACACATAGAGATCTTCGATGAACGCAAAAGAGATCTTCCCGTCGGATCGAACCGTGATCTCTTCCCGGTTCCCCTGGGTCCCCCTCCATGTGGTCAGTTCCAGCACGTCTCCGGGTCCGATCTTATACTGGGGAAGCCCATCCACGGTGGTGAAAACGTCGTTTTCCTGGACGGACTGCACGCCCATGAGTGCTTCGGTTGCCGGTATCTGTTTGACCCGAATCGTCCCTGTTCCGGGACCGGCAGCCGGAGCTCCTCCCTGTCCCGACCACAACTTGATCCCCTCTCCGTAGTTTGCCGTAAAAAGATCGCTCCGGTTGTCTCGATCGATATCGGAGATCGTCATATCGTAGTAGATCCCCTTCGATGGGAACCGGCCGGAAACAGGCGCCCACGAGTTTTCCCCCTGTCGTGTCCAGGCTTTGAGCCCCTTGTCCTCGATCGAACCGGAGATCAGGTCGAGTTTTCCGTCCTCGTTCAGATCGAGCGGAAGCACCTTCCAGAAACTCCCCTCCGCAGTCGGACTCGGGACATTTTTGAACTTCCCCGTCCCGTCTCCGAGAAAGATCTGAATCCCCATCCGGTAGGAACCGGCAAGAATATCCAGGCTGCCGTCTCCGTTTATGTCCGCGGTACTCAGCGCATAGAAGCTTCCCTTTTTCAACGGAGCCGTTGACGACCATCCGCCGGTCCCGTTTCCCAACCAGATTCTGAGCGCGCCATCGGTCCCCCAGCCGGAGCCTGCAAGGTCGATATTCCCGTCGTTGTTGAAGTCGGAAAGTGCGACATCCATGTACAATCCCTCATTGGTGGGGCCGGTCTCCATCGGCCAGTTCCCTTTCCCGTCTCCGAACCAGACCTGGATGCCGGCGTCTCTTTTTTCGGTTGCATTGGCGGCGATGATATCCTGGAATCCATCCCGGTTGATGTCTGCCGTCTGCAGATTTTCATAACTTTTGACCTGGTCGGGGCCGAAACCCTGCTTCCACTTGCGGTCTAATTGATTCATCCAGACCATGATTCCAAGGGCTTCGCGCTGAACGGAGAATACGAGGTCGAGAAGCCCGTCTTTGTCGATGTCCGCCACGGAAATGGAGCGGACATCCGCTTTTACGGGGAGGAACTGGTAGGCGGGGAATCCGCCCCTGCCGTCTCCATACCAGACGGCAACCGTACCCGGCAGGTCCGATCCTCCGATGACATCCAGATTTCCGTCGTTATCCAGGTCGGCAACCGCCACGGCCCGGTACTGCCCGGTGGTAATCAGGCCTCCCGACTGCTCCCATGCTGCCGGCTGGTCTTCAACCGTCTGCCCTTTCCCGCAGCCGGAGATGAAAAAACTGATCAGAAGAACTGCCGCAACCGACAAAGAGAATGGAATAATGGAATGTTGGAATAATGGAATGATGGGCAAAACGTGCGGGCGATGTTCAATCCGGTTGCGAGCAGAGTGAACAAAGTTCATGGTAAAGTAAGTTCCTTTGGGCCGCCCCGATGAAATCTCAATAGGATTTCACAGGGCAAGCAGATGAAGCAGTGCGGCATAACCGCAACAAAATTCCCGCAACCCGCAACTCGTAACCCGCTACCGCGTGTCCTCGATCGCTTCGTTGACGATCTTGGCGTCGATCAGGTGTGCCTTTCGCATGAAGCCGATCAGGAGGCAGCGATCGCAGATGTTATTGATCCGAAGCGGCAATCCCTCGGTGTAACCATGCAGAACCGATACGGCTTCTTTCGTATAACAGCCGCGTACCGCTCCTGCCGCCTTCAGTCGAAACATGATGTATCTTATCGTATTTTGAAGATCCAATGGCTCCAGATGATACTTTACTCCGATTCTTTCCTTCAGCGGTTGAAGCGATGAAATCTTTCTAAGCAGCGGGGGCTGCCCCAAAAGGACAAGCGTGATCAGAAACTTTCCGTTTGCATGCAGATTCAGCATCATCCTGAGCTCGTCCAGGGTGGACTGGTCGTTGATGACATGGGCCTCGTCGACCATGAGAACCGAATTGAGGTTTCGTTCGCTGTTTCGGTAGAGCCTCTGACTGAGAAGATTCAAGAGATCCGTCTTCGAATTGGATTCGGTTTTTTCACCGAACTGAAGCAGAATAGCTTTAATGAGATCGACAGGACCGAGAGCCGGATTTGAAAGAATCCGGGCATCGTATTTTTTTTCGCTCAACTGCTTCATGAACGCCTTTGCGACGGTGGTCTTGCCCGTTCCGACGTCGCCGGTGAGCATGGCCACGGCCTTTCGATGATCCACTGCATAGATCAACCGCATCAGAGCTTCTTCATGTTGAGGAGAACGGAAGAGACGATCCGAGGGTACATTCTCGAAGGGCGGCTCTTTTAAACCCCAGTAATCTGTGTACATCGTTTCCTATTGGTCCTTATCGGCTGCCTGCGATTTCAAATCGGCTTCCGAAACGGAATCGATGATATGCAGCAGTGTATTTTGCGAAAGATCGACGATCCGTTCCGTCAACACCCTCCGATCCTGGGAATCGAATTCGATCCTGATCTTCGGCCGAAGGGGCTGATCCGGGTACGTTTCGATCACTTTTCCGATGGCATCGGAGTTCAGGCGAACGTAGCTTGACAATGGGAAGATGGAAAAGCTGTTGAGCAATGCTTTCAGATGCTCTTTTTTAAAGCCCTTCTTGTGCGTTTTAATAATCTCTTTTACGGCATTGAAGTGCAGGAATTTGATCCGCTGAGGCCTTGAATGGATCAGCGCTTCGTACATGTCGAGCAAGCCGATGATCTGGGCATATTCCTTGATCTCATCTCCCATCATCCCATTCGGGTATCCCGAGCCGTCGAACCTTTCATAGACCTGATAGGCACAGTCTGCAAGGTATTGATATTGTTCGCCGAACTGGTTCAGCAGCTTGAATGTATTGAGCGGGCGCTCGCGGAGAATTGAAATCTCCCTTGGGTCGAGCGCGTCCCGTTTGTACAGAATGTCGTCCGAAACCAGCGCTGCGCCAACATCGTGAAGAAGGCCGGCCATGCCGATCTCTTCCTGGCGCTTATTGCTGTAACCCAGATACTGGGCGATCTTTACTGCAAATATGGAAACATTAACCGAATGGTAGATAATGTATTCGCCGGGATTGTCTTGATGGATGGCATTGATGAAAAGCGGATCGTACGGTGGTTGGCTTTCCACCATCTGGTGCATGATTTTGAATCCGGCCGATATGGAAAATCTGCGCCTTTTTTTTACAGCCTCGAAGACTTCCCGGAGATACTTTGCGACCTCATGATAAAGCAGTTGCCGCTTTTTTTCCAATTCAGGGGGGAGATGAGGAATGGAAGGTTTAATCACGGGGTGTATTACAGCGGATCGGGACGGGCTTTCCTCCGTTTGCGGATAGACATCTCCGAATCGGAACACTTCTTTTTTATTGGGAAGTTTTGACGGGACGATTTCGCTGGGCTTCGCTCCTCCTTCTTCACCCTCGCGGGCATTCTTTTTCACTTCGGAGGCAATGTCACGGAAATTGAGTCGATCTTTCCCTTTCCCGGGTTCCGGTGCCTCAGGTCGAGTTTCCTTTTTTTTCTGGAGGTTCCCTCTGGAAAAAAGATCTCTAAATTCTACCACTGAAAATTCTCTCCTATGTACAAAACTTCGGACAGCGGCCCCTAAATAATAGGAATATCTTTTTATGTCAACCGCATAGAAAAAATCTCACGCAAAGGCGCAAAGTCGCAAAGAATAAAGCCTTAGCAGACCTGGTATCAGGAAATAATCTTTGTTAATCGGCGTAATCTGCGGATTATTGTTCTCTGGAAACAAAGATCGGATTGGAAAGGATTTCTCCTTCGGTTTTCCCATCGACCTCCAGGCGGTAATAGGAGATCCCTTCCCAGCCTTCTTCGTCCTGAATCGTAATTTCAACCGGAGTCTTCGCTTCAATCTCTTTAAAGACCTTTCCCCGCCTGACCAGTGTCAATTTGACAGGATGCTCCCCGTGATCCGAGGCGGAAACGCCGATGTGAATTTCAGGTTGGGACACGCTGTTCAGCTTCTCGCCCATATTGGCGAGAACCTTGTAGCCCTTGGAACCGACCTGGAACCGGTTCAGGATCAGCCTTGCATTTGTGCCCTTCCGAACAGCATAGATCTTCCCTGAAGAAAGAGCGTCCAAAACCGCTTGGGTGCCTTTGCTTCGGACGAGAAAAACGGTCTGATAGGAATCGATGTCGACCGCTCCGCCTTCATTTTTGGGTTTGTGGAAATCCGCCTCGGCAATTGCCCAGACCGGCTGCGGCCTTTTTTCCTCGCAATATTCCAACAGCACTTGATCCCACTGGCGGCCTGGTTCGTTGACTTTGGTCAATTCACCGTAGAGTCCCGCAAATCCTGTATAGTTTTTCGATTGAACCAAGGCATCGGGGTATGGTTCGGTCTGAAGCGTGACCAGGCCCATTTTCACCCCTCCCGCCGCAGCGAGAGCCTCCGGATGGGACCAGAAGACAAGACCTTTCCGTGCTCCTACATAATCGATCAGGTCCTGGTACGGTTGAATCCCCTGATTCCCGTAATTCGGGTCGAACCGGGAGCTTTGGAAAGGATGATGATTTACCAGGAGAATCAGAGAGGCTGCACAGATGGCGAAGCCGAAGTACCGGTACGTTCCCTTCTGGAAAGCCAAATATAGGCCTGAAAGAAGTGCAAAAAGAAGAATGAGGAACCGCGTCAGGTAATTCTTGACATAAGTCTTCGAGAATCCGCGGTGGAGCAGAGGCAAATTCAGATAATCCGCTGGATTCGTCATTCCGATCAGCAGCAGCTCCTTCTGATAATCGTGGGCGGTCAAGTCTCCCTGAAAAGGGCTTCCGGTCCAGTAGTAGAAAGGGGATGTTTGGACACCCGGCACGATCAGCACGCGATTCTGCTCTTTGTTGATCGCCTCGATTTCTTCCAGATACTTTTGGGCGCCGGCCTGCAAAACGGATTTCATTTCCACCCGCTTCTTGAGGATATTTCGCAGGGGAAATATGCCGTACTCCATCGCGACCATGTCATGATCGGTCGGGATCAGGACTTCCAGGCTTTTTTCCTGTGCCATATCGACCAGCTCTTTAAACGTGTGATCTCCCGAGCTGAAGCTTGAATGCACATGGATCACGCCCGGCAACTGAATGAACTCTTCGGCAACGGCGCCTGAAGTCTGAAGATGGACGGCGACCGCAAGGAGCAACACCCAAATCTTCGCCTTGTGTGAAAAGAAAGACTTGGAAAAACGATAACTAAAGGCTTCGAAAATTCTATAATTTCTCAACATCATGATCTTTTACCCAATACCTGACGGCACTGCTTACATGTCCCTTCCCAACATTCCATCATTCAATCATTCTTCGTTCAATCGATCCACCTGATTCGTAACCTGCAATGTCCCTTCCCTTAAACATCAATATTGCCACGATTCCCAAAACCAGCACGGCTTGCAGCAATCCCAGCACGGCATCGATAAAATTCTGGTCCATGATGATGAGAGCGCTCACTCCCAGGCATATCGCTATTGTAAAGATCGTAAATGCCGCCTCTTTTCGCTTAAACCCCATGTAAAGGAGGCGGTGATGAATATGATCCTTGTTTGCCCTGGCAAGCAGACCCAACGGATTTGTTGCGGTCCGGTTCTTGATCCTTGAAGCAGTCACATACACCATATCGAAAATCAGTACACCAAAGACCAGAACAGGGGCTGTGAAAGAGACGAAATGACTGGTTGCCGACCATTCCCCCAGAATGGCAAGACCGGCAAGTGTAAATCCAATGAAGGTGCTGCCGGAATCTCCCAGAAAAATGGTTGCAGATCTGCCGATTCTGAAATTGTACGGCATGAAACCCGCACATGCGCCGACCAGCGCGACGGCAAGCCATCCCAGCGAAGGCTGATAGGTTTTGAAGGCAATCGCTCCCATGAATGAGGCGCCGATAACCGACAGCCCGGCAGCCAGCCCGTCGATGCCGTCGAAGAAGTTCATGGCGTTCGTAAGACCCACCAGCCAGAGAATGGTAAGAACGAAGTTGAGCGCATCGGCTCCGGGAAATTGTATGAAAAGCGTCAGTGTAATCTTTCCGTAAGTGACCACAAGAATACTGATTGCGATCTGAAGAAAAAACCGGAGAGCCGCAGAAATAGGCCGTACGTCATCCCAGAGACCGATCACGAAGATCAAGAAGGATCCGGCCAGAAGACTTTTCATTCCGGGCAGAAAGACGTTGTTGACCGCAAGGGAAAATCCGAAGGCAAGAAAAACGGCAAGACCTCCGAGTAGGGGAGTGGCGTTCTCGTGGATTTTCCGCCAGTCCGGCCGGTCCATGATGTCGAGCTTAGATGCGATGATGCGGCAGAAGGGGACTAAAAAAAAGGCAGCGACAAATGAAAACGCCAAAATATACTGCCATCTCAAGCCCGCATTGAAGTAGAACCGGCGAACCGGAGGCAGCAGAAAAATGAAAAGCAGGATGCCGGCTCCGATCTGCCTTAAAATGTCAGGACGCATATTGGATCCCCTTTTCGATAAAGAGTCGGCGATAGACATCATCGATGGCGCGAACCATGTATTCTGCGCTGTATACCGCTTGAATCTTTTTTCGCCCGGCTCGTCCCATTTGCCTTGCAAGGTCTTTATCGTTTAAGATTCTTAAGATGGATGAGGATAGCTGCATCACGTTTGCCGGCTCGATCAAAAAGCCGTTTACGCCATCGTCGATCAGATCCGGAATGCCCCCCACACGGGTGCCGACTACCGGCTTTTCCATGGCCATGGCTTCGAGTAAAACCCGCCCCATTCCTTCGAAGAATGAAGGTAAAACAGCCACATCGAAGCAGGCCAGAAGATCGCGGACATTGGCCTGAAACCCGGTAAAAAGAACCCGTCCGTTCATTCCGATAGCAGATGAGAGGGATTCCAGCTCGTTTTTTAAATCGCCTTCGCCGACGATTACGAGCTTTGAATTGGGGAGATGCTTCGAAACCTCACTGAAAGCGCGGATAAGGACGGCGTGCCCTTTCCCCTCCCAGAGCTTGGAAACGATGCCGATCACCGCTTCATCCAGTGCAATCCCCCATTTTTTCCTGAGCCGATTTGTCTCTCCCTCCGAAGCCAGGCGGAATTTTTCAAGCTCGATTCCGCTGTAGATTTTTACGATTTTATCTATTCGGGCGACTCTCTCCCTCAATCCCCAGTCGATCAGCGGCTGTGAGATGAAGATCATCCTGTCGCACCACCTGGAAGCAATCCGCTCCAGGTTCAACAGGAGCTTCCTTTTCCAGAACGGCTCCTGGTCATGAAACGAGAATCCGTGAACCGTGTGCACGACGATCGGAACGGAAGCCAGCTTTCCGGCGAGCCTCCCGATAAAACCCGCCTTCGAGTTGTGGGTATGAATGATATGATACCTGTTTTTTTTCAGAAAAAGGGTCAATTCAACCAGTGCAAGCAGATCTTTTATCGGGTTCAAAGGCTGAACGAAATTTTTGATCTCCTTCACCCGAATTCCGTTTGATGCGACAAGCTCATTGAGCCGCCCCCCCGGCGCGCACCCGAACTCCACCTCATATCGATCCTTATCCAGCCCCTTCATGGACAAAAAGGTATTGATCCCCGACCCGCTGACAATCGGGAGCGTATGCAGATGCAAAACGCGTATCTTCCCGGTATTGGTCAAGTCGTTGAGTGGTTGAGTGGTTGATTCGTATTCGCTGGTCATTTAGTTGCAGAAAACCCCAAATCACAAGCAACAAATTCCAAACAATAAGTCAAAATTGAAAAAACTTCTAAACTTCTAAACTTCTTATCCAATTATACGTCTCCGACATCCTATGGGCGACTCGATCGAGGCGGTATTTTCGGATATACTTCCAGCTCTCTTTGTCTTTGAAGAACAGATAGGTTGTCGAGATTTTCGAGAGAAAAATATTGAAATCTTCATCATCCACCTGGATGCGGCCGACGGCATAGAGATCCGGTTTCTGTTTTGTAGGGCACTGCGTCATGAATGCCCTGTAGCCTTCGGCTATCAAAAGAGAACGGATTTCAGATTTCGGAACCCCCTCTTTTACACCATGATAGTCGATCCTTCTTCCTAACCGGTCCTCCATCTGTTTTTTAAAGGTCGTGATATGATCCCGAACGAGGGCTTCCGGAATCTGGTTGATATTCAAAGCCGCATCCTCGTAAGTGCCGAGTGTGATGTTTTGTTCATCGAGGCCTTTCAACAGCTCCCAGGTCAGGTAGGGAACGGGATGAGCGCCGATCGTTGCAGTCGAATCAAGCTTCTCAGGAGAGACCAAAACGGCCGCAGGAAATCCATATGTTTTCAGTACAGGAAGGACTTCCGCATAGAAAGAAATAAAGCCGTTGTCGAAGGTCATCGAAATCGGTCGTTTGCCGTTCACCTCGACTTTCCTTTCCATGTAACCGATCGCTTCATCGAGTGATAAAACATGGAAATTGTTTTCGGCCAGATAGGTCATCTGTTTCTTGAACGCCTCCAAGGAGAGCCATAGACGATGCAAGTGGGCGCTCTTTGTGACATTCTGATACTGGAGGATGGTCAGATCACGTAGTTTCATTCAAACCTTTCGGTCAAATCGTTCACTGGTTGAATAGTCGAATGGTTGTACTCGCTTTTCATTTCAATCAACAGGCAGCGTCTTCACTAATCTTCTAACCTTCTAAATTTCTCATCTTCTTTCTCTTGCAGTCTCCATGCCCCGTGCTCCACGCTCTATGCCTTTTGTGCTTTCCCTCTCTCCTTCTGTCCCTCTTTCCTTCTCAGCTCTAATTCTATGAGTCCATGCTCCATG
The DNA here is from genome assembly GCA_003599475.1 of Desulfobacteraceae bacterium. The sequence goes on from QZKK01000085.1 coordinate 69,441, forward strand.
CTCATCCAACGTATCTCTTATACCAATATGAGAGGATGATTAGATTCCAGAGCTGCCAGGATGTATCGCTCTTATTTTGAAAATAGCTATCCTTCAGTTTTTGTATTGAAGCGTAGTTGAAGATTCCCTGGTCCTCGATGGTCCGTTCCGACAGATAGTCATCGATTAAAAACCGCAACTCGTCTTTCAACCATGCGCTGATCGGGACTTCGAAGCCCCATTTCGGACGGTTGTGAATTCTCTTGGGAAGAAGCGATTTGAAGGTTTCAAGGAGGATGTATTTCCGCCTTCCGCGGTGAAGCTTGGTTTGTCCTGGCAGCCGAAAGGCAAATTCGACCACCGAATGATCCAGAAACGGAACCCGAACTTCCAGGGAGTTGAGCATGCTCATCCGGTCGACTTTATTCAGCATATCGTCCGGCAAGGAGTCCTTCAGGTCCAGATAGAGCATTTTGTTTATAGGGTCCCCCGCGAATTCTTCCAGATAGCCTGCGATGTTTTCCGAAAATGTCTCCAGTCGGAATTTTCCGAAAATATCCGGTCGGATCATGTCCCGGCAGCCTTCTTCTGTGAAAATCTTGCGCCAGGCTTCGATCCGATGCTGAAGGGGACCTTCGGCACCCTGGATGAATTTCTTGACTCTGCGCAGTCTTTCGGTCAGATGTCCATCCCTCGAATCCGGCAGGATATCGGCTGCAGGCTCCAGCACGGAGCTTCTCAAAAATTTTGGTAAGGAAGAATAGTATCGGTACCAGTATTCTCCCGTATACCTTCGATATCCTGCAAACAGCTCATCCGCACCGTCTCCCGCCAGTGCCACAGTGACTTCTTTTCTGGTTTTTTGAGAGACCAGATAGGTTGGAAAAACGGAGGAATCGGAAAACGGCTCGTCCAGGCTGTCCAAAACGGCAGGCACGATATCGATGGTGTCCCTGCAGCTTACCTTGAATTCGTGGTGGTCCGTACCGTGAAAGGATGCGACCTCTTTGGCGTAATCGGTTTCGTCGTATAAGGGCAGATCTTTGTAGCCGATGGAAAATGTCCGGACCGGTTGGGACATGTTTTGCGCCATCAGCCCAACTACGATGCTCGAATCGATGCCGCCGCTCAAAAAAGCTCCAAGCGGAACATCCGATACCAAATGGCTGCGAACCGATGCACTCATCAATTCGAACAGGCGGTGTTTCTGGTCCTCGAAAGAAATGCCCTCGGCAACATCTCCGGATTGCAAATCCCAGTATTTCTCTAATCTAATAGTGCCGTTTTCAGCAATGAGACAGTGTCCAGGTCGGAGTTTGTAGATCTTTTCAAAAATGGTCCAGGGGGCCGGTATATAGCCGGACATCAGGTAAAGGCCCAAGGCCTCGAAGGAAATCTCTCTTTTTACGGAAGGATCTGCCAGAATCGCTTTTATTTCCGATGCAAATACAAGGTCCTTGCCGTCCCAATAATAATAAAGGGGTTTGATTCCGATGCGATCGCGACACAGCAGCAGTCTATTTCTATGGTTATCCCACAGACTGAAAGCGAACATGCCGTTGAATTTTTCAACGGACGTAATCCCATCCTCTTCGTATTGATGGAGGAGCACCTCCGAATCCGTATTCGACGTGAATCGGTGCCCGCTTTTTTCCAGTTTCTTGCGAAGCTCTGTGAAATTGTAGATTTCCCCATTAAAAACAAGCCACAGGCTTTTGTCTTCGTTTGCGATCGGCTGCTTACCGGCTTCCGATAGATCGATGATGCTCAACCGCCGGTGCCCAAGGCCGATTGAACCTCCCTCCGGCTTTGTCATGCACCACACACCTTCGTCATCCGGACCCCGATAGGAGATCGTCTTGCACATGGTCCGGATCAAGTTCTCTTCGATCGGCCGCCCGGAGAAGCTTAATTTACCGCAGATGCCGCACATGGAAGATTCTGATATTCAAAGATTCCGGATTCAAAATTCCGGATTCAAGACGTTAGGAACCAGATGACAGACGACAGATGACGGAAAGAACCGGAAGAACCGGAAGAACCGGATGGCAGAAGACGGATGACAGAGGACGGAAAACAGCATAAGAACCAGCCCAGATTTTACTTGCCGCATCAATGTGCCCAGTTTTCAAGATGCAGATGAGCAACTCTCCCAAATTCTTCCGAATTGTTGGTCACAAGGATCATATCGCGTGATCGAGCAATGCCTGCAATTAGAAGATCGTAGGAACCGATCGGCATACCCTTTTTTTCCAGTTCCACCCGAATAGCTGCGGCTTCTCGAGCAGCTGATATGTCGAGGTCAATGAGGTTCAGGGGCAAGAGGAACTTGGCAAGAGCTGCTTCGGAACGCTGCCGGTATTGACTTTTTTCGACCCCATATTGAAGCTCGAAAAACGTAATCGTGGAGATTGCACAATCCTTGGGTGAATGGCGCCGAAATCGTTCAATAACCGCCGGCGGGCGCTCTTTTATTAGACATATGCAAATATCGGTATCAAAGAGAAATTGCATCAGAAAAATTTTCTTTCCTGCATGGAGGGTTGATTTCTCCCGTCTTTCAGAAAGTCATCCGGAAATTCAGAGAGCGACTCGAACAGTGAATCCCATGTCGGTTCTATTGGCTCCAGAATCACTTGGTTGCCCCTTTTGTATATTTTAACTTCGGTGCCAGGAATTCTGAATTCCTTGGGAAGCCTTACCGCTTGAGAATTACCATTTTGAAATAATTTTGCTGTTTCCACAGGAGCACCTCCCACTATCGTATATATTATTTATATATACACAAATAGCCTTCAAGTCAACTTTCATTCGCCTTCGGTATCACGTAAGGAGGCGCTCGTCGATTCGGTAAACCTCTGCCTCAACCACAACAACCCGGCCTGCATCATGGTGCAAGGGATTGATAAGGATGTTGTACTCACGCGTTACGACTGCAGAAGGAACTCGCAATGTCAGGCTGGCTTTCGAACGTGCCCATTCTGTTCCAAAGTCTGCAAGCTCGAGAGGCGGTGGGCTGGTACGCCAGTTCCCCGGCAGCGATGATGACAAAGACTCTTCCGGGATGAATTCATCCGGGACCTCAATGGTGGCGATACTCAACTCCGTTGGGACATATGGCAGGGATACATGAACAAGGAATTCTATGGTGGCCAGAGAGCGCGTCTCAGAGGTGTAGACCATTGGCGTGCCTCGATGATTCCATCGGCCTCCGTACAATTTCGCACCTATACCCGTAAGATCCGATATGTGCTCTGTTTTTGCGATTCTGTAGACGAGCGTCAAGACACAATTCCGTGCTCGATGCGCCCGAGCTCATCGAGCACCATGGCGCTGCCGAATCGGGAACCGAGGAGCGAGGCCGGGGTCCTGTTGCCCAATGCAGGGCACGGTGATTTAATCCAGGAAAGGAACCTCTCTTTGTTCCCGAAAATCTCTTCACCGCGCACCGCTACTTCGGTGATTTGAAGTATCTGCTCCGATACGGTTCGGTTGAATCGGTGCTTGCGGCCATATCGTTGAATGGTTCGATCTGTTACAGACAACACCTCGGCCATCTGTCGCAGTGAGAATCCAAGGTGCTTTGTAAGACGGATCAAAGACTCTTTTGTGACCCCCCTGTTGCTCATCTCCATAAGGTCCAACGGGCTCAAGCTGCCTTCTCGGGGAGTTTCTTTCTCACCCAGGATGTTGGAAATGTTTGAAAGCTCCATATTAAGAGCCCTCCTTCATATTGCGAAATATGTCGGAATTGTAATCCAATTTGTCGCTTCAGTCAAGGTGATGGGCAGCAGAGTGGCGGTAAAGCTGGATTCCATTGGTAATCGGGTTTTTTGGGTTTTTCGGAACAGATGACGGAAAAAGTGGAGCCAGATGACGGATGACGGATGACGGAGATCAGAAGTCTGCTTAAGCTATCTCCAGATGTTCGATCCATACGACTGATTTCATTTTGTCTTCGACAGCGTTATAAAGGCGTTTGTCAGCAGTAACAAAAGGCACCTTCAGATTTGACGAAAGAGCAAGATAGGCTGAATCGTAGCAACTTCTTTGAAATTCGGTGGCAAATGAAAGGACCGACTCTGACATACCCTTTGCATGTGTTTTTGCAATATCAAGAGCCAAGAAATTTTGAACAGCCGCGTCCCGATCATCTGGAACAATCCGGCCTGTACGGCCCGCTACCCACATGGCGTTTATAAATTCCCAGTCGATGAGAGAGGGGGCATGCAGAGTTATTTGATCCTTCATGAATGCATCGAGCAGATAAATAGCCTTCTCCACCCCTTCTTCGTCCGGCAAATACCACTTCAAAGCCACGCTGGCATCGATGACAAAAGGGTTGTTCATTTATCTTTTTTCCAGCATCCTCCTTGATTTTTCGTAGATGATGCTCGCCGACAAACCGCTTTTTGCAAACTTTGCCCTCAGGTCGACCAGCTCGGTAAACTGCATCATTTTTTTCATTTTACGGTAATCTTCGAAAGGGATGATTACGGCTGTCGGCTTTCCACGTTTGGTAAGGATGATGTTTTCGCCGCTTTCCAATGAATTACGCAGAATCTTGGTGAAGTCTCTTTTGCCCTGTGCTATTGAAATTTCGATATCCTTCATAAATAGCCCCCTAAGATAGCCATTTATCATAGATATTAGGTTCAGTTTTTCAGATTGTCAATTGAGAAAGCAATTAAACCCGCAATTCTCGGAAGAAAAGAAAAGAGAATTTAGACACGGATACTGGATAAACACCCCATTTTAGAAAGTTTACAATTCCATGCAACCGCGTAGATCCGTATCCTTTCTTGCTTGGATGCCTTGAGGGCTATCAGGCATATTTCGATACCCCTCTTCATATCTTCGAGTTTGGCTTTCCATATTCTTCGATTTTATCCAGAGTTCAACAGCAACCTCAAAAATGAACTTGCTCGTGCTCAATTCCTCTTTGATCCTTCTCTTCGTTGCTTTGCTTCCCGTGGTGGCAGCCCCCCCCTCTGGCGGTGAGGGAGCATATTTCGGAGACACGGATTAGGCTTCAAGGCAGGATGTTGTGACCTCCTACGTTTCGCAAATAGACGTGGTCTTCAAACTCCTGCAGTGTAATTCGGATGGTCATCGAAATAGATATCTCTCTGACCGGAGGATCTTGATTTTTGAGAGCCTGAACCGTTTTGTAGCGCAAGGAGGGGTGGTATTTGTTCTCGAGAAATAGCTTCAGTTTTTTCCGAACTCGCTCCCTGGTTTGTGGGTCCAAATTGCGAAGGCTTTTGCGGAAACGAGGCGAGGGGACCAGGTTCACTCGGACGTTGTCTCCGAGACGATGTCGTGGACCATTTCGTCCACATTCGCATAAGTTTTCAGCCCTCCCTGACGATAAGCCTCCGTTGCCTCTATCTCTGCCTGAATCCAAGATTCGGTGTGATAGCGGGCTTCGTCATGGGTCATGAATTCTTCCTTCAAGAACATGACCGCGCGATAGATCTTCTCCAATTGCTGCGGCGATAAATCGCTTATTTCCTCCAGCAATTCCTTTCGGTAATCTATGAAGACTGACATACGTTCACCCCTAAATATGTTTTTTCAAAGTGTACCCTAAAAACGATAACCTTGTCAAAACCCAGTCCGATCGATATTTTTTACACTCTGAAACCCATTTCGTTTCACAGCGGCCACCATTCCATTATTCGCTCAGCCGTGCATATCCGTACAAACCCGTGTCTAGTATTTCAACCCGCAACAAGATTAATATCTGTGTAATCTGCGGATTGAGTTGCTGCAAGAAAGAAATGTTTTTGGACACAGATCGACACAGAAGAACACAGATCAAAGACCAAGACATTCATAGCAGTGCAGATTCCGTGTCCAACTCTCAATCCGGCAATAAGAATAAGAGAATAAGTATCTGCGTAATCTGTGTAATCTGCGGATTGAACTTGGAACCCGGAACCGCACTCATGGCACATTTGAACCGCAAAATCGCTAAGAACGCAAAGAAGGTTCATTAAGCTGGACCCATCCTTCCACCATTCCATTATTCCATCATTCCAATATTTCCCTTTCTTTGATGGATCAATCGCAAAGCCTCCTTTTCAAAAGCATCCACCATCTTTTTCCAGGAATAATTCTTTTCGACGAATTCGCGGCATCACTCAGGAGGGAAATAAAATCGATCCGAATACCCAATCATCTGTTTTAGCCTGTTACTTATCTCTATTCCTGCCTTCAGTCAAAAGATCAATGCAGGCTAATAGGACTTCTTTTGGGGTAATCAAATCCAAGCCATAATTTTTAGAATGATCTTTTTTTGCGTTATTGCCCTTATATAGGACGCGGTATAGTTGCTCATCAGTATATGGCCTTGTATGAATTGGTGTTTCTGGACCGAAAAGAGCAACCAAAGGTGTTTTTACCGCTGCCGCAATGTGCATTGGGCCGCTGTCATTGGTGATTAGAAGGTCGCATTTGTCGATGACATAGACAAGGTCGTCTAAGGTCAGTTGCCCGGAAAGATCGACAACATCGTTTTTCATCCATCGTTTGATTTTTAAAACCAAAAGTTCTTCACCAGGACCCCCGAGAAGAAAGATCTTGGCATTTAAAGAATCCATGAGACAATCTGCAACAACGGCAAAATTATGAGGCGACCACCTTTTATTTGCCTGGTCAGCACCGGGGTTTATAGCTATGATTGGATTTCGGCCGCATTCTTTTTTAGGTTGGAAAAGATGCCCCCATCTTTCTTTGCTGTCAGATCTATAGAATGCCTCGATTCCCCTATCATCCGGTATGCCTCCGGAAATACGGGCAATTTCCATCATTGAATCTGCAAAATGCATTTCTCCATAGGTATCTTCCGAAGCCTTTCGATCCAAAAAAAAGCCAAATCCATACTTGTCATGACCCAGCTTCTTCCCCGCTTTCAGGGATAGAAAGAGAAATCCCATCTTGAAGGATCCGCACCATGATGTGACTCTATACAGATTGATGGCTGCAAGAAAATCAATCTTGCGAAGCTTCAGAATCAACTTGAAGATTTTACCTATATTAATTTTTTTTTTTCTAAACTCCCTGATAGGAAATGTCCAGACATAATCGACGAAAGGAAAATTCCTCCCAATCGGTGAAGCTTCGGTACTTGTTAGAAGGTGTATATTGGATTCTGGGTATCCACGTCTGATTGCTCTGATGCTTTTAGAGGCAAGTACCAAATCCCCGATTCCGGCGATCAAAACAATCAGGATTGAATTTTTTCTACCCTCAAGCATAACATCAAAGAATTAAAGAATTCAGCTTTGATTTCGCTCTTTGAAAATTGATGTTTTTCATTTTTCGGCATCTGCCTTGGTAGCTGCTCCATTGGTTATGCACCGGTTCAGGTTGATTTCGA
>QZKK01000232.1 GCA_003599475.1 Desulfobacteraceae bacterium
AGTGGGTACGGAGGGAAAGCTCGGAGGCCAGGCCGACGTCAAGGGGGTCTCCGGCACCTGGCGCGACCTCACCGACAGTGTAAACTCCATGGCCGGGTTCTTGACTGCCCAGGTGCGCAACATCGCCGACGTGACGACCGCAGTCGCCAAAGGAGACCTGTCGCGCAAGATCACAGTCGACGTGAAGGGTGAATTCCTGGAGCTGAAAAACACCATCAACACGATGGTGGACCAGTTGCGCTCGTTTGCCGCCGAGGTCACCCGCGTCGCCCGCGAAGTCGGCTCCGAAGGAAAGCTCGGAGGCCAGGCCGACGTCAAGGGGGTCTCCGGCACCTGGCGCGACCTCACCGACAGCGTAAACTCCATGGCCGGAAACCTCACCGCCCAGGTCCGCCACATCGCAGAGGTCACCAAGGCGGTGGCCGCCGGTGATCTCTCCCGCAAGATCACCGTCGATGTGGAAGGCGAAATCCTGGAGCTGAAAGATACCATCAACACCATGGTCGATCAGCTCAGCTCCTTTGCCGCCGAGGTAACCCGCGTCGCACGCGAAGTCGGCTCCGAAGGAAAGCTCGGCGGCCAGGCCGACGTCAAGGGGGTCTCCGGCACCTGGCGCGACCTCACCGACAGCGTAAACTCCATGGCCGGAAACCTCACCAGTCAGGTTCGAAACATCGCAGAGGTCACCAAGGCCGTGGCCGCCGGTGATCTTTCGCGCAAGATCACCGTCGATGTGAAGGGTGAAATCCTGGAGCTGAAAAACACCGTCAACACCATGGTCGATCAGCTCAGCTCCTTTGCCGCCGAAGTCACCCGCGTCGCACGCGAAGTCGGCACCGACGGAAAGCTCGGAGGCCAGGCCAAGGTGGAAGGTGTTTCCGGCACTTGGCGCGACCTCACCGACAGCGTAAACTCCATGGCCGGAAACCTCACCAGCCAGGTCCGAAACATCGCAGAAGTCACCAAGGCGGTGGCCGCCGGTGATCTCTCCCGCAAGATCACCGTCGATGTGAAGGGTGAAATCCTGGAGCTGAAAAACACCGTCAACACCATGGTCGATCAGCTCAGCTCCTTTGCCGCCGAGGTCACCCGCGTCGCACGCGAAGTCGGAACCGACGGAAAGCTCGGAGGCCAGGCCGACGTGAAAGGGGTGGCCGGAACGTGGAAGGATCTCACCGACAGCGTAAACTCCATGGCCGGAAACCTCACCAGCCAGGTCCGAAACATCGCAGAGGTCACCAAGGCGGTGGCCGCCGGTGATCTCTCCCGCAAGATCACCGTCGACGTGAAGGGCGAGATCCTGGAGCTGAAAAACACCATCAACACGATGGTCGATCAGCTCAGCTCCTTTGCCGCCGAGGTCACCCGCGTCGCACGCGAAGTCGGCACCGACGGGAATCTGGGCGGCCAGGCCAAGGTCGAAGGGGTGCTCGGCACCTGGCGCGATCTTACCGACAGCGTAAACTCCATGGCCGGAAACCTCACCGCCCAGGTCCGCAACATCGCCGACGTGACCACGGCGGTGGCCAACGGCGACCTGTCCCGCAAGATCGCAGTCGATGTAAAGGGCGAATTCCTGGAGCTCAAAGATACCATCAACACGATGGTGGACCAGCTCCGGTCGTTCGGGGCGGAAGTCACCCGTGTCGCCCGCGAAGTGGGTACCGAGGGAAAGCTCGGCGGCCAGGCCCAAGTGCCCGGGGTGGCCGGCACCTGGAAAGATCTTACCGACAGCGTAAACTCCATGGCCGGAAACCTCACCAGCCAGGTCCGAAACATCGCAGAGGTCACCAAGGCGGTGGCGGCGGGAGACTTGTCGCGCAAGATCACCGTCGACGTTAAAGGGGAAATCCTGGAGTTGAAAGACACCATCAACACGATGGTGGACCAGCTCCGGTCGTTCGGGGCGGAAGTCACCCGTGTCGCCCGCGAAGTGGGTACCGAAGGAAAGCTCGGCGGCCAGGCCCAAGTGCCCGGGGTTGCCGGCACCTGGAAGGATCTCACCGACAACGTGAACTCGATGGCCGGAAACCTCACCAGCCAGGTTCGCGGCATTGCCAAAGTGGTGACGGCCGTAGCCAACGGCAACCTTAAACTGAAGTTGACACTCGACGCCAAGGGCGAGATTGCGGCCCTGGCGGACACGATCAACAGCATGATCGACACGCTGGCCACCTTCGCCGACCAGGTGACCACCGTGGCACGCGAGGTGGGGGTCGACGGCAAGCTCGGCGGCCAGGCCAGGGTCCCGGGAGCCGCCGGCACCTGGAAGGCACTCACCGAAAACGTGAACCAGTTGGCTGCGAATCTGACGACGCAGGTACGGGCGATCGCCGAGGTCGCCGTGGCGGTGACAAAAGGCGATCTCACGCGTTCCATCTCGGTGGAAGCCCTGGGCGAGGTGGCTGTGCTCAAAGACACGATCAACGAAATGATCCGCAACCTTCACGACACCACCCGGAAGAACACCGAGCAGGACTGGCTCAAGACGAATATGGCCAAGTTCAGCCGTATGCTCCAGGGCCAGCGCGATCTTCAGAACGTCGGCCGCATGATCCTCTCGGAGCTGGTCCCCGTAGTGTCCGCTCAGCACGCAGTCTTCTATATCCTCGACGGGCAAATGGAGATGCCCCAACTGAAGCTTCTGGCCAGCTACGCGGTCCAGAGCCGGAAAGTCGGAAACGGCTTCAGACTCGGAGAGGGACTGGTCGGCCAATGCGCCGTCGAGAAGCAGAGGATTCTCCTGTCCAACGTCCCGCCCGACTACATCCGGATCTCGTCGGGGCTTGGCGAGGCCTCCCCCCAGAACATCGTCGTCCTGCCGGTGATCTTCGAGGGTGCGGTCAAGGGGGTGCTGGAGCTGGCCTCGTTCGAGAGATTCAGCCCGACACACCACGCATTTCTGGATCAGTTGACCGAAAGCATCGGCATCGTGCTCAACACCATCGAGGCCAACATGCGCACAGAGGGGCTGCTCAAGCAGTCCCAATCGCTGGCCCATGAGCTGCAGAGCCGTCAGGAGGAGCTGCAGAACACCAACCTGGAACTGCAGGAGAAGGCGCGCCTCCTGGCGCACCAGAACCAGGAGGTGGAAAGAAAGAACGAGGAGGTGGAGCAGGCCCGCCAGGCCCTGGAGGAAAAGGCAAAGCAGCTTGCGCTGACCTCCAAGTACAAGTCGGAGTTCCTGGCGAATATGTCTCACGAGCTGCGCACGCCGTTGAACAGCCTCCTGATCCTTTCCGATCAGCTATCGAAAAATCCCGAAGGAAACCTGACGGCCAAGCAGACCGACTTCGCCAAGACGATCCACTCGGCGGGAAACGACCTCCTGATGCTCATCAATGACATTCTCGACCTGGCGAAGATCGAATCGGGAAAGGTGGTTGTGGATATCGGAGAGGTCCGTCTGGAAGATTTGCGCTCCTATGTGGAGCGAACCTTCCGCCATGTGGCGGAGGCCAAAAACCTGGACTTCTCCATCCGGGTCGATCCGCTTCTGCCGAGGTCGATGGTAACCGACGCCAAGCGGATGCAGCAGGTCATCCGCAACCTCCTCTCCAACGCCTTCAAGTTCACACACCGTGGGCAGGTGGCCTTTACCATCGAGCCCGCTGCAGGCGGATGGAGTCCGGAGCATGAGGCATTGAACCGCGCTGGCCGCGTAATCGCCTTCTCCGTCACGGATACCGGAATCGGCATCGCCTCCGAAAAACAGCAGATCATCTTCGAAGCCTTTCAGCAGGCCGATGGGAGCACAAGCCGCAAATATGGCGGAACCGGCCTGGGGCTGACCATCAGCCGCGAGCTGTCGCGGCTCCTTGGCGGCGAAATCCGCCTGACGAGCGCACCCGGCAGGGGAAGCACCTTCACCCTGTACCTGCCGGAGGTTTATGTCTCGGGTGTGACGCGGCTTCCTGCGCCTGTCGCATCCGCTGCATCGGGGAGCACGCCTGCCGTCGAAACGGAGGCGATGGATTCGCCTGTCCACATGACCGCGGCGGCTCAGGCAAACGACACGGAAACCTTTCTGGTGAATGAAGTCGGAGATGACCGTGAAAACATCCAGCCGGGGGACCGGGTGCTCCTGATCATCGAAAACGATGTGGGCTTTGCCCGTTTCCTCCTCGATACCGCGCGAGAGAGAGGCTTCAAGGGCCTGGTCACTTCCCTGGGGTCGGCGGGCCTCGCGATGACCCGTGAGTACAAGCCGGATGCCATTACGCTCGACATTTTCCTGCCCGACATGGAGGGCTGGCGCGTCCTGGATCGCCTCAAGAACGATGTCTCCATCCGGCACATCCCGGTATGCGTGATTTCAACCGATGAGGCCCGCGCGCGAGCCTTTCGGAACGGAGCGCTCCATTTCGTAGGAAAACCGATTCAGAGCAAGGAGGTACTGGACGCGCTGATCGGCAATCTGCAGGAATACATCTTCCGGCCGACGAAAACCCTGCTCGTTATCGAAAAGGATTCGTCGAGGCGCGACCGTATTCTTCAGTGTGTCGCCGACGAGGATATCCAGATAACCGCTGTCCCGAATGCACAGAGCGCGCTGGAAGTGCTGCGGGAGCGGCGGATCGACTGTCTGATCATCGGCTCCGAGCCGCCCGACATGTCTCCCGCGGAACTGGCGGAGGTGATCGAGCCGGAGACCGGCTTCCAGAGCCTGCCGGTAATCGTCTACACGGAGGGAGAAGCCCTTCAAAACGATTGGAAGCGGCTGGAAGACGCGGTGACCGTGCTGCGGCGGGTTCAGTCGCCCGAACGCCTGCTGGACCAGGCCGCCCTGTGCCTGCATCGCAACCTTTCAAAACTCGATGAAAGCAAGCGGCAGATTCTCATGGATCTGCACCAATCGAACAAGCTTTTGTCCGGCAAAAAGGTGCTCGTGGTGGACGATGACATGCGCAACATCTTCGCCCTCTCGTCCATCCTCGAAGAGCATGGGATGGTGGCGGTCTCGGCGGACAACGGCCGAGACGGGATCCGGATCGTACAGGAGCAGCCGGACGTGGACATTGTGCTGATGGACATCATGATGCCGGAGATGGACGGCATCGAGACGATGGAGGCGATCCGGGGGTTCCCCGAGCTCAGGAATCTGCCGATCATCGCCGTGACCGCCAAAGCCATGAAGGGCGACCGCGAGAAGTGCATCGAGGCGGGGGCCTGGGACTATCTGGCGAAGCCGGTCGATTCGGACGAAATGCTCGCCATGCTCCGGGCGTGGCTGCACCGGTAAACTCGGGCGCAAGAAGGAGAATGCCGACAATGGCCGGCAACGATAAGATCAACATCCTGGTTGTGGACGATTTGCCCGAGAGGCTGATGGTTTATCGGGCGGTCCTGGATGAATTGGGAGAAAACATCATCACCGCCGGTTCCGGATCCGAAGCGCTCAAACAGGTGCTCCGGCATGAGTTTGCGGTGATCCTGCTCGACGTGAACATGCCCGAAATGGACGGCTTCGAAACGGCGGCGCTCATCCGCAGGCGGAAGAAGTCGGCTCTTACGCCGATCATCTTCGTCAGCGCCTATCCTGACGAGCTGTACACCGCACGGGGGTATGCCACGGGCGCCGTCGATTTCATCCCATCGCCGGTCCCGCCGGAAATCCTCCGGACCAAGGTCAAGGTATTCGTAGATCTCTTCCGTATGCGCGAGCAGATCGTGCGTCAGGCCGACGAGCGGATCGCCCTGGTCGAGGAGCGCGCCAGGCGCCAGGCGGCCGAGGCGGCCAGTGAAGCCAAGAGCCGCTTCCTGGCAAACATCAGCCACGAACTGCGCACCCCGATGAACGCGATCCTGGGGATGGTCGATCTGACGCTCCAGAGAACGACGGAGCCGGCCGCGCGGGACTTCCTCGAGACCGCGAAGGAATCGGCGGATCTGCTCCTTGCCCTGCTGAACGATTTGCTCGACTGTGCAAAGATCGAGTCCGGAAAGCTCGAACTCGAAGCCGCTCCATTCAGCCTTCGCCGCGTGCTGGAGCAGACCACGCGGGTGCTTGCGGTGCGAGCGCGTCTGAAGGGTGTCGCCTTCTCATGCGACATCCCGGACGAAGTTCCCGACGCCGTAACCGGCGACCCGCTGCGCCTCCAGCAAATCCTGCTGAATCTCGTCGGAAACGGTATCAAATTTACGGAAAAGGGCGAGGTCGCCCTCAGCGCTCGCGTCGAATCCCGGAGCGCGGAAGAAGCCTGCCTGGAGTTTGCCGTGCGGGACACGGGAATCGGTATTCCGGAGAGTGAGCTGGACCGCATCTTCCAGCCTTTTACCCAGGCCGACGCCTCGACGACACGCCGGTTCGGAGGCACGGGGTTGGGACTGACGATTTCATCGAGTCTCATCGGCATGATGGGCGGCCGCATCCGGGTCGAGAGCCGGCCGGAACGAGGGAGCACCTTCTATTTCACGGTTCGATTGCCCTTGGCCGAGGAACTTCCCGCCGAACCGGAGGCGGCTCCCGAGATCTCCGACAGGGCAATGTCCTCATTGCGGATTCTCCTGGTCGAGGATAACCCTGCCAACCAGAAATTTGGGGCCTACATATTGAAAGATCGGGGCCATACGGTGGACATTGCGGAAAACGGCCGGCATGCGCTGAGCATGACGCAGCGGAACCCTTATGACGTGATCCTGATGGACGTGGAAATGCCGGGCATGGATGGCCTGGAAACGACGGCAAACATCCGCGCCGCCCGTGAAAACGGTGAGAAACGGGTTCCCATCATCGCCATGACGGCCCATGCGATGAGAGGCGACCGTGAGAGATGCCTGAAGGCGGGCATGGACGGCTATCTGTCCAAGCCGATCGACGGGCGTGAAATGATTGCATTGATCGAGCGCCTGGCCGCCGGATCGGCACCGGGCGATTCTCCGCGTGCCGCATCCTTGGAACCCGCAAATCCTGTGGATAACGCTGTCTTCGACATTCAGTTGGCGATCAAGCGGTGCTACAACAACCGCGACATGCTCCGGGAAATGGTGCACCACTTCTTCGATGATACAGACAGTCTTTTCCCGAAAATGCACTCGGCCATGCAGGACGGTGACCTGGTGGAACTCGGCCGTTTGGTACACCGGCTCAAGGGGGCTGTCGTCTACCTGGGAGCGACGCAGGCCACGGAAGCAGCGCTGCGCGTCGAGCGGTTTCTCCGGTCGGAAAGTCAAACGAACGAATTAGCGGTAGCCGTCAATGCGCTGGAACGGGAATGTGAGATTCTGAAAGAGGTGATGGCGGTGCATCGGTCGGCGGGCTACTCCCAGCAGGAGAGGAAATCCTTTGCGACACCGTCACTCGATTTGAAAAGAAAACAGCGCTGAAGCCTGCCGACAAGCCTTCAGGTTCTGCAGCCGATCTTTAAAATCCGACCCTGGATCGGATACGGATACTGCACCTCCCAGTTCAGAATCTCCCCTTCGGCCGTTTTGATGAAATATTCGCCGAGTTGATGAAACGGCGGGCGCCCCGGATCGGCAATGAGGATATTCTCGACCCCCCCGTTCATCGCGGTGCAGAGGGTCTTTTGAAGCACATCGGACATCCGATTCCAGAAGCAGATATCGGAACCGATGATGATGTCGATATCCTTGAAATCGGTACCGATCAGTTGGTCGAAACCGATCCTTTTGGTATGGATTTGGACCTCATTGAGGTCCGCATGGACTTGAAGATAAGGGAAAACCTCGATATCGATGTCGATTCCGGTTACAGCGGCCTGGTACTTTTTGGCGAAATAGATCCCCGCCAGTCCCCATCCGCACCCCAGCTCCATGACATGAATCCCCTTCCGATACTCGCGATGATTGAGAAAATCGACCAGCAGCCATGTGGAATCCCATACCCTTCTGCCGTGAGCACTCGGTTGATGAAGCCGTTTCAGCTTGCGGATTTCCCGATGGCGTGACCGCAAGGCACGCACCCCGTAACGGAGAATTTCGTTTTCCGAAGCTTTCATCGGCGGTTCCTTCATTGACTCAGATGCACTGCATTTCCCGCCTCAGGCCGTCACCGGTAAGAAGATCGGGATGCGAACCGTTTTGCTGTCGCCAGGTCATCCCGATGGGCTGCTCGTTCGAATGGATTCCATTCAAGATGATCATGAAGAGAGGGGCAGTATTGAAGAGTACCACCGCCGGGCTCATTTGTCGATCTGTTTTTTGGTAGTCGTTCAGGGGGTTCAAAGGTTCAAGGTTCAGAGGTTCAGAACTGTGCAAGCGATTCAGTGCCTATTTTGCGGCTTTCCAGGCGAGCCCCTCTTTACAGAGATTCAAAATTTTGCAGGCCGCGTGCTTTGGATTCCGGGCCGTGCAAACGGCACGGCCATGAAGGATCAGCAGGTGGGAAAAGCGCGTCCAATCTTTCCGGGGCACGATCTCCATCAGATCGAATTCGACTTTGACCGGATCCTTTTTCTCGGTCAGGCCGATGCGGTTGGCAAGGCGCAGGACATGCGTGTCCACCACGACACCGGGAACTCCCAACGTTTCCCCCAGAACCAGGTTTGCCGTCTTTCTGCCGACTCCGGGGAGCTTTACGAGCTCTTCCAGGCTTTCCGGCACCTTTCCGCCGTATTTTTCTTCCAGTTCGACGCAAAAACCCTTGATCGATTTTGCCTTGTTTCGGAAAAAACCCGTCGGCCGGATATCTTTTTCGAGCTCTTCGACCGGCACGTGGGCGTAGTCTTCGGCGGATCGGTATTTTTTGAACAGTTCCTCTGTCACCCTGTTTACGCGCGCATCCGTGCACTGGGCAGAAAGCACGGTTGCCACCAGGAGCTCGAGCGGTGTCGAGAAGTTCAAGGCGGTTTTGGCGTCGGGGTAGTCTTCCGACAGCAAAGGAATGATTTGCCGAACTCGTTCTTTCAGATCCGCTTCCATCTTTTCTCCTTCCGCTCCGTTTACCGGTCGAGCCATTTCTTCACTCTCGGCGGCTTGTAAGCGGAAAACTGCCGGATCATCGCGGCCGGGCTGTGATCCACCAGAATCATCTGACGATGCTCTGCCCGCACGAACCGCTCTACGACCGCATGATCGATGAAGGCGATCAGCTTGTCATAGTATCCGCAGACATTTAGAAATCCGAACGGCTTTTCATGGTGTCCGATCTGAGCCCAGGTCAGGATCTCGAACGCCTCTTCCAGGGTTCCCATGCCGCCGGGAAGTGCGATAAATGCATCCGAGAGGTCGAACATCATCTGCTTTCTCTGGTGCATGGTATCGACGATGTGCAGCCGGGTCAGACTCCGGTGGGCGAGCTCGCCGGCAAAAAATACCGGAACCACTCCGGTGACTCTTCCGCCGTGATCGAGTACGGCATCGGCCACGCGCCCCATCAGCCCGATGGCCGCACCTCCGTAAACCAGTTCGATATCGTGTTCGGCAAGCGTTTTCCCGAGTCTTTCCGCCGCTTCCTGATACTCGGGCCGGAGCCCTGGATTGGAGCCGCAGTTGACGCATATCCGGCGCATCGATGTTTTTATCGAATTCATCCCGAATCCCGATCCCGCAGGTCCGCTGCACTTTCCAGGGAGATGCTTTTCGAAAGCGTTTTGTGCACCGGACAGGTCGCTGCCACCTGCATGAGCTTCTGACGCGAAACGGCTTGATGATTTCCGTTGGTAAAAATCGTCTGATATCGTAAAGTGCCGTTTCGTGCGGTAATCATGGATGAATGATCTCCATTGAATTCGAACGGATGCAGTCTTCAATCTTTGGATGGACACTCATAACACCGCGTCCGATCTTTTTCAATGCGCAAGAAAGGGAGAAAAGCAAATGACGACTGAACAGGCCGTGATCGTGGGCGGCGGAACCATGGGGGCGGATATCGCCGTCATCTTTGCCGCCGGAGAATGGAAAACCGATATCGTGGAATCCAGTGAAACGGTACGAAACGATCTACCGGCCCGCCTCCGGTCGGGCCTTCGGACGCTTCGCGGACCCGGGCATGAAAGCGGTCTCGACGCCGGGTATGACCGTTTCCGTATATGCGCCGACTTGGATGAGATTCCGTGGGATTCCGTTGCGCTTGTCGTCGAATGCGTTCCTGAAGATCTGGGGATCAAGAGGGCGGTATTCGAGCGGCTCGAACGCCTGAGCCCGGCGGAGACGCTGCTCACCAGCAACTCCTCCAGCATACCCATCAGCCGGATCGGACAGGGCCTTGCCTCTCAATCCCGGATGGCCGGCCTCCATTTTTTCATGCCGGCGCATCTGGTCCCCCTGGTCGAGGTGGTCCGGTCCGAGCATACGGACCCGGGGGTTACAGAAAAGCTTGGAAGGATCATGCGGAGTCTGGGGAAGCGGCCGGTCCAGGTGGGCCGGGATATCCCGGGGTTTTTGGCCAACCGTCTTCAGCATGCCCTGATGCGGGAAGTGCTCTACCTGGTCGAAAAGGGCATCGCCACAATCGAGGATATCGATGCGGCCGTACGCTACGGATTCGGCTTCCGATTTCTGGCTGCAGGCCCCCTTCTTCAAAAAGATCTATCCGGAATCGATATCCATTGTGCCGCCGCTTACGGAATCTATCCCGACCTCTGCAACGCATCCGGACCCTGCAAGACGGTAACCGAGATGGTCGCGGCAGGCCATACCGGCGCCAAAGCGCAGAGAGGCTTTTATACCTGGACGGATGAAGGACTCAAAGAGGTAAAAGGGCGCTATCAAGAAGCGCTGCTGGCTGCACTCGAAATATTGAAGAAGGAAATCTGATCATGTAGGATCCCGGTCCTCATGTAGGTCGTGTCTGAAGGAAGTTTTACACGGATCTCCTCGAATTACCCCATTGATTCCTCTTGCTTGCAACGCTTATCGTATAAGCAGAGGAATCGCTGGGACCTTTTTGTCACCGGGTTCTCCACTCTCGGGGGCGGGTTCCATCCTCAGTCACCGATCGGAGACGCCTTCAACCGATCTTACAGAGGACGAACCTTCGAATGAACCATTTTTGCGAAAACCCGGAATGTGAATTCAATATCGTGCCGTGCCGGCCCGACACCGACAGGATCAAAATGCCCGGCGGCAGAGAAATCAGGCGCCACGGTATCGATTGCGGCGATCGGCAGATTTTTCTTTGTGATCGCTGCAGGAGTGCCGTAGGGCTGGTGACCGATAAAGCGGTTGAATGCGCGATCTGTTGACGGGGAAGCGGTTTTTTGTCCTTCGTTGGCCTTTCCGCTCTCGGCAACTGAGCCAGTTAAACCTCGACCGTTCTCTCAATGCTGAACACCTGCATCCCCTCCCTCAACCCGGCTTCTGGACCTCAATAAAATTACCCTCCGGATCTGCGGCATAGACAAAGGTTATCTTTCCGACACCTTCCGCCTCAAAGGATGTGATTTCCCCAACCCTTCGACCTCCGTTTCGAATGACTTCTTCCACCGCCGCCGCCACATCGTCCACCTCGAAAGCGAGATGGCCGAAACCCTCCCGATTGGAAGCCGGCATACCTTTCGGCTCGTTTTCGGCGTACTGAAAGATTTCCAGGGTGGGACCCTTTTCCCCGTGACCGGGCAGGCGAAGATGGATGCCCCTTATTCTCGCTCCGGAGACGCCGGTCCCTTTTTCCAGCCATCCGCCGGACAGGCGTCGTTCGGGGAGAATCCGGACGCATCCGAAAACGGACTCGTAAAATCGGGCAAGTTTCTCCCAATCGGCTGCAACGAGGTTCGTATGCCTGTATATCGCTTTCATTGTGCCCTTTTCGTGTTCATGGTGTTGATGATTTCTTGAACCTTTCCATCCGGCTCGCCCGGTCGGCGTTTACCGCTCCCTCCGGAACCTGTCCTCTGAGGATGGCCGCGGCCTGCTCCACGGTGTCCATGGCCTGCCCCAGTGCGCTCTCCGGGGTCGCTCCGCCCAGATGAGGAGTGGCCACCACATCCTCTCTTCTGGCCAACCGGAGGGAGGGCTTCTGATCTTCGGCACGCCCCACGTCCATGGCTGCCCCTGCGATCCGCCGCTCCTGGAGGGTCCTTTCCAAGGCTTCCTCATCCACCAGGTTTCCCCGGGAGACATTGATGAAAAAAGCGGAAGGCTTCATACGGTCAAAGGCTTTCTCATCGAACAGATTCTCGGTTTCCTCCGTGGCCGGGGCAAGCGGCAGGATGAAGTCGGCTTCCGCCAGGAGTTTTTCGAATTCGACCTGTCGGATCGCTTCCTTTTGGACACTCACATAGGGATCATAAACCAGAACGTTCATCCCGAGTGCAAGCGCAACGTCGCAGAGGTAGGACCCGATGCGGCCGTAGCCGACGACGCCGATCGTGCTGCCGGAAAGCTGGCGCCCCATCCGGGGCCCGGGCTCCCGGTTCAGCCGGTATTCGACGGCGGAGCAAGTGACGTTTCGCGCGACATCCAGCATCAGCGCCAGAGCCATTTCGGCGGTCGAGACGGTAAAATGGGGCTTTGCCCGGGTGACCAGAATACCGTTTGCCGAGGCGGCCTCCACATCGATACTCCGGATGTCGATCGCGCAACGCAGAAAAGCGATCAGATCCGGGGCGTTGGCGAAGAGCTCCGCATCGCCCGGAGTCTGCCGGTAAGAGATGATAAGACCGCAGCCTCGAGTGTAATGGATGAGTTCGCGGGTCGTAAGTTCGCGGTTCAAGGGGTTGGTCTGAACCTTTCCGAGCTTTTTCAGCTCGGAAAGCGTCTTTTCCCCGTAGTAGACCGATAAGGCTTCCGGTGGATGAGTCAGAAAAATCGATGCCGTCGATGCCATGGAGGATCCCTCCTTTCAATCGGGTTAAAGCAAGATCTGGTTCTTCTTCGATCGCGTCTCGCCGGCGGAAATGATAACTCATCTGCTCCGCTCACAATGCAAAACGGAATGTTGAATGATGGGTTCTCTTGCCCGGTCCCCGGATAAATACCACGATTCATGTCAAAACGGAAAATCCTCTTTATAATCTACCTTCTGATCGATTTTTTTCACCACAGGCTTTTGGGCTGTCTTGTGAACCCGGTTTCCGTCAACATAAATGGCTTTGAAAGGTTTTGTGGGGCACGCATGTTCGCATCCTCCGCAGCCGATGCAGTATTCCGCTTTCACTTCAGGGATCACGAGCTGTTTGTTCGCCGGATTCGGATACGGCACCATGTTGACCGCCTTCGTCGGACAGTGCTCGGAACACGCGCCGCAATTCGTATTGTCCGTATAGACCACGCAGTTTTCCTTGATGAATTTCGCGACCCCAAGCTGGGTAAGCTTCTTCTTTTCCGCGGGTAGAGGTAGAATGGCGCCGCTTGGGCAGATTTCCATGCAGGCCGTGCAATCGTAGTTGCAGTGGCCGGCTTGGTAATTCATCCTCGGCTGCATCATTCCGAGGAGACCGTATTCTAGGAACGAAGGCACGAGCACCCGCGACGGGCAGGTGCTCATGCAGAGATGGCATGCCGTGCAAGTTGAGGTAAAATGCTCGATGCTCCGGGATCCGGGAGGAGAGACCGGGCTCGTCACACGAATCGGAATCGTCGTCGGCTTGCTCTGGATGATCCTCTTCGTTTGCTCAGCGAAGCCCGCGATTCCAACGAACCAAATTACCGAGTTGAGAATGAAACCTCGCCGCTCGGGTTCATGCTGCGAAGTCGGGAGGTTTCTGAGCCACCGGTTTTCAAACCGCAACCCTTGTCTCGGACAGGCCGCGAAGCAATTGTAGCAGCCAACGCACCGAGTGGCATCAACGGTCCTGTTTTGAATATCGATGCAACCCGCCTTACAGACTGCTTCACACAATTTGCATCCCTTGCAGGCATCTGGATCCATGGCAATCTGGAACAGCGAAAGCTTGGAAAGAAGACCCAGCAGCGCACCCACAGGACAGACAGTATTGCAATAAAGGCGGCCATGCCTGGCGGAAAGCATCGCAACCAGGATCAGCATCGATAGGGAGATGCCGACGGATATCGGCGCTATCAGAGGCCATTGTACGCGGTAAAGGGCGTGCACGCCCATCCGTTCAAGCGCTATTGCGGCCGCATTGTTCATGGAGAGAACAACGGGACGGACCAGGTTTGAGAAGATGCGGCCGAAGGTGCTGAACGGATCGAGAAGGTTCAGCACAAAACCACTGCCTGCGATCAGAAGGACAACCGTCAGGGCAAAAACGGCGTATCTGAGGACATTGTGCGGAGCTGAGTATCGATAGGTGCGTCGCTTGCTGTTCTTCCGGGACACGAAGCCAATCACATCCTGGAAGGTTCCCAGGGGACAGATGGTCGAGCAATAGGTGCGACCGAAGAAAACGGTGAGGATCAAGACCACGATGAATCCGGTTGCACCGAGGGCCGCTGCACTCAAGAACTTCAGCAGCGACGGGACAAATTGGAGATACAACAGTTCTCTAGAGAAGGATTGCGCTCCGAAATTGCGGAAATCTAAAAACAAAAACGCGATCAGCGCAAAGAACACGGCCGATATGACAATCCGAAGCGATTTTAGCCGGTTGAGTCTCATGATCTTACAACTTGATTCGGTTGATGGACAGGGCATTCAGATCGATCCGGCCGAGATTCATCTCTGCAGCGAGCTGAATGTGACGGATGTCGCCGGGTTCGGCGCCGAAGATTTTCGCAGCGGCGGCGTCTGCAGCCACCGAGTCCGTGGAAACGATCTGTGATTTCATCGGAACCACATCGTCAACCGTGACCCCGCGCGGACCGTTCCGCTTAATCACATTGTAGGCATCCACAACCGTGAGGGTGGGCTTGCGGTATGAGGCAAAATCCGCGATGCACTGATGAAGATCGTTGCGGTGCCAATACCAGCGATCCCACACCACACCCATCAGGTTTTTCATGCCGATGGTAAGCATCGATGACGTGTGATGTTTCAGGATGGGAACATTGATGAACACATCCGCGTTTAAAAGAAGCTCGTGGACTTTGGCTTCAGTGAGCCGCTGCCCTTTCGGAATGGAGACCGTCTGATAGTATCCTTCACTGTCGCCGGAGACGATTTTTCCTCCTGCTTCTTTCACGGCGCTTTCGATGCCGCTGTTTTTGTAGCATCGCATCCATTGATCGCAGGTATGATCGAACACGGAGACTTGTTTGGCTCCGGCGTTCAGACAATGTTCGATGATACGCGCCACGAGCTTCGGATGTGTATTGCCGGCACGCTCCGGTGTGACGTCCCAGCCGATGTTCGGCTTTACCAGAACCTTGCTGCCCCCGGGCACAAACTTTTCCATCCCACCAAGCGAGGCGATGGCCTGATCGAACATGACCTCCGGCTCGCCGCCTTTAACGGCGACAAGATCGTATGGTGCAGGAGACACGGGGGGTGCCGCAAATAGTTTCGCATAGCCTCCAAAGGCCAACGTGGAGCCGGCTGCAATACCGCCTCCAATGGCCTTTTTTAAAAAATCTCGACGATCCATGTGATCCTCCTATGTTTTTCTCCGATAATTGTCGCAGTTACAGTAGAAACGTAAGCTGCAGTGCTCTCTTTTATGCCGGAACGGCGACTCATCGGTTCTGTCCTGAACGGTTTCCCATGAGCGGCAGGGCAGATTGATCTCTTTGAGAGCTCTCCACTCATGACGATTTCCTCCATTTATAAACGGTCTTCCCAAAACCGAATCGCATGTTCGATCCAGCCATCGGCATCCGTACCCGTACCGAGCCCGAAGCCGTGACCGGCATTCTTAATTTACGATACTTGACCTATACCGGTCATACAAGCTTTTCTGAAAACTATCCTACCCGGGCATGATTGTGTCTGGCAAGCTGATAGGCGCGTCCGATGACGGCGAAATTCATTCCCGAACCGGACCGGACGTTCAATATCTGAGTGGTAACAGACACCCAGCTTGGGGGGTATGCAGCAGACCGAAAATTGTGATCCACCGCCTCGATATGCCGCAGAGGCGGGCTGATCGGACGATGCCCGATTGAGCCTATTCAGCTTTTTGGAGCCTTCTCAGGAGCAGGGGCGGGGTGATGGCCGTGGTGATGAAAACCATCATGATGACGGCTGCGTAGAGAGCCGGGTCCAGCGGAAAAGCGGATACACGAGGCCTGGCCGAAAAAGCTTGTCCGGCGTTTCAAATTGAGGCATAATGCCCGGCAGTTTCAACTTTCGATGAACTGAACGTTTGCGCTGCTTTTGAGCCCCGGAAATGGATTCCTCTCTCAAGCTGTTTACACGGGAAAACATCTTCGCCCTGGCCTTTCTGGCGATCCTGCTCGCCGTGCTGCGGGTGGTGGCGATCCTTCTCAGCCCGTTTCTGGAGGATTTTCTCTGGGCTTTTCTACTTACCATCACTTTTTACCCCGCATATCTCTTCGTATGTAAAAAGCTTGGAGACAGGGCCACCCTGGCGGCCCTCCTGCTGACCCTGCTGGTTCTTCTGATGCTGATCGTACCGGGCTTTTTCGTTTTGCTGAATCTCGGGCAGGAGGCGAAAAATGCCTACGACTTCCTGTCTTCCGTTCATTGGGAGGAAAAGAGCCGATGGCTCATCGAGCGCCTTCAGGCTTTTGATCTTTCCAATCGTCTTCGGGAATGGAACCTATGGCCTGAAAACGGAGTAGACGTTTTTGAAAGGGGCATCGTTACCGGGGCGAACCAGATTCCCAAGATCATCGTGGAGCAGGTTTCACGAATCTTCAAGAATCTTGCATTCTTCGGTTTTCACGTGCTGCTGGTTTCGATCACCCTGTTTTTCTTTTTCAGGGACGGCGCCCGCTATGCAGGGCAGTTCATCGGGCTGCTGCCTTTGGAGCCCGGCCATCGCGCCATCATCTCGGCAACCATATATAGAACCGTCTCGGCGGTTGTCCGCGGCATGTTCATCACGGCCGTGGTCCAGGGTGTGCTGGCAGGAGCGGGCTTTGCACTGGTGGGTCTTCCGGTGCCCATCCTCCTCGGGCTGATGACTTCCATCACATCCTTTATCCCCTTTCTGGGGTCGGCTTCCGTATGGATTCCGGCAACCATCTCCCTGTTCATCCTGGGCCGGACTGGAGCCGGTGTGGTCCTGGCACTGTACGGCATTCTGGTGATCAGTGCGATCGATAACATCCTCAAGCCGCTGATCATCGGAGAAGGAACCCGGATCCCCGTATTCCTTCTTTTCTTTATCATCCTCGGCGGACTGCAGGTGTACGGCTTTCTGGGGATTTTCCTAGGGCCGATCAGTCTTGCCCTGGGAATGGCCTTCCTGGCGATCTACCGCGAGGTGTACCTTGAAGCGCCGGATGCGAAGGAAGCCGAACCCGGCAAGTGAGGCCATCTTAATGGGCGTTTCGTTTCTCACGGCATGACCGGTCCGCCCCGCATTGCAGGCCTATTGTTCTTTGACGGCTGCTTCGGCTACCTGTGTGGCTTGGAGGGATGACGCAGGGTCCGGAATCGCTTCGATCCGCGCCTGGAGGGCCTCCATCTTTTTTCCATAGATCGGGACCGAACCTTCCGGAATCGCTCTTTCGGGCGGCAAAGAGATGTTGAGATGATCGAATACCCTGTCGTTTTTCCAGAACCGGAATTCAAGATGCGGACCTGTTGCCAATCCGGTGCTTCCGACATTTCCGATGAGATCCCCCCGCTGGATCCGAACACCTTCCCGGATTCCCCGCCGGATGGTATCCAGATGCAGGTATTCGGTCCGGTAGAGCCCCGGGTGCCGGATGACGATGTATTTCCCCCGCTGGCTGTTGTAGCCGGTTTTGAAAATCACCCCGTCGCCCACACTGTACACGGGAGTTCCTGTGGGAGCCGCATAGTCGATACCCAAATGGGGTTTGCGGATGTTTAGGATCGGATGGAGCCGCCGGGTTGAAGGAAGCGAGGTGATTCTTGTGTATTTCAAAGGCGCCTTCAGAAAAGATTTCCGGAGGCTGTTTCCGCTCTCATCGTAGTACCCTTCGCTCTCTTCATGTTCAAAGTAAAAGGCGCGGTAGGCTTCTTCCTTATGGATGAATTCGGCCGCAAGTATTTTCCCCGGTTCGATCGGGAGGTCTTCGACATATTGCCGTTCGTAGATGAGCTTGAATCGATCCCCCGCCTGCAGGTGATGGAAATCGATGGTCCATGCATAAATCTCAGACAGCTTCTCCACCAGATCGTACTCAAGCCCCAACCGGGAAAATGTCGTGCTCAACGATTCGTGGATGACAGCGGAGGCTTCCTCGATTCTTGTTTCGACCGGTTTGCTGCCCAGGTAGACATTCAACTCGGTCAGGTTGTAGACCACGTAATTGACAGAATCCTGCTCGTAGACAAGGAATCGAGCGGCAGCATCCGTGCCGCCTTCTTTGATGATGCAGTAGGGGTTGCCGGCCTTGATTTTCCGGAAGTCGAAAACGGCCTCCGAATTTTTTGCCACCGCATCGATGCTTGCATGCGAAACGTTGTGGGCGAGAAGGATCCTCGAGAGATTCTGGTTCTTTTTTACGACCTTTTTTTCGAACCGAAAATCATCACAGGAGATCCCGTATATCTGCGCCCCGCAATCCGAAGCATCACCGTCGGATCCGGCCGTGGGGGAGGCCGAAACGCTTCCGAAGGTAAAGATTAGGTACAAAAAAAGAATACTGAAAAACAGGCTTCGAGGTCGATCCGCGTCGCTCGTCGTCATGGGTCTGTTTCCGTTCAACTGATCGGTTGAATTTTTATAAAAGAACATCGGTTTACAGGCCGCAACCGCCGCCATCATTCGGTTTGCGCTCGTATACACGAATTCAAATCGGCGTGCAAGAGATTATCCGCCGAGAAATCATACCGGAATCATGCAGTGTCGGAACCGAACTCGGCGATATCCATGATTTCCGTTTCCAACATCTCTACTGCGAAGCGAGACTCTCCGTGTGCACCTCGCAACCCGAAGGTACACGGCTCAATAGGGAATTTGAAGATCCGGACAGCAATCCCTGACCGGATGCGACCTTTTCGACCACCGGTACGCAAACCGGTTGAGCCATCTTCAGCTCGTTCAAGTCCAAGCCCGCATTGTAAGTTTTAAAGAGCCAAAGCGGCACCTCGAAGACTTCTGAACAGAGCTGCCAGATGTTGTCTCCTTTTTGAATACGGTAGGTCTGGATTCCCTCGATTCGATAGGAATTGAAAAAGTCCTGAATCAATTCTTCATGGTATTCGAACCGCTTTTCTTCAAAGCGTTCTTTGGAAGTCTTATCCAGCGGGATTTTGATCGCCTGATCGATTCTGATCGGCTTTCCGTAAGCAAACCCGTTGATGCGCCGGATGTGACCGGCAGGAACTTGAAGCCAGTCCGCATAGTGGCCGATGGTCTCCTCCACGGCCACACGGATCAGGCCCATGGGCTTTCCCTTCTGAGTGATGACCTTCTGAACCTGGATGTCGCTTGAAACCAGTCTCGGATTTACAGTCTCTGCAATCGGAATCGCCTCTGCCGCTGAAGCCTGCGGAGCTGCAGGAGCAATTTCGGGAGCTTCGATTCTCTCAGTAGATGCCACTACGATCTTCGGTCTTTCGATTTTTCTTTCCGGCCGGTCGATACCTGCTGCTACACTTGCTTTTTCCCCCGGCGCCGGAAGTCGCAAGCTCTGCCCCGGATAGAGGATCGCCCGGCTCCCCAAATCGTTGGCCGCGATCAGATCCGGCAGGGAAACACCGTGCACCTTCGCGATTTTTCCGGCCGTATCCCCCTTTGCAACGAGATGGAAGCGGCTTCTTTTCTGATCGGATTTGAAAAGAACCTTTGCAATTTCCGGAAAAGCTCCGGCGGATGCCGTGTCTGTAGGAAGACGCAGACGGTACCCCTTTGGGATATATTTTTCTCCACGATAGATCGGCTCCCGCAGGGAAGGGTTGAGCCGTCGAACCGCTTCGACGTCCACCTTGAAGGTCCGGACCAGATCCTCCAGGGCAAGATAGCCCTCCAGTACGGTCTCCGGGTACTCGACCGGCCGATGCAGTTCCAGCTTTCCGAAATACTTGTCGTAGTCTTTGGCGGCTTCGCGGGCGGCTAAAAATTCCGAGTAAAAATTTCTGGAGGCAAACTGGAACAGGCGACCGCCGTAGTGATTGAAAACTTCTTCGTAGCCGCCGTTTGCCTGTTTGGCTCGAAGCATTCCGTTTACCCCGTGGTTGTAGGCAGTGAGCGCAAGCGGCCAGTCTCCCAGTTTCCGATAGTTTTCCTTCAGCAGAGCCGCGGCGGCCCGGGAAGCGGTCAATGGATCCCTCCGCTCGTCCACCGTATAGTCGATCGTCAGAAAAAGCCGCCCGGTCGAGCGGGTGAACTGCCAGATCCCGGCGGCTCCGAACTTGCTGTAAGCGGCGGGATTGAAGGACGACTCGACGTGCGGAAGGTAGACCAGGTCGGGGGGCAGCCCCTCTTGCCGAAAGATTTTCCGGATCGCCGGAAGATAGGCACCGGATCGGATCAATCCTTCTTGAAAGCGGTCTTTTTGCCCCACCTGACATCGGATCGTATTGACCGCTTTTTTAAAATCGTTGCAGCCCGCTCCGTAACCGAAAAGGCCCGCCACCCGCTTTGCCTCCTCCGAATCGGGCGGCTCTCCCCGGCCAAGGCTCTGCAGGATACCGATGTATTTATGCTTGGCCCCTTCTATCCGCTCCCGGTTGATTTTTCTCGCCCCCGGACTTTCCGGATCCTTCAGTTCGATGACGCCATAGATGATTCCGATCCTTTGGCTGTCGTGAAGGATTCCCTTGTCGGAAGGATACCGGGTGTAGACTTTCTTCCAAAACTCGACATTCGGCCGGATGGATGGATAGAGCGGAAATGGATCTTCTTTGGAATCTGCGGAGGATACCGGACCATAGAGCCCGACAATTGCAGCAGCGATGGTCATCAAGAGGAGGAACCGAATCTTAGGAAGCATGGCGAAAAGTCCGTGTATGCGTGTATGTGAGATTTGATTTCGAAAACATGCACCAGGGTTTAGCAAAAACCGGGCCAGGGACCCCAATTCGCCTATCCCGGTGAAATCTCGGGCAGTTGCATCGATTTCCCCCGATGGGAAGCCGGTTGGAGTCCGACGGAATCCTGACGGATGATCTTCTGCCATGGAGCGCTGGAGAAATCAATCTATTCTTCAGATGTAGGGGAGGATCTGCGGAATCGCTCCGACCGGATCGCTCGGATCGAATCGCTCTGATCGGTTATCTCCGACAACAGGTTGTCTCCGATCGGATTGGCTTGCTTTACGAATCGTGATATCTTTTCCCTACGCGAACCGATGGCACAATTGCCGTTCTACCGGGGAGGCGATTATGCCCGGATCGAGAGGCGGCTGCACCCGGGCATTTCCTTTGAATCAAGATCGAATCACGCAAAGCAAGGAAAAGTCATATGAAAATTGCCGATTCGCTGTACGGGTTTCTCTGGGATTCGATGACCCAGAACAACTGCAACACCTATCTCATCGACGGTCCCACCCGCATCCTGATCGATCCCGGACATTACCGGCTGTTCGATCATGTCCGAAACGGTCTCACAGAGCTGAATATCGGGCTGGACGGGATCGGTCTTGTCCTCTGCACGCATGCCCATCCGGATCATATCGAAGCCGTTCAGTTCTTCAAGGGAAGCCCCGCTGCAGTCGCGATTCATGAAAAGGACTGGCAGCTCGTAAAATCGATGACCGATGCCTTGAGAGCTCAGGGGGGCGTTTCGATCGATCCGGTCAGGCCCGATTTTTTTCTGCAGGAAGGGAAGCTTTCGGTCAATGGATTGGATTTCGAGGTTTTCCATACGCCGGGGCATTCCCCCGGGGAGATCTGTCTCTACTGGACGGAGAAAAAGGTGCTCGTGACAGGGGACCTCATCTTCAAGGAAGGGGTGGGCAGGACGGATCTTCCGGGCGGCAGCGCCAAGGCGTTGAAGGACAGCATCCGCCGTCTCAAAGACCTCGATATCGAATACATTCTACCCGGCCACGGAGACATCATTTCGGGAAGCCGGAATATCAGACAAAATTTCGAAGAGATCGAAAACCATTGGTTCGGCTATCTATAGCTGCCGTGTTTCAGAAGCTCTATGCTGAAAATGCGTACTCGCACCCGGAGATCTTTTCGAATTCCTTCACAAGCCTTTGTCGATAGGCATCCTTCACCGACTGGCATTCCTCGACCCAATCGGCTCTGCCTTCGAGATCGGGGACCACGGCGGAACCGGAAACTCCCCATTGTCGGCAAATCCGGTCTTTCAACTCAGAAACGTGCCTGCCTTTGACGGAAAGGATTGACTCCCTGTACGCGTTTAATATCGCCTCCACCGGGTGGGGATCAAACCGGCAGATTTCCTTCAGAAGAGAGAGCAGCCCGGAGTTGTCCCCGTTCAAATCGATTTGGTCGAGGATCTCCTTTTTCAGCAGCCCTTCGGAAGCACCATGCGAAGTCTCTATGCTTTTCAATTCTTCCGCCAGTCTTTCCATCGTGAGGATCCCGTCCTTAAACCGGACGACCAGGCCCTTGAGCGACTTGCCGATTTCCTCCTTCCTTTGAGCCTCTTTCTCTTCCCGGCTCAACGTGAGATGCCTGGTTTTTTCCATCACGATATCCATCGTGCTTTTGATTTCGCCCATGACGTCTTTCCTCCAAAATAAACAAACACTTATCAGTTTCTAATTCGATCAGATGCCGGAAGCGGCACGGCTGGGCTTTCAGCTTTGAGCCTTCAGCTCCTTCGCTTTCGGCTCGATATTCAAGATCAGAAGCACGGCGATTCCGAGCATGATACAGAGGAAAAACCAGAAATAGCCGTAGTTTCCGAACCTGTCGAACATCCATCCGCCAAACGTGG
The DNA here is from genome assembly GCA_003599475.1 of Desulfobacteraceae bacterium. The sequence goes on from QZKK01000232.1 coordinate 22,761, forward strand.
GGCCGATGATCCCGCCGGTTGCGGAAAACCCCATCATGGCTCCCATCAGTTTCCCGAAAGAGTACCGTCCATAGTATTCTCTGAGAAAAGACCCCCTCAATACCGCCAACCCGCCGAAGCCGGTCGAAAAAAAGAAAAGAAAGACATAGAGCATTCCTCCGATGTCGGCGAGCGCAAAAGCAAGCATCCCGACAGCCATGCAGCAAAAAGCGACGGCCATCACCCGCGCTTTCTCGAAGCGGTCCCCGAGCCAACCGAAGACAAACCGCCCGATGATGCTGACTACCGGAATTCCTGCGGCCATTACGCCGGATGCACTTCGGGAGATGTTCAGCCCGCTGAGGTACGGCATGATGTGAGTCACGACCGCAGCAAGCGACATCATGCGCATCACCTCGGCGAAATTGAGCAGCAGAAAGGATCTCCTGCGGACGGCCGCTTTGAACCCGATTTCCCTATCCGGGGAAAGGCTGCCGCCGGACGGAACCGGATTTTTGTTCGACGATCCGGCACCGCCGGCTGAGCTCTCTTCCGGGTTGTTTCGAATCAGGAAGGTAAGTGGAATTCCGAACACCCAGAGCCCGACACCGAGGATGAACAATGCGGTTCGCCAGCCATAGGCGGTAATCAGCCAGACGATGAGCGGCACGATCAGCCCGGCAGCGCCGAATCCGGATGCCATGATGCCCATGGCAAGCCCCACATTCCGCTCGAACCAGTTGGCAACGGCGGTCATGCTGACGACGGTCGTGCATCCGCCCGCACCGAAGGCGATCAGCACGAATGCGCCGTAAAACATGAAGAGGGATTGTGTAAGGCCCAACAGGATAATGCCGCATCCGACGATGGTGACTCCCAGAAGCATCAGGCGCTTCGATCCGAATCGATCCACCATGAATCCGACGATCGGTGCAAGGATTCCGGTCTCCAGCCCGCGGAGACTGGCCGCCAGGGAGATCTGTGCATAGCTCCACCCGAATTCTTGGGCGAGAGGATCGATAAAGGCCGTGAACCCATAGAAGATGACACCCGATACATAAAAGGAGATCAGAAAGCAGGCAAAAACGATCCACCAGCCATAATAGATTCTGTCGAACATCAATGCTTTCCCTCTGATCCTGCCGCTGGAGAGTCGATTATCCGATAGAGAATGAATCGATCGCAAGTTTCGGGGTCATTGGCAGGCGGCCTTTGCCAGGAAGAGACTGCAGATGGTCTTGCCGTCCTGAATGTCTCCCCGGGAGACCATCTTCATTGCTTCTTCGAGCTGTACCTCATGCACGTCCAATACTTCATCATGATCCAGATTCTGTTTCGCCGGTGAAAGGCTTCCGGCCAGAAAAAGGTGAATCCGCTCATCGGAGTAGCCGGGAACCGGAGTGATTTCACCGAGCTTCCTCCACTCGGCGGCAGAATATCCGGTCTCCTCGACAAGCTCTCTTTTCGCGCATTCGAGGGCGGATTCGGACGGGTTGAGCGTGCCTGCGGGTATTTCCCAGATATGGCGGCCGAGTGCATGCCGGTATTGCCTGAGTAGAACGACCGTCTTTGGACTTGAAAGAGCGACGATTGCGGCGGCTCCCGGATGGCGGACGATTTCAAGATCGACGGTGACGCCGTTTTCAAGCGTCACGTTCTCTTTTACAAAATGAAATGTTCGCCCCTGATGCAGGAGGATTCTGCTGTTGACGTTTACAAGCATCGATGTACTCCAAAAAGGTTCGAGGCTCGCACAAATAATTTCACCACAGGAGGACACCGAGTTCACAGAGAGAATAGGAAATGCAGGAAATGCACGTTTTTAGATATTTTATCCTCTGTGTCCTCTGTACTCTCTGTGGTCTGCCTTTAAACTCTTGTGCTTCGCCTCCGATTTACGCTTGCCGCAGACGGCAGCCCACCCTTCTTTTTTCTTCGTTTCAAGTGGTTGAAAACCGGATAGAGCCATCTTTTCCAATACCGCCGATGCTTTTTCTTCGGCGATTCCGGAAAAGATGAATATCCCCCCCGGATCCAGCACCGGGTCCAGTTCATCGATCAATTCGAGAATCACCTCGGAGAGGATATTGGATGCGACGATCCGAAACCGATCACAGATATCGCAGCACAGGCGGCCCTGCCGGAGAGTAAAGGAATCCTCCGGTATATGGTTCCTGCGGAGGTTTTCCCTGGCCACATCGATCGCCGTCGGATCGATATCGATCCCGAGCATCCGGGAAGCCCCCAGCTTCGCAGCCGCCATCATCAATATCCCCGAGCCGGTGCCGATGTCTAGGAAGCTGTCTCCCGGCTTCAGGTAGTGCTCGATGCTTTCGAGGCAAAGAGATGTGGTGGGGTGCGTGCCGGTCCCGAATGCCATGCCGGGATCGATCTCGATAACGATTTCGTCTTCCCCCTGCACGTATTCCTGCCAGCTCGGCTTGATGACCAGACGGCTGCCGACCTTGAGGGGTTTGAAAAAGCGCTTCCAGGATTCCGCCCAATTCTCGTCGCCCGTTTCCGTGTAAATCACCTCGGTCCGAATGGCGCTTCGACTTTCAAGCCCTGCAAGCCCTTCCTCCAACCCCCTGCGCCGGCCCTGAAAATCGCTATCGACCTCAAAGTATCCGACAACCGCGAATTTCTCGTATACGCTGGGAGGCGGATCGGCCCAGTCTTCGGTCGTTTCGATGGTAGGGTCCTCCACGACCACTCCGTGTACGCCAAGATCGTAAAAGAGGCCGGAAATCAGCTCTACGGCCAACTCTCTCTCCGGAGCGTCGAATACGACCCTTGCCTCGATATACTTCATCGCTCGAAAAAATGATGGTTGTCTCTTTTGTGAGTTAGCGGCGTTGTTCGGAATCACGAACCCGCAACCCGTGACTCGCAACCCGTAACTCGTAGTGAAGCATCTTTCGTCGGATGTTTCAAGCGGATTCTAATTGCGGTGGGGCACGAAACGCAAAAAGATCCTGTATTTTCCGGATGAAATATCGGCCGGGATGTTCGATCCGTCCGGAACCAGCAGAACCATGACCCGACCTCCGGCGGGATCCGGAACGGCATTGGCATGCCGGCGCTCTCCCTCTCCGGGAGGGGTCTCTTTTCGCCTGCGGGGCTGGCGGATGTTGAGCACTTTCGCCTCGACAAAGCCTGCTCCGACGCCGGGTCCCGGTTTGGGGGGCGGGCCGACTCTAGGGGCAGCACCGATTACGATTTCCATTAGCTCCTCCTGTCAAACCTTACCTATTCATTAGTATCGTCCGCCGCTCAAATTTTCTTGAACCGCTCTTTGGGAGGATTGAAGTAGCCGAAAATAAGCTCCGGAAATCTCTCTTCGATATGCTTGAGCAGGGCGGCCATCCCCATCGGTTCGCCCCCGGAAGGCTCGGTTTTCATCAGCCGCCAGTACTTCACTGGGTCGTAGTTGAGGTTCCGCCACTGGATCATGTGGATCGGATGATTGGAAAGAAATGAAACCAGCGAATCCCGCTCAGCCGGCGTATCGGTGAAACCGGGGCAGTTCAGGTAGTTGAGGGATACGAAAATCCCCCGATCGAGCGCAAGGGCAACACTTTTTTCGACGTCTGTAAACGTATAGTCGACGGGACCGAAATAGCGGTGGTAGCAGACAGGGCGACAGCTATTCATGCTGATCCGGAGGCTGTCCAATCCGGCATCTATCATCCGGCGGACTGCATCGGTGCGGCTTCCGTTTGTATTCATGTTGATGGTCCCCTGTCGTGTTTCGGTTCGGATCCTGCGGACCGCCGGCTCGAGGGTATCGACTGCCGTCAAGGGGTCTCCTTCACATCCCTGCCCGAAACTGACCACTCCGTTTTTTACCCGTTCGATGTGGGCCAGCGCCACCTCGGCAATCTCATCCGAAGTCGGTGAGAAATCGATTCGATGCTGGCTGGCCGGAATTCCGCTCCCCTTCTGAAGCGACAGGCAGCCCAGACACCTGGCGTTGCAGCTTCGAGCCGAAGGCAGGGGGGCTTCGTATCTTCCCAGAAAGAAGTTTTTGGCCGCAGGACACCCGTAGGCGAGCGCACAGGTTTCCAGATGCTTCCGAAGCCGGTTTTTCGGCATCCGCTTCTGCATTTCACGGATCCCGGAGAGAACTTTTTCTCTTTTCATCTGTCGAAGATCCTGCCGTTTTTCGCGGTCTACCAGCAGGACGGCCGTTCGGAAGTTTCCGTTCCGGCAGCCCACGGCCCCATAGGCAAAAAGAGGGAGAGGCCCTGCCTCCGATTCTTCCCGATAGGCGGATACATGCGTCAGCACATATCCCGGAGAATTGAAGGCGGCCACCGGAAAGACGGGCTCTCCCGGGCGGTTCGGATTTTCGGTCAGCGTCTCGAATCTTTTTTCCGCGATATTGTAGGCAATCGGACTCCTGCCCGGCAGAAACATCAGCTCGCTGCCGTACGGAATCGGGCGGGTCGTATTTCCGGAGAGGACCACCCGGGTATCGCCGGACATCCCCACCGCCGAGTACCCGTCCAGTTCGAAGATACGCCCCTTACGGTCGGCCGCCAATGCCGTCAGGAAGGTGTCGTTGCTCTTTGAGGCCATCGCTGATCCCCTTGAATGGTTACCTTGACTTACCATGGAAAATTCCCTATTATCAACACATTATCCTACAATCCCGGAGACGGCAAGACGCATGAACCCGAATTCAGAAGAAAAAGTCAAACCGTTCAAGCTGGTCAAATATTTTGCTTTCTCCAGTCTGATCGTCATCTTTTTGGGCACCCTGGTTCTTTTCTGGATGAACACGCACTGGGCCAGGGCGCTCCGGCTCGAAGAGAGCGAAGACTATGCAAAGGTTTTGATTGAAAATCTCAACCATCAGGTTTTCCTGCAGTTTGCCCTTCCGGTTGCGATCAAGTACGGCAAAGTTCAGTTGAGAGACGAAGCCCAGTTCAACCTGATGGATCGGGTGGTACGGAATACGCTTAACAGCTTCAAGGTCGATGCCGTGAACATCTACGACTTCGACAACGTGATCTCTTACAGTTTCGATAAGGAACTGATCGGCAAAAGCGGACTGGGCGGCGATATGTACAAAGCGGCAATCGATGGGAAATCCACCTCGAAGCTGGTTCAGAAGGGAAACCCGGTCGAGATTCTCCTCGGGATTCCCAAACAGATCCAGCTTTTCACCTTCGCGCCGGTCCGGATGGTATCCCAGATTTCAGAGATCTCCGGACCGGTATTAGGGGTCATCGAGATCGTACTGGATCTTTCCGAGGAATATAAAACCATTTTTCAGTTTCAGACCCGGATCATCTTTACCGGCACCGCGGTCATGGGCATTCTCTTTCTTGTGCTGCTGTTTGTCGTAAAGCGGGGAGAAACCATCTTCGAGAAGAGAGCGGAGGAACGGCTGCGGCTCAAGGAGCAGTTGAGCCGTGCCGAACGGCTTTCCGCTCTGGGGGAGATGGCCGCCAAGATTTCCCATGAGATCCGAAACCCTCTCGGAATCATCAAAATGTCCGCCGGGCTTCTGAAAAAGAAAATGGCCGCGCTCGATCCCGCCAATTCCGTACCGGATGTGATCGTCGAAGAGTCCGACCGGTTGAACAACATCATCACGGACTTTTTCAATTACGCCAAGCCGAGAAACCTCAAGCTCACACCCTGCAGGGTGCAGGAGGTTCTCGAAAAAAACCTCAATTTCCTGGCTCCCCAGGTGGATGAACAGGGGTATCGCATCAAGGCCCATTACGAGCAGAACCTGCCTGAAATCATGGCGGATACGACGATGCTCTACCAGGCCTTCCTCAATCTTCTGATCAACTCCATGCAGGCCATGCCGACCGGCGGGACGATTCGGGTGGAGGCGGCCTCCGACGGGAAGCAGGTTTGCATCACGTTTGAAGACGAGGGGGAAGGAATTCCGGATGACCTTCTGGAAAAAATCTGGGAGCCTTTTTTTACAACCAAGGAAAAGGGGACAGGCTTGGGGCTTGGGATCGTGAAAAACATCATCGATTCCCACAGGGGAACCATCCGGATCGAAAATCGATCGACCGGGGGCGCCCGCGTCAATGTGCATCTGCCGGTCACCCAGGGGGTCAAATAATGGAAACGGTTCTGATCGTAGACGATGAAAAAAATTACCCGCCGATCATTGCAGCGGTTCTGCAGGAGGAGGGGTATGAGACGCTTACGGCAAACAGCGGTCCGGAAGCACTGAGAGTACTTCAGAATTCGGATGTCGATCTGATCGTCACCGACATGAAAATGCCGGGAATGGACGGAATGCTTCTGCTGGAAGAGGTGAAAAGACGGAACCCGGAACTTCCGGTCATCATGATGACCGCCCACGGCACGGTGGAAAGGGCCGTAGAGGCGATGCAGAAGGGAGCCTACAACTACATCCTGAAACCGTTCGACAATGAAAGCCTCATTCTCTACGTCGGCAAGGCCTGTGCGATGTATCAGGTGGTCAAAGAAAACCGTCGGCTGCGAACGGCGGTTGAATCCATTTACAGATTCGGAAACATCATCGGGAAAAGCAAGGCCATGCACGAGGTCTTCGACAAGGTCGTCAAAGTGGCTCCGGCGACCGCAACGGTCCTGATCGAAGGGGAAAGCGGGACCGGAAAAGAGCTTGTGGCCAAATCGATCCACTTCAACAGTCCGAGAAGCGACAAGCCTTTCATCGCCGTCAACTGCTCGGCATTGGCCGATACGCTTCTGGAAAGCGAGCTGTTCGGCCATGAGAAGGGGGCCTTTACCGGCGCCATCTCCATGAAAAAAGGCCGTTTCGAATTGGCCGACGGCGGCACGCTGTTTCTAGATGAAATCGGCGAGCTTTCCATGAGCCTCCAGGTGAAACTGCTCCGAGTGCTCCAGGAAAAAATGTTCGAACGGGTCGGGGGCACCCGGCCCATCAAGGTCGATATCCGATTGATCGCCGCCACCAACAGAGACCTCAAGGAAGAGGTCGAACGGGGGCGATTCCGGGACGACTTGTATTTCCGGCTGAATGTGGTGCAAATCCAGCTTCCGCCGCTTCGAAAACGAACGGAAGACATCCGGATGCTGGTACACCATTTCATGAAAAAATACGCGAAGGAGCGCGCCTCGGACCGGCCGATTACAGGCATCGATCCGGAAGCCGAACGGCTGATTCATCGATATAGCTGGCCCGGCAATGTGCGGGAACTGGAAAATGTCATCGAACGCGCGATGATCCTGTGTCCGGGAGAAACCATCACCGCTTCGGATTTGCCGAAAAATTTCGTGGACAACGTCAACAGTTTCCTCTCGCTGGAAGAAATTCCGGTCAACGCCCCTTTGTACGAGACCCTGGCCACGATCGAAAAAAAGCTGATCGAAAGGGCGCTGCAGCAGTCCAACAACGTGCAGTCGCACGCAGCGGAGCTGCTCGGGATCGGCAAAAGCGGGCTGAATCAGAAAATCAAAAAATTCCGCCTGGAGGTAGGAGGCAGGGAGTAAGAAAAATTCGAAATCCGAATACCCGCCTGCCATAGCGCTTGGAATGTCCTCATGAACACAAGGTAGGCATTAAGCAAACGCCCCTTGTATGTAAACCCTCTGGCCGGGCTGCGGCGGGCAGGTCGAAATCCGAAACAAATTCAAAAACTCCAAATTCAAATACCAAAACAATTCCGGGCAGGTGCTCTACACGTCGGCTTTCATTTCGGTCATTCGAATTTTGTTCATTTCGATATTGTTTCGGATTTCGGGATTCGTGCTTCGGGTTTATGATCGTGTCAGGCTGCCAGCCGCTCCTTGACCAGTTCCGTATAGGAGGAGTCCGGGTAATCGGACAGGATCTTCTGGAACGCCTCACGGCTCTTTTCCGGTTTTCCGAGCTCCGCGTAGAGAATTCCCAGGCTGAAAAGCGCTTCGTCTTTCATATAAGCATCGGGATCGGAAACCATCGCTTCGAACTGCTCGGCTGCGGCTTGAAAATCCTTTTTTCCCTGGTACGCATATCCGATGCTGCTGCGGATGAGGGTTTTGAGAGAAGGATACTCGCTGAAGTCTTCCAGGGCCTTCCGATAATTTTCGATGGCTGGATCGTATTCACCCGCCTCATAGAGAAGATTCGCATAGAGGAGGCGGGCCATCTTCCCCCCATGGTAATTCGAATACTTATCGACAACCTTCTGAAACTCCTGCTTCACCGCCGGAAGATCCTTTTTTTCTGCGCCTGAAGACTCGTATCGGGCCGTCGCCTGCCGGAGCGCGGCGGATGCCTGACCCTCCTTCCAACCCCGGTAGTACCGGATGCCTGAAACCGCAAGGACGGCCACCATCAGGGCGGCTGTCCCATAAAAGATCGGGTTTCTGTATTTTCTGGCAAATTGAATGATTTTGCCCGTAAGGGTCATGAATTCATCCGGCTCTTTGAGCAGCTCTTTCCGTGTGATCCGCTTCTTAACCATTCCTTCTGCTAACCTCCAATCTGACTGGCAAATGGGAAGGATGGAATATCCCACCCTTCCAAAAGAAGTTCATGTATACCCCGGTTCGAAAGAAAACGCAACGGGATGCGCACCTTACCAGACCAGAGACTTGTGTATCCACCCTTCGTCTCCATCCGCATGCTGTACATGGATCCAGCTTCCTTCGGTTTTAATGACCTTGAATGAAATCCCCGGCCCGACGGAGAAGGCGACCTCGAACTGGCTGCCCGGGCCCTTGCGGATGTTGTTTTTTTCCTTTGTGGTGATAACGGTGGGGGTCTTATCGATCAGGGAAGTGTGAATCCACCCCTGGTCTCCTTCGAAATCCCGAAAAAAATACCAGTTTCCCTTTTTTACGGTGACAGAAATCGGATAGTGCTGTTGGACTTGCCAGAGCCATTCATGTTGGGTTCCCGGCCCGGATCGGATGTTTGCCTTCGGCGCGGAAACCGCGTACCGTTCGGAGGAAGCGGATGCAGACGCCGTTGCCGCAAAGAACACGCAGATCCAGGTTATCAGAAGGCCTTTACCCATCCTTGCCGGTCTCCATTTCGATTTTCCTTTAACCCTCGGCCACAAAGACACGAAGGGACGAAGAAGATATCGATGAAAGCCTCTTAAAATTGCACAACCTCCGTGTCTAAGTGCCTTGGTGGCTAAAGATTGCGATTCTCATTACCGGAGGGCGAATGCCCGTCGGGGTCGATCCAGCCGGGTGATGCCGGCTTCCTTTGCCGCGAGCAGCGCGGCTTCATACTCTTTCCGGGCGGGCGCGGCAGACAATTCTGGGATTTCCCAAGCCCTCCCACAAGGTCTGTACTGGGACATGATGTTTACATAGCTTCCGGTTGAAATTCGATCTGCAATGAACCGCATGACCTGCGGGGTGCCGGCAAGACCATTGGGAAGCACCAGGTGCCGGATGAGGAGTCCGCGCCTCGCGATACCGGAATCGTCGATGATCAGATCGCCGACTTGCCGGTGCATCTCTTCGAGCGCTTTCCGGGCGACTTCGGGATAATCTTTTGCCCTGCAGGTTTTTTCCGCAACGGCCGGGTCCCAGAATTTAAAATCGGGCATGTAGATATCGAAGACCCCCTCCAGCAATCGGATCGTATCCACACTGTCGTAAAGACTCGTGTTGTAAACAAGCGGCACGTTGAGCCCCGAAGGAACAGCGGTTTCCAGTGCCGACAGGATCTGCGGAACCACATGGGAAGGCGTTACGAAATTGATGTTGTGACAGCCGGCTTCCTGCAGGGCAAGCATCGCCTGCGCTAGCTCGTCGCCGGTGACCTCTTCCCCGCAGCCCTCGTGGCTGATCTCGTAATTTTGACAAAACGTGCAGCGCAGGTTGCAGTGGGTGAAAAAAATCGTCCCGGAGCCGTGCCTGCCGACCAGCGGCGCTTCTTCCCCGAAATGCGGGTTGCAGCTTGAAACCAGAGCCTTGTGGCCCGTTCTGCAAATCCCTGTCGCTTCGGAGAGTCGATCGACACCGCATTTCCTCGGGCAGAGGGTACAGAATCGCAGGGTCTCGTACGCGGCTTTTCTCTTGGAGGCCAGCCGCCCGCTCTTGAACGTTTCGATATAGATCGGCGGAATATTCATGATCGATCTCCCGGCAGCAAGTATTCAACCCCGCCGATTGCAGCGAAGGGGGCCTGCATCACTCTTCCTCCTCTGCGGGTTCCGGGGATGAGATCGATAGCCTCACCATGACCTTTTCAGCCAGGCCCCGCCCCATCACGAATCGCTTCCCCATCGAAGCGATCACCAGGCGCCCCTCCCCCATGTTGGTGATGACTTCGACCTGGTCTCCGATCCGAAGTCCCATGGTCATCAACCGCATGCGCGAGGTCGTACCACCGGTAAAATCGCAAACGATCAGGCGCTCTCCCTGCTTTGCCATGGTCAGCGGCATCATATCCACGCGGCTGTTGAGACAGCCGTCGCAGATCCCGTAGAGCTCCATCTTGTGCTGGAGCATCAGAAACCCGTGGGAGGATGCGACCCGGACCTGCAGTTGCTCGATTGCTTCATCCGTAAATTCAAGGATTTTTCTGCACTTGATGCAGATCAGATGATCGTGATGCTGGCCCAGATGCCGGTGCTCATACCGGACCTGGCCGTTATCGAACCTGTTTTTTTGGGCGAATCCGAAGCGGCACATCAGCTTGAGGGTGTCTCTGACGAAATCGGGCCCGTAGTCGAAGCGGCTTTCCTTGAGTTTCCGGCTCAGCTCGGCGGCGGTAACGTGGCCTTCGATCTGCAGAAAAACCTCCAGAATGTTGTATCGATCTTCAAACTGATCGATATGTTCCTGCTGGAAAAGCTTCTGGAGTTGCTCTTTTTCCCCGCGGTGAAGTGCAGGCATGGCTACTTCGAAGGACCGGGAAAATCATAGGTGGTGCAGGACCCCCCGGAGCAGCTCCGGGTTTGAACACGCGCATCGGAACCGGTGCTGCCGGTTCCGCCCATACAGTAGCCGGAAGCGCTCATCACGCGCTCGAACTGCTCCGAGCGGCAGGCTGGGCATTTCATCTCGGCTTCTTCATCTCCGCTTAAAACGAGGATCTCGAACAGATTTTCGCATTTCAAACATCTGAATTCAAATATCGGCATCGGCATCTCCCTGCTTTCTTGAAAAAGTTCCCCATTATGCCCATCGATTGCCGGATTGTCAAGAATCTTCAAGCATTTCGCGTGCATGAGCACGGGCGGCATCGGTAACCGTTGCTCCCCCCAGCATCCGGGCAAGCTCTTCGGCCCGTTCCGGCTTTTTCAGGAGATAGATTTCAGTCAGGGTCCGGCCCCGGTGCACGCGCTTTGAAATCTGAAAATGATGGTCCCCGAACCGCGCGATTTGGGGCAGATGGGTGATACAGAGGACCTGATGATATTTCGACAGCATGGAAAGTTTTTTCCCCACCACATCCGCCACACTGCCGCCGATTCCGGCATCGACCTCATCAAAGATCACGGTCTCAACCGAATCGGTCTCCGCCGATATGGCTTTGAGCGCCAGCACCACCCGTGACAATTCACCGCCGGAAGCGATGCCGCTCAAGGGCTTCAGTGGCTCCCCGACATTCGGTGCGATCAGAAAGACGGCCCGGTCGATGCCGGATTCCGTGAGGCAGGCCCCGCCGGTGCACAGGAAAGGATGGGTCCGGGAATCTGCAGCAACGCGTTCAAAGGAGACCTGAAACCGGGTCTGGGCCATGCGGAGGGAGGCAAGCTCTTCTTCCACCTTTTGAGACAGAAGCACCGCCGCCTGCCTGCGTTCCTCCGACAGCCGGAGGGCCGCTTGAGAAAGCCTCTCATGGCATTCCACGAGTCTTTTTTCGATTTCGGCAATCTGTTCCGGCAGGCTTTCGATTCGGGACAACGATTCGATGACCCCGTTCAGGTGCGACCGCACGGCTGCGAGCGAACCTCCGTATTTCCGTTTCAACCGGTTTAGAAAGTCGATCCGCGCTTCCACCTCATCGAGCCGTCGATCGTTCATTTCAAGCCTGTTCAGGTAGGCACGAAGGGAGCCCGCAATTTCCTCTAATTCATAAGCCGAGCTCTGCAGCGCCTCTGCGGGTTTCGACAATGCCGGATCGATTTCAGCCGCTTTTTCCAAACCTCGCCCGGCCCCCGTCAGCTTTTCGATGACGGCCCCCTCAGCCGAGTAGAGCGTTTCGACCGCTTCGTGAACAGTCTGATAAAGGTAAGCCGAATTCTTGAGACGGGCCCGCTCCCGTTCCAGTTCGGCATCCTCTTGCGGAGAAAAAGCGGCATCTTCGATTTCTTTTTTTTGAAAGCGGTAAAGCTCCCTCTGCGTCTCCTGGTTTTGCTGCTGCTCCTGCAGGCATCGAAGGTTTTCAATCAGCGGCAGAATCTCCCGGCAGCATCGGGCAACCTCTTTTCGAAGCGGCATCAATCCCCCGAACCGATCGAGGATGAGCAGATGGTTTTCCTCTTTGAGCAGCCCCTGATGGGCATGCTGCCCGGATATGCTGGCCAGGTTCTCCGTGAACTGGGCCAGAAGCTGCAGGGTCGCAAGCTTTCCGTTGATGTAGATACGACTTCGATCGGGAGAAACGATTCTCCGGATGATGAGTCCTTCACTCGCTTCGTACCCGCAAGACTCGAGCATGGTCCCCGTCCGGCTTCCGGGGGTGACATCGAAAAGCGCCTCGAGCTCCGCAGAATCAGCGCCGGCGCGGATCAGTTGGGGGGTTGCTCTGCCGCCGAGAAGCAGGTTTACGGCATTTACGACGATCGATTTGCCCGCTCCGGTTTCACCGGTCAATACCGTGAGGCCGTCTGAAAATTCGATTCTCAAATCGTCGATGATGGCAAAGTTGCGGATGGAAATTTCCCGGAGCATAAATCAAAACGTCTCGGAAATTTAAGAGGCACAATAGGGGTAAAAGCCCCTGTTTTGCATGGATTTTGCTCAACAGGCCCAATTTAACCGGCTCCGTTTATCGCATACCCGGCATGTTTTGTAAAGTGGAAGCGTCATATTGGATTTTCCAGGAGGTTCGTTCACACACACGAAACCGTCCCCATTCTAGGAACTTGGCTTCAGAACCACGAAACACACGAAATACACGAAAAGAATGCGGTTTGTATCAAATAACCCCTCAACGGTTGCCCTTCATGTTAGAAATATTTACCACGAAGGTGAATTGCAATTGCAGCAACTTGTAAGGAATACTTACAAAGTTCGGCAGGAAGGCCCTCGCCGAATACGAGACATCTTAGGCATTATAAGCTAGACATGATCATTGCTGTGGGCTATCGAGTCCGTTCCCACCGCGGTACCCAATTCCGCGTCTGGGCCACCCAGAGGCTGCGCGAGTATATTATTAAAGGCTTTACGCTGGATGACGATCGGCTGATATGCCACCAGCATCGACTATGACCCGGCGACCGATCCGTCGCGCGAGTTTTTTGCGGTGGTGCAAAACAAGATGCACTGGGCGGCCCACGGACATACGGCAGCGGAAATTATTGCCGGCAGGGCGGACGCAAACCGGCCGAATATGGGCCTGACTTCCTGGATCGGGGCAAAGCCTTCAAGAGAAGACGCCGAGATCGCCAAGAACTATCTGAACCATGAAGAGCTGGACACTTTGAACCGGATCGTAACCATGTATCTGGACTTTGCCGAACTGCAAGCCTTGAATCGGAAGCCCATGCATATGCGCGACTGGATCGCCAAGCTGGACGATTTCCTCAGGATCAGCGAGCGCGACATCCTGACCCATGCCGGCCGGATCAGTCGTGATGAGGCCATTGAAAAAGCTCATGCAGAATATGAAAAATACCGCAAGCAGATGCTTGAAGCGCCGTCCTTAGTGGAGAAGCATTTTATCGAAGCCATTGAGGAAGTAAAAAAAATGGAAAAGAAAAAGGAACCACGAAAGACACGAAACACACGAAATAAAAACGACTGAAGCGGCTAAAGGGCTAAAGGTGCAGGCTTGACGGATCGGAACGAACATAGGCCGGGATATAAAAAAACCAAGGTGGGGTGGATACCTAAGGAGTGGGAAACGCGATCGAACCTTTTTCCTGGTTGAATTTCCCATTCATCCGGTTTTGGCGAAGCCTTAAAAGGAAGTCACCCCGGAAGTCACCCCGGAAGTCACCATGGAAGTCAAAAGGCTTCTGAATGCGATAACCGGCGATCACTCCCGCAAGGAATAAGCTTTGCCACCTGAAATACCATGACCATTCAAAGGCGTTTTATTCTCTTCTGACCCGCTGTCAGCCGGACTGGCGGAAGCGGAAAGCGGTGCTCGATAAAGCGCTTATCTCATGAAATCCATCAATTGAAGATTCCGCACCGTTTGCTTTCGGAGGAATGCAGATATCCAATATTCTATCGAATCCCCCGGGACTTGCAGGTATCGGCGATGCATCCGCGACTGCAAATGACTTCATCTGAAATGCCAGCAAGAACCGCTCCCCACGAGGGAGCGGCTCTTTTCATGATATTGGAGAACAGTACCCCTGATCAGAACTTGACGAACTCAACCCGGCGGTTGTTGGCCCGCCCTTCAAGTGTCTTGTTGCTGTCAAGCGGCTTGCTGTCGCCAAAGCCGGCGGTTTTTAAGCGATTGGACTCGATCCCTTTCCCTTCAAGCCAGGTCTTGACTGCTTCAGCCCGCTTCTCCGAAAGAGGCTGATTGATCCCCTTTCCCCCCTGGTTGTCGGTATGTCCCTCGATGGAAAATTTCAGTTCGGGGTCCTCGCTCAGAAGACCCAGGATCCTTTTCAGGGTCGGCAGCGACTCGGCTTTGATGGCGGCCTTGCCGGTATCGAACAGGATGCCGTGGGTGATGATCTTGCCGTCGGTATCCAGAGCCGACTTGATATCCTTGCCTCCGTCGGCCAGGCGGAAATTGGCGAAGAGCAGTTTGTCGGACTTGTAGTTGTTGGGCATCAGCATCTGCAGGCCAACCTGTTTGATGGGCCGCTTGATCCCATCCGGGTCGTTGATGACCCGCCGGTTGTCGATGTAGGCTTTGGCAAAGGTGCCGTTGACACTGATTGCCACGTGATGGACTTTGCCATCGCTCAACCCCACGTTGGTTTTGGTATTGGCCGAGGTGCTCTCCCTCCCCGAAATGTTGACCGAATAAGGCGCATTCCAATTGAAGACATCGGCTTTCCTGTCGGCAGGCACGAAAAGCACCCTGTATATGTTATGATAGCTCGATCCTTCCTTGAACGGTGCCAGCACTGCGTCGAATTCGATGGTGAATTTTTCCGGAAAATCCCCCTTCTGATCCAGTCGCAGGTATTGGGTTGCCGGAGGCTGGCCTTTATCCCCGGGAACAGAGCGCAGAAAGCGCTTCCCCTGGTATTCCACCACGTCAACCGTATTGCTTCTGCCTTGCTTGGGCCCGTCCAAGGTCCATTTGCGTGGGAACTCCCCCACATCGGTGTCGCTGAAATCATCGAAGAAGATCATTTTGTCGCCGGGAATAAAGTCAAACTTGGTCAGGACCTTTTCGGCTTCTTCGATGGTAAGGTTATCGGCAGAGGTTGCCGGAGAAGCTTCGCTCGACTCACTCCGGGCAGAACCCTTCGTGTCGCCTTCCTTCTGCATCGGCTGATTCGTATTGACCGGTTCTTTCTGGGGGTCGCTCTTGTCGCCTTTCACGGCATCCTTGACGCCCTCCTTGGCCGAATCATAGACACTGTTGCCGGCATCTTTCACCGCCCGGTTGCCGAGCTGCTTGCCAACCCCTTCCAGCGTTTTGTCCAGCCACCCGGCCTGGCAGACGCTGACGCCGGTAAGCAGACACAATGTGCTGATCAGTAATCTTTTTTTCATCTCTCCTCCTGTTCGCATGCATTTTATTGATTGATGGTCGGCCGGGACAAATCGAAGTCGATGGTGACGATGGTCTCTTCCTCCTTATCCTTGTCATAGAACCGGAGCTGTTTCGTTTCTTTCAGCCGCGTATCATAAGGGGTGCCCCGAAAGCCTTCAAAGGTATATTCCATGGGGCGGGTGAAGGTTCCCGGCAGCGTTTGCTTCTTGTGTTCAACATCGCAGCTGCCCTCGGCAGATTCACTGAAATTGCTGTACATTTTTCCTTTTGCCGAAGTTGCTGCCACCGTAATGGTATAGGTGTCGTCATCTTGAAAGTGAAGTCTAACCGCAGCATCCTTGTTATCGGAATCGCTCGTAGCGCTTTTATCGGACAGACCGGATACCGTTTTCGTCGCGTTACTGGCCCGGGTGAAGCGCCACTGGGCCTTTTTCCCAGACGCGCACTCATGGCAAGCGTCAAACTCTTCCATCCCCGATTCCTCAACATACGACCCTTCCATGGTTCCCTTGGCATCCGGTATGCCATAACGTTCCAGTTTCCACGTTTCCTTACTGGATACCTTCGTATAATCGGTTTTCTTCCATTGCCAGGTACCCCCATTACAGTACTTAGAGGCGACCTCCTCATGTTTCTGGTCGCGCTTCGTTTCAACCGTTACGGTGACCGGACCCTTCACAGGGCAGATCTCTCCACCTCGATATTCACGCTCATCAGACAAATACTTGGTAAAGCCCTCGATGAGGTGGTCTGCTGTTTTATCCACTGCGGCCGTAGCCGCCCCATACGACCGAAATACCTCGGATTCGGTATAAAAAGGGAAGCCGGTTTTTTTCTTGTTCTTGGCAATGATATTGAATTGATAAAAGTTCAGCTCTTTCATGGCGGTGATTTTTATGATGATCAGATATTTCATATCCATCATGCCCTGGATGTTGGAAAGCTCGTTTTCTACTTTTGCTTCATCCGTCCCCAAGAGCTGCTGCTGCCGGATAAAATTCAATGAGTCTTTAAGTCCGACGGAGTCCATGACATGGAGACAGGTATAATGACGAACCAGCGAGCTGGTAAGCCGCCCCAGGAGGAGTTGTTGCAACACCTCCCCTTCATCGGAACCGCCTTCGACTGCTGAATGAATATACACATAGGCCTGGGTATAGGCATGTACCCGGCCGGCAGACAGCAGCAGGGCCGACAGGATCAGCAATATCGGTCTTTTCATTGGGTGACAATCCTGCATTCCGGCAGCAGCTTCGCAAGCTGTGCCTGCTCCATCGAAGTTATCCCGGTTTTACCGACGCCCAGTTCCCTGAGGTTGATCTGTTTGCCGAGTGTCGGCAGTACGGTCGTCATGGGGTTCATGTCGACGTGCAGCACTTTCAGCTTGTGCATGGTAGCGATTGAGGCAGGGATCTTGTTTAGATTGTTGTTGAAAAGAGTGAGCTTCTCCAGGCCGGCAAAAACGCCGATCGTTTCCGGCACGGCAGACAGGTAATTCTTGAAGTTGAAGATGTGCAGCTCCGTCAGCGGCAGATGCTTGGCCTTGTCCAGAACTCTCGGCAAGTCAACAGGCGCGCCATGCATCCCCCCGGTCAGGACCAGCGTTTCGATGCCGGTGAATTTCTCCAGCAGGTCAACCAGCAGCGGCGCTTCTTTACGCGAAAAATCGATGACCAGCACCGTCTGGGCCTGGTAAAAGTCCGTGTTTTTCACGCTCGGATCGCGGTCTTCTTCATACACTTTGATGATTTTCTCGCGAACCGGCTCCGCCAGGTCGACCTCGGCTCCTTTCCCCTTTTCCGCAAGCTTCTGGGTCTGATCCCACATATTCTCCCGGGTCAACACGGCCTTGTCGTCATCCGCTTCGGGCCGGGCTTCACCCCGGGCCTGGGATTCTGCTGCATCCCGATCCTGCTGCAGCTTCTGCAGTTGTTTCATGAGCTGATCGATCCTGGATCTTACATTCGGATCGTTCCGGGAGGTTTGCTTGCGGAGGACGCGCAGCTCCTTCCTTATGGCAGCCGGATCGGTGGGCAGTGCTGTCGCGCACAGTGCAATATGCGACATTGCGATCAGAACTGCCGAAAGGACGAATGCTGCAGGTTTCAATTGCCTGAACCCTTTGGGGTTATGGGGTTATGGTCCCGGCGTCGCCGTCACAGTGAGAACCGGCGGGCGCGGAGGGATCTCTGGACATATATTTATACGCCTCGCCCAGATACCGGGCATAATCCTGAACCGTTTCGAGGCCGGAAAGCCCGACCGATTCGCGGGGGAGAGGAACCCCGACCTGGTTCTGCTGCATCTCACTCATTACCTCGTCCAGGCGGCGGTGGTGAGAAATCGACGTCTCGATGGAAGCCTGGTAGGCTTTCAAAGCCTTCAAAAACTTGGGCCCCATGTAACTGCAATAGTTATCACGAGCTCCCGTTATTCTCTCCTCCTGTTGATCGAGTCTGTCGCAGGGAGCTCCTTCATTCATCATTTTGTCCAGAGTCTTTTGCTCTTTTTCCAGCCGGCTTTTCAACGATAATCCCTGCTCATCCTTTTCAAGCTCTGTTACCCTTTCCTGCATAGCGGTCCTTAGCCCGACCGTTTTTTTTGTCAATTCCGCCTGTTCTCTGGCAAGCGCGATGTTGTCCGTGATTTTTTGTTTTCCGGCATTCACTTCGTCTTTCGATTTCATCAGGTCGTTGGCCTGCTGCTCGCCGGCCATTGCCTTGGCCCAATCGACGTTCGCCCCGACCTTCCCTTCTTTTTGCGCCTTTTTCTGGTCCTTAAGCTCCTGCATGGAGACGCCGAACTTTTCTTCCATCATCTTCTCGGCCATCTTCCTTTTCTCGGCTTTTGACATTTTCTTCATTTCCGCCTGGCTTTTCCCTTGGAAACCGGGCATATCCACCGCATTTTCCTGCATCTTTTTACTGTTACTTTCCAGCCACTTCTTCATGGCTCTGCGGCGACCGCCGACCTCATCGTCAAGCTCTTTCTTCGTGGCGAAAAATTCCTCTTTAAACCTCTCGATTTCTTCAGCAGTCACAACGCATCCGGCAGATGGAGGTGACGGCAGAGCGCTAAGATATTCATTGGGGCCTTTGACGCCTGTCATCCCGGCGTAAACCGCAGTTACAGACCAACTGATGATGCTCACTACAGTCAAAAGAATTTTCATGTCGACCTCCATCGAACGATCGTCGGGGAATTGATTATCCGTCAAAGCTCCGGCTGTTTCCGCCCGATCCGATTCATGCAGCGCATGCCGGACCCGGCAGAGGCTACAATCCCATGCTCGGTCAGCCACGGCTCGTCATGATTCAGGTTCCCGGTGTGCAGAGGCAGATCCAGGTGCAGGGTGCAGATAAGATCTTTCTTTTAGAGCGCCAGTGTATGGCAAAAGGCTACTTGTTTGTCAATCGAAAAAATCCCACAATATGGTACAGGCAGAAATGAGATTTAGCGGACATTAAAAAAGCTCGAGGAAAAGGATGATGAAAAAACAGATAAAAGTGGGCATTGGAGATGCATCTTCGACTGCAAATGATTTCATCGATGCGTGGAAGCGCGCAGAAAGCGGAAAAGCGGTCGAAGCTGAGCATAAGCTCCATTTTGAAAACCTGGAAATTCTTCTAAAAACGCTTACCGCCGGGCGCTGGATCCTCCTTAAGTCGCTGCGGAAGAATGGCCCTCTGAGCATCCGGGCGCTGGCAAACGAATTGGGGCGAGACTACAAAAACGTCCACACGGATGTGCGGCGCCTGGAGCAACTCGGCCTGATCGAACGGACCCGGGAGGATAAGGTGGAAGTCCCCTGGGATGTGGTGGAAGCGCAGCTTGAATTGGCGGCTTGATATCTTTTGCAGGATCAATTCGTGCGCGTATAACGTCGAAAGAACAATGCCGCATCTGCCTTGCCGAGATCGCTTCGGGAAACGGCCTCCACCAATTCGGCGAATTCATCTTCCGGAGCATCGAAATCGAACCCATTCAGGCCAAGAAAGACGAGCGCAGCCACCGCGCCGGTGCGCTTGTTTCCGTCCAGGAAAGGGTGATTTTTCACCAGGTGGAATAAATAAGCCGCCGCCATTTCGTGGATGTCGGTGTGCAGGAATTGTCCGCCATAGGTGGCAGACGGCATGCCCCAGATTCCACGGAATCGCCCGGCACTGCTTGATCGAAGTGAGCCGGTCGAAGTGGCCGTGGCTTTGATCTCGAGGAAATAGAGTTTTGGCGACTTGGTGATCCGCTTGCCGAAATTACTCGAAGATGTTCAGGTCTGGTCGGGAACTTTCATAGAAACAGTGATCAAATCGGCTCTTTCTGAACCGTACGGAAATCCCGTCAAACGTCGTAATAGCACTCCGGCAATACACACGCTCATAGTAAGTACTTGGATTGCCAAGCAAAGCCTCGTACTCGGCAAGGCTTTTCAAACACAATGAGCTGTCCAACACGTTCGTGGTTGGTCATGGCCATGGGTGCGTGCTCCTTTTGCGTTATCGTGATTCCTGGGGCATCAACAGCCAGACATAGGCCGGCTGGGTCAGCACACCGGACGGCGCCTCACGCGGCAGGCCGTCCTGGGTCAGGGTTAGAAGGCGCTTGCGTGCATTGGGAAACTGACGGCCCGCCTCCACGAGCGCCCGCAGCTCGCGTTCAGCGGTTTTCGGTGCGCCGGCTTCTGAGCACACCTGGATCAGGTCCTGGTCGCCGGAAAGATATCGAGCCAAAAAATCCACCTCGAACCCCTGAGGCGTTTTCACATAGCTGACCTCCGCGCGCCGGCGTTCCAATTCTATAGATACCACCGTTTCAGGGCATGTCCGATGTTAGAGCGGCCGCTTGCGCCGAAGGCGCCGATCAATGCCGGGTCCGCTGGATAGACTTTGCGCGGATTGGAGTTTCGCCTTCTTTCGGATTTTTGAAATGCTGCTCAATTTCGCTTTGGATGCGCCGTTTGACAGCCTCAATGGTCAGGTTTGCCCGGCCCACCCGCAGGGCGTCAGCAACTCGGCAAGCAGCATCCAGGCCTGCAGATACCAGCATGATCGGTACGGTTGGACTTGTGGTTTCTCCAACCCGGGGGGTCGGCACATCGAATAAATGGAGCGGCTCGGTGTTTTCGGCTAAGCTGCGCTCATAGAGGGAGCTATCCACGGTCAGAAGGGTGCCGTCGATCACGCTGTCGATTCCCCTGATCGTAAGCTTTCGATGAGGCTCGGCGGTCACGGTACAGCCCAGGTCCTTCGGATACCTGGAGTCGGCGATGGCCTCCCATATGGTTGCCAGCGTAACATCCCCCTTTCAGACTTGTGCGGATCTAAGGCGGTCGTTCTTGATGCAGAACCGGCACAATGCGCTGCGTAGCGATTTTCTAAATTGCTTGTTGCACCAACGTATAGAGAACCGGATTGAAGCCTTAGGATGTAAAACCAGGCAGGCATACAGGCCTTTCGACAGGCCTTTCGACAGGCTCAAGGCAGGTGAAAGGGGTACCACCCTTTGTGGGTACCCCTGAACGCGTCGAAATGGCTGGGAGACTAGGATTCGAACCTAGGTTGACGGAGTCAGAGTCCGTAGTCCTGCCGCTGGACGATCTCCCAGAAAATGGGTTCCGCGTTCGACGTTTCGGGTTCAACGGTTATCATCGACCGAACCGCTCCCGATCTTGAACGCGCAACGAATGATGTCCTTATTTTTAAAGGACGGTTTGGAAAAAGTCAACTATCCTGTTTCGACCTGTTTGGATTTGATGAAAGAGACGGCCTGGTTCAGGCGGGCCAGCACCTTTTCCTTTCCCAGGACCTCCATGATCTCGAAGATTCCGGGGCTTACGGTCTTTCCGGTGAGCGCGACCCGGACCGGCTGCGCGATTTTTCCGAATTTAAGACCGGAAGGCTCGATCACCCGTTTGAAGGCGCCCTCGAGATCTTTTTCTCCGAAAGAGCTGAGCTCTTCCATTTCACGGGCCAGATGCTCGAGCGGTTCGAGGGTGTCCGAGGTGAGAAATTTGGCTGCGGCCGCCTCATCGTAGGAGACCTTGTCCCGGTAATAAAATACCGCCCCGTCCGCCATCTCGATCAGGGTCTTGCTTCGGGTGTTGAGGGTTCCGATCACCCGGTCCAGATAGTCGCCCGGTTCGGCCGCGCACCCCCGTTCTTTTAAAAACGGCAGCAGGTGAGCGGAAAGCGCCCTTGCATCCTTGGCCCTGATGTGGTCGGCATTGAGCGCCAGCAGCTTTTCCACGTCGAAGATTCCAGCGGAGCGTCCGATGTTTTGCAGAGTGAATTTTTCGATCAGCTCTTTTCGGGTGAAAAATTCCTGATCGCCGTGGGACCACCCGAGGCGAACCAGATAGTTGATCATGGCGTCGGGCAGATACCCCATGTCCCGGTAGGCGGTTACCGACATGGCCCCATGGCGCTTGCTCAGGCGCGAGCGGTCGTTTCCGAGCACCATGGGGACGTGGCCGAAAACCGGAAGCGGGGCATCGAGGGCCCGGTAGAGCTGGATCTGCTTGGGGGTGTTGTTGACGTGGTCGTCTCCCCGGATCACCGTGTTGATCCCCAGGGTGATATCGTCTATGACAACCGCAAAATTGTAAGTCGGCATCCCGTCGCTTCGCTCGATCACGAAATCGTCAAGCTCCGCATTCTGGAAGACGATGTTCCCCTTGATCACGTCTTCGAGCACCGTCGTTCCGGCAAGCGGCGCTTTGAAGCGCACGACCGAGCCCTCCGTGCGCGTAAGCCCCATTTCGCGGCAGGTTCCGTCATACTTGGGTTTTCCGCCGGCCTCCTGGGCCCTCCTGCGCATCTCCTCCAACTGCTCCGGACTGCATATACAATGGTATGCATGACCGGAATCGACCAGCCTCTGCACATACTCCCGGTAGATTTCAAGCCTCCGGGACTGAAAATAGGGCCCCCGGTCCCAATCGATTCCGAGCCATTCCAGCGCCTCCAGGATGGCATCGATCGACTCCTGCGTGGAGCGCTTCACATCCGTATCTTCGATGCGGAGAACAAATGTTCCGCCGGTGTGCCGGGCATACAGCCAGTTGAACAGGGCCGTGCGCGCACCCCCCACATGGAGAAATCCACTCGGACTCGGCGGAAATCGGGTTACAATATTTTCCATTTCTTTGAATCCCTATTTCATTGAACATTTAAAAGTGATATATTCAACCGGTTTATATTTGATGGATCGTCTGCTGATCGGTAGCAGTTAGTATAAGTAATAGGAATCATGGATCAAGCATCCCCTCCGAAACATGCAACGCTCGGCCGAGTCCGGAGTCCGTCCGGACCCAAGGCGCGCCCGTGCCTCCAGGGGTCTGGGATCATTGTTCCGCAAGTATAAATTATTCATAAAAATCAATCAGTTTATCTCATAAAAGGAACGGTTTGGGGCTCCATTCGAACTCCGTAATCATACTCGAAACAGAAGCATAAGAAAAGCGGTAAAAAAAATCGGAAAAGACGCTTGACATTGCCGTTCAATTCAATTACTACAGGAGAAACTTCGGGTAAAAGTCATTTCGTGCACGTATAAACAATAAATTCAATAACTTAAAGGATTACTTATGGGACTACCAAAGCACAAACTATCGAAGGCGAGGAGAGACAGCCGGCGTACGCACAAAAAAACGGCGTCGCCGAGCGTGTCCAAATGCCCCCAATGCGGGGAAACCAAGCAGCCCCACCATGTGTGTCCGAGCTGTGGAAGCTACAAGGGCCGAACCGTGATCGAACCTGAAGAGGAATAAGCGAAAGGGGAAAAAGGAATCGATGGCAATGTCCGATCAAACGGGTGCTGCCGGATTGGCGGGGTTGGACCCCGAGTCGAGGAAACTGGTCCTCGACACTGTCCGGCAGCTTCGAAAAAAGCTCCTGACCAAAGAAAACATCCTTGAATGGGACAAGAAGGAGATATTTCCGGAAGAAGCGATTCGGAAAATGCTCGATCCCGAAATCGGGCTGCAGCTTCTGTTTATTCCTGAAGCATACGGCGGAATCGGCGGAGGCGCCAGGGATAGCTGCGCCGTCACCCGTGAGATATCGAAGATCTGCCTGGGGGTTGCCACCGCATTTTTTGCCATCCAGCTCGGGGCCGACCCCCTCCTGGTTGCGGGAACCGAAGAGCAGAAGGAAAAGTGGCTCGGCGCCATCGCAGATGGAAAGACGCTGGTTGCCTATGCGGTCACCGAACCGGACGCCGGAAGCAACCTGGCTGCGCTTCAGACGACGGCAGACCCCGTTCACAATGATTCCGGAACGCTCATCGGCTACAAGGTCAACGGAAACAAGCAGTTCATCTCGACCGGGGGCTATGCCGATTTCATCACCCTGCTCGCCCGAGCCCCGGAAGGGCCGACCTTTTTCGTAGTCGAGAAGGGTGCCAAGGGTTTTCATCAGGGCAAAGGCGAGGAAAAGCACGGAATCCGCGCTTCCAATACCTCGGCCCTTTCGTTTTCCGATGTCTTTGTCCCCGTGGAAAACCTCATCGGGGGCGTTGCCGGCAGAGGGCTCAAGCAGGCAAACGCAGTCTTCGGCTATACACGGCTGATGGTGGCGGCAATGGGCCTGGGTGCGGGGGAAGCGGCTCTTAACATCGCCGTTCCCTATGCCAGGGAGCGGGTGCAGTTCGGCTCCCCGCTTTGCGAGAAGCAGGGGTATACCCACAAGCTGATCGTTCCAAACGCAGTGCGCATGGAAGCCGCCGATGCCTACATCGAAGAGATCGCCTCCCGGTTCGATGCCGGGGAGACGGATCTGGAGGTGGAAGGCTCCATTGCCAAGCTCTTTGCAACCGAAGCCGGAAACAAGGCCGCCGAAGATGCCATCCAGGCTCTGGGCGGCTACGGGTACATCGCCGAGTACGAGGTGGAAAAGATCAAGCGCGATGTTCGGATCACCTGCATCTACGAAGGGACCAGCGAAATCCAGCAAAACATCATCAGCACGTTCCGCTGGAAGGCCAGCCGGAAGACAAAAGGCGGATTTTACGGCGGCCTGCAGGCGGAAATGGAAGCACTGGACGCCCGCCTGCCCGACCTCGGCTGCCGTTATTATGCGCTTGCCGCAGGGACCCTCAATGCGGCAGTCGACCTGGTTCACGACAATCGGCTGACCCGAAAGCAGCACGTGATGTTTTCCCTGGCCGACATGATGATGCATGTCGAGGTGGGGGCATGCCTCGCCCGGAAGGCCGCGCGCCTTGCAGACAGCGGAGACGGCAAAGCCGAAAGAACAAAAACGGCTTCGCGGATCTTCGCGAACACCGTATCGGAGATCGTTTATCAGAACATCTTGAAAATCGTAAAGGGAAGCGGTGTGTTCAACCCGGAGGCAGCCGCCGAATTTCTGAACCGGACCTCGCACGCTGACCTTGCGGACAGCTACGACAATCTGATCACCGACATGGATCGGTTTTCGGATTTTATTTTTCCACGGAGGTAGTCGATGGCGGAAGCGTCAAAGAGGACGGTGGTGGTCACCGGGGGATCCAGAGGAATCGGCCGGACGATCTGTCTTTTCATGGCCGGAAGCGATACCCATATCTACCTGAACTATTACAGCCCCAATCTCGAAGAAGAGGCGAAAAAAGCGCAGGAGACAGTCGATGCGGTCGTCAAGGCGGGCGGTACCGCTTCTGCTGCGGCGGTCAACGTGGCCTCCGAAGCCGAGGTCGAGGGTTTCTTTGAAAAGATTGTCGAGGAGACCGGACGCATCGATGTCCTCGTAAACAACGCCGGGATCACCCGGGACGGTCTTCTGCTCCGGATGAAGGAGAAGGACTGGGACGCAGTCATCGACATCAACCTCAAGGGGGCTTTTTACTGCACCCGGGCTGCGGCCCGGCCGATGATGCAGCGCCGCTTCGGCCGGATCATCAACATGGCCTCGGTGGTCGGTGTCACCGGAAATGCGGGCCAGGCCAATTATGCAGCCTCCAAAGCGGGGCTCATCGGGCTTACCAAGACGACGGCAAAGGAATTTGCCGCCCGGGGGATCACCGTCAACGCGGTCGCTCCCGGCTTCATCGAAACGGATATGACGGCAGCTCTTTCGGAGAAGGCCAAAACGGCCATGCTGAGCCAGGTGCCTCTGGGGCGGGCCGGAAAACCGGAAGACGTGGCCGCAGTGGTCGAATTTCTGGCGTCCGAACGCGCGGCATACATCACCGGGCAGGTGATCCATGTCAGCGGCGGCATGTATATCTAAGCGTTCAGCGTTCAGGGTTCAGGGTTCAGCCGCAAGCGGCGGGGTTGCCCTTATAACAAACGTTAACGTTCTCCGCTCCGCTTGTCGGGTGCGGAGTTTTGAAAAGAATAATGAAGTAAGTTCCTAAAAATCCCGCCGCTTGCGGGGCTGCAGAGTCTTGAATCGCATGAAAGGAGAAAGCAGGTATGTCGATCGAAGATAAAGTCAAAAAGATCATTGCGGAAAAACTGAGTGTCGATCTGAACGAGGTGGTGCCGGAGGCTTCTTTTGTGGACGATCTGGGTGCGGATTCCCTGGATCTGGTCGAGTTGATCATGTCGATGGAAGAGGAATTCGACGTTGAAATTTCCGATGAAGATGCGGAAAAGCTGGTAACGGTGAAGAATGTACTCGAGTACGTCAAGCGGCAAATGTAGCCTTTTCTTGCTGCAACAGGAGATCGGGATGGATCTTCCGTTCCAAAGGAGGATTGTTTGAAACGAAGGGTCGTCGTGACAGGGGTTGGGCTGATCACACCGCTGGGCATCGGGGCTGAGACGACATGGCCTGCCGTCTGCGCGGGCAAGTCGGGAATCGGAGAAATCACCCGATTCGATGCCTCCAATTTCGAGACCAAAATCGCCGGCGAAGTCAAAGGATTCAAACCGGAGGAGTATCTTCCCAGAAAAGAGGCCAAGCGGACCTCCCTTTTCATCGCGTATGCCGTTGCGGCAACCCGTATGGCCCTCGAAGATTCCGGATTGAAGATCGAAGCTTCCAATTGCGACAGGGTCGGCGTTATCACCGGATGCGGCCTCGGGAACCTGACGATGCTGGAAGAGACCTGTCAGATCCTGTTCATGAAAGGCCCGCGCCGGGTGACCCCGTTTTTCATCCCCATGATCATCGGAAACATGGCAGCCGGCATGATCTCGATCCAATTCGGGGCCAAAGGCCCCAATTCTTCGCTTGCGACGGCGTGCGCGGCGGGCGCGCATGCCGTCGGAGACGCATTCAAGCTGATCCAAACCGGTCGCGCGGATGCGATGATTACGGGAGGCGTGGAGTCGGTCGTATCGGCGTCCGCCGTGGCCGGGTTCAATGCCATGAAGGCGCTTTCGACGCGGAACAGCGAGCCCCAAAAAGCCTCCCGGCCGTTTGACCGGGATCGGGACGGCTTCGTCATCGGAGAAGGGAGCGGAATTCTGATCCTGGAGGACCTGGAAAAAGCGCTCGAACGGGGTGCCAAGATTTACGCCGAGATGATCGGATTCGGGATGAGCG
Organism: Desulfobacteraceae bacterium; assembly: GCA_003599475.1. The sequence continues at coordinate 50,022 of QZKK01000232.1, forward strand.
GAGACGGCTACCACATGACCTCCCCGAGCCCGGACGGCGACGGCGCTGCCCGGTGCATTCAGGCCGCACTGGATGATGCCGGGGTCACCCCCGCCCAGGTGGATTACATCAACGCGCACGGCACCTCGACCCAGCTAAACGACTACTACGAAACCCTGGCGGTAAAAAGCGTTTTCAAGGAGCACGCCTACTCCGTTCCCATCAGCTCGACCAAATCGATGACGGGGCACCTCTTGGGCGGGGCCGGCGGCATCGAAACGGTCTTTACCGCATTGGCAATAAAAGACGGCATCATTCCTCCCACCATCAATCTCGATCATCCGGACGAAAGGTGCGACCTGGACTATGTACCCCATCATGCCCGGAAGCAGGATCTGGAGATTGCGATGACCAATTCATTCGGCTTCGGCGGGACGAATGCCGCGTTGGTGCTGAAAAAATACCAGTAAATGTCGAATATCCAATGTAGAATGTCCAATGTCCAAGTGAATTCAAAGAAAGGAACATCCAAGGGTAAAATATGGGTCGAAATGATCGGTGCACTTAATGCGATCGTGCGAGAGGATCGACATTATCATCAGCCGTTCACCTTACCACTTCGATGCTTGACTTTCCACAGTTAGATATTCTCTTTCTTCCTTGGACATTGGAAATTGGACATTCTGCATTGGACATTGATCTGATCGGAGGTGGATTCCTAAATGAACCATCTGGAAAAGCGGCCCTCATGGGATGCCTATTTCATGGACATTACCGAGCGGGTCGCCACCCGTTCCACCTGTCTCCGGCGTGCCGTGGGCGCAATCCTCGTCAAGGAAAGGCGGATCCTGACCACCGGCTATAACGGTGCTCCAAGCAACGTATCCCATTGCCTGCAGGCCGGCTGTCTGAGGGAGCAACTCAAGGTCGCCTCCGGAGAGCGCCACGAATTGTGCCGGGGAATTCATGCCGAGCAGAATGCCATCGTCCAGGCGGCGCTTCACGGTGTTTCCATCAAGGGCTCGACCCTCTATTGCACGAACCTTCCCTGTTCCATCTGCGCCAAGATGATCATCAATGCCGGAATCGAAAGGATCATCTTCCGGTCTGGATACGCCGACCCGTTGTCCGAACAGATGTTGGCTGAAGCCCGGGTGGAGCTGATCCAGTACAAGGAGCAAGGCTCATGAAGTGCCCTTTTTGCAGCGAGATCGACAACAAAGTGATCGATTCCCGGCTCAGCAAGGACGCGAGCGTCATCCGTCGCAGGCGCGAATGCCTGTCCTGCACCCGGCGCTTCACCACCTATGAACAGATCGAAGAGATCCCGATCATGATCGTCAAAAAAGACGGCCGGCGGGAGGTTTTCAACCGCGACAAGGTGCGTTCGGGGATGCAGAAGGCGTGTGAAAAAAGAAACATCAGCATGAATGTCATCGAAGAGTTCATCGATGAACTGGAGAGGGACTTGAGAGAAGACGAGGAGAAGGAGATCCCCTCTCATGTCATCGGTGAAAAGATTATGGAAAAGCTGCACGACATCGACGACGTGGCCTATGTCCGGTTCGCTTCGGTCTATCGGGAATTCAAACATGTAAACGATTTTGTGGCGGAGCTGAAAACGCTCCTGAGCAAAGAAGGCTCCTGACCGCTCAGCCACAAAGGCCTCAAGCCACAAACAGCAGCCTTCTTTTCTTCTCGTCTTCTTTCCGCCTCCGTGTCTTTGCGGCATCTAAAGTTTCAGATGAACCATTCCTCTTACATGAAAATCGCCCTGTCTCTGGCGGAAAACGGCCGGGGGTACACATCGCCCAATCCGATGGTCGGTGCCCTCGTCGTCAAAGACGGCCGGATCGTAGGAAAAGGCTTTCACAGGGCTGCCGGCAAAGCGCACGCCGAAGTCGAGGCGATCGAAAGCGCCGGGTCGGAAGCGGCGGGCGCGACCCTTTACGTCACCCTCGAACCGTGCAATCACACGGGACGGACGCCTCCCTGTACGGAAAAAATATTGGCCTCCGGCATCCGCAGCGTCGTTTCTGCGATGAAGGACCCCAATCCCAATGTCAAGGGCGGGGGGCTCCAATACCTGAAGCAGAAGGGGATCGCCGTATCCGTCGGCGTCTGCCGGGCGGCGGCGGAAAAGCTGAACGAAGCCTATATCAAATATGTAAAGACAGGAACCCCATTTGTCATCTTGAAGTGCGCCGCCACCCTCGACGGCCAGGTGGCCACCCGGTCCGGAGATGCAGAATGGGTGAGCGGGCCGGAGTCGAGAGCCTATGTCCACAGGCAGCGGCACGCTGCGGATGCGATCCTGGTTGGAATCGGAACGGTCCGCGCCGACAACCCGGCGCTGACCACCCGCATCGAGGGGGGCGGGGGCTGCGACCCCATCCGGATCGTTCTGGACACGCATCTGTCGATTGCCGAAGATGCGCAAGTGTTGCGGGTGCGGTCCGATTCTGGTAGTATCATCGTTTCCGGGCCTTCCATACCCGAGGAAAAAAGAGCCCGAATGGAAAAAAAAGGCATCAGGGTCCTTCAATCCCCTCTAAAAGAAGGTAAGATCGACCTGATCCCGCTCATGAATGCGCTGGGCGCCATGGAAATTACATGCCTCCTGATCGAAGGGGGCGGGAAGGTCATCGCGTCCGCATTGACATCCGGAATCGTCGATAAGGTATTATTTTTCTATGCGCCGAAACTATCCGGTGGAAACGACGGGGTCGCCATTTCGGTGGGCAGGGGTGCTGCGACCATGGCCGATTGCATTCCGCTGAAAAAATTGCGGGTCAAACGGTTCGGAAGCGATGTGCTGATCGAAGGATACATCAAGAAATGACCCAAGTGAACTTAAGGCGCCAAAACAATTAAATTTCTTGGAAATGAGCGAAAATGCATTACTTTAATACATTCCAGGCATTTTCGCTCATTTCGGGCATCTCAGGCTTTTCTTTATGTTTACAGGAATCATCGAAGGCCTCGGCACCCTGTCCGGAATCCGTCCCGTCGGACAGGGACGCCGGTTGGCGATCGCTTCGGACTTTTCGATAGAGGATTCGGAGGTCGGGGAGAGCATCTCTGTCAACGGCGCCTGTCTTACGGCTGTATCGATTTCCGGCCCCCGTTTCGAAGCGGACGTCTCTCCCGAGACCCTGGCAAAGACCACCTTCGGGAGGGCCGGGATCGGAGACCGGCTTAATCTGGAGCGGGCGCTCCGGTTTTCGGACCGGCTCGGCGGGCACATGGTCACGGGGCATATCGACGGGATCGGTACGATCCTTCGTAAAGAACCTCTGGACAACGCCGTCATCCTCGCGATCGAGCTCGATGCATCCGTTGCCCGGTACCTGATCCCGAAGGGTTCGGTCGCCGTAGACGGAGTCAGCCTTACGGTCAACAAGCGTTGGGAAACCGGCTTTGAAGTGAGCATCATTCCGCACACCTTGAAAATGACGACCCTTCAGTTCAAAGGACGCGGAAACGTCGTAAATATCGAGACCGATATGATCGGCAAATACGTCGAGCGCTTTCTCAAAGGAGACCCCGGAGAGAGCCGCTCTTCGCGCATCGACATGGAGTTTCTGGGCAGAACGGGATTTTTGTAAAGATGCTGGATTCTTGATGCTGGATATTGGATAACCGGAGTTGATTCTATGGGATCAATCCCGCCACCGGCGGGGAACGATTCGACTTACACGATACAGCCCTGCCGAGGCGGGATATCGAGTATCAAGCATCCAGCATCAAGCCCGCCCGGAGGGGCGCTGACTTGATCATTGGAAATTCTACATTTTACATTGGACATTGAAATTGGAGCATCGGTAAATATTATGGGACTGATTCCTATCGAAAAGGCGATCGAAGATATCAAAGCCGGTCGATTGGTCATCCTCGTGGACGACAAAGACCGTGAAAATGAAGGCGACCTTACCGTTGCAGCCGAGGCGGTCACACCGGAAGTGATCAACTTCATGGCGAAATACGCTAGAGGCCTCATCTGTCTCTCGCTGACCCAGGAAAAGATAGAAGCGCTCGATCTGCCAATGATGGTGGACCTGAACACCTCCCCATTCGGCACCGGGTTTACGGTCTCCATCGAGGCAAGATGCGGAGTGACCACCGGGATCTCCGCATTCGACCGGGCAACCACCATCCTTACGGCGATTCGCGACGATGCACGGCCCATCGATCTGGTTCGGCCGGGTCACGTGTTTCCGCTGCGGGCAAAAAGCGGCGGCGTGATTGTAAGGGCCGGGCAGACCGAGGGTTCGGTGGACCTTGCCCGTCTTGCCGGAAAGAGGCCGGCGGCGGTGATCTGTGAAATCATGGATGAAGACGGATCGATGGCAAGGATGCCTGCGCTGGAAAAATTCAGCGAACAACACGGAATCGGTATCTGCACCATCGCGGACCTGATCGAATACCGGATGCGCACGGAATCTTTTGTTCGAAAATCGGCAGAAACGGTGATTCCCACATCGATTGCCGGGTCGTTTCGAGCGGCCGTCTATGAGAATGACGTAGACGATCTGCTTCACATCGCCCTGGTCAAAGGGGAGATCGACCCGGACGAACCGATTCTGGTGCGTGTCCATTCCGAATGCCTGACCGGAGACATCTTCGGCTCGCTCCGCTGCGATTGCGGCGAGCAGCTCCACCGGGCCATGATCATGATGGAAAAGGAAGGCAAAGGGGTTCTGCTGTACATCCGGCAGGAGGGTCGCGGCATCGGCCTCGTCAATAAACTGAAAGCCTATGCGCTCCAGGATCAGGGGCTGGATACCGTAGACGCCAACAAGGAGCTCGGCTTCAAGCCGGACCTGAGAAACTACGGGATCGGCGCTCAGATTCTCGTGGACTTGGGCGTACGAAAGATGAGGCTCATCACCAACAATCCGAAGAAGATGGTCGGCCTTCAAGGATATGGACTCAGCATCGTAGAGCAGGTGCCGATCGAAATCCCGCCGAACGAGTTCAACCGGTGCTATCTCGAATGCAAAAAGATCCGGATGGGCCACCTGCTCAACATGGAAGCCAGGGCGTAGGAGGAGGAGAAAATGCCGAAGGTTGTCGAAGGGAAGCTGCTTGCCGAGGGGAAAAAATTTTCGATCGTCATCAGCCGATTCAACGATTTCATCACCGAAAAACTGCTGTCCGGAGCGATGGACGCCCTTGTCCGATGCGGCGCCAACCCTGACGACATCGAGATCGTCAAGGTCCCGGGGGCCTTCGAAATTCCCCTGATCGCCAAAAAGATGGCCGCCAAGGCCTCCTCCCATGCAATCATCTGCCTGGGGGCGGTGATCCGCGGATCCACGCCTCATTTCGACTATGTGAGCGCGGAAGTAACCAAAGGGGTGGCGCTTGCGGGCCTTGAGTCCGGAGTGCCTGTCATTTTCGGGATTCTTACCACCGATACCATCGAGCAGGCCATCGAACGCGCCGGAACAAAATCGGGAAACAAAGGCTGGTCGGCTGCCATCTCGGCGGTTGAAATGGCCAATCTGATCGAGGCCATCGATCATCGATAAAACAGGTCGGCTTTCAACCATGGGCAACCGTCGAAAAGCGCGAGAGCTCGCCATGCAGGCTCTCTTTTATATGGATACCCGGGAGGGCGATCCCGGGGAGATGCTGGATCTTTACTGCCGGTGCTTCCCCATTCCGAAAAAATCTTTCCCTCTTTTCATGAAGCTTGTTCAGGGTGTCATGATCTGCAGGGACCGAATCGATTCGATCATCGAAAGCCAATCCAGCAACTGGAAAATCAGCCGGATGCCCTGTGTCGACCGGAACGTCATGCGGATCGCCGTCTACGAGCTGATCTGCTGTGAAGACATTCCGGCCAAGGTATCCATCAATGAGGCCATCGACATCGGAAAAAAGTTCGGTACGGATGACTCCGGGGCCTTTATTAACGGAATCCTCGACAGCATCCGAATCGGAATCGATCAGGGTCGGATTCTGAAGTCCGGAAGCGAATTTGTGTTTGAAAAAGAGCCGACTGAAGACGAGACGAAGGCGCTGCGCGAAGAGGAGGAACATTGATCATTAAAACGCTTGCGGTCGGCCCGATCATGGCCAACTGTTTCATCGTGGGATGTGAAGCAACCGGTTCGGCGGCGGTCATCGATCCGGGGGACGAAACCGACCGGATCCTGCGCTCCCTGTCGGAGTCTGGTTTGAATCTTTCCTGTATTATCAACACCCACGGCCATTTCGACCATGTAGGGGGAAACCGCAGGATGAAAGAGGCAACCGGCGCAGAATTGATCATCCATGCCCGGGATGTCCCGATGCTCGACAGGTTGTCGGCCAGTGCGGCTGCATGGGGTTTTTCTGCGGAAAACTCCCCCCCGCCGGATCGAACGGTGGATCAGGGGGATACCATCTCTTTTGGAGAAATCACCTTCGGCGTCATCCACACGCCGGGGCATACGCCCGGCGGAATATCTCTCCACACCGCCGAAGCCGTTTTCGTCGGTGATACCCTTTTTTCCGGGTCCATCGGGAGAACCGATTTTCCGGGGGGAGACTACGAAGCGCTGATCGCCAGCGTTCGGAACAAGCTGTTTGCTCTGGGAGATGAGGTCCGCGTCCTCAGCGGTCACGGGCCGGAGACGACCATCGGCCGGGAGAAACAGCGCCGATACAATCCTTTCGTCGGGTTCCTGTAAAGAAGAAATCTGCCACCAAGGCACAAAGAAGGTAATCGATTTTGGGTTTTCCCTTTGTGTCTTCGTGTCTCTGTGGCGAGCCGTTCACTCCAAACGTTTAGAACGCCCCCAACTGGCAGGGCTTGATCTTGATTCCCATTCCTTCGACGATACCGCTGATAGACATCTTCGACAGGCCGAAACGGGCGGCGATCTCCCAGGCGGCCTTGCAGGGGAGCCGATCCCGAATCAGGGCCTCCCTGACCGCGGCTTCAAGATCCGGATGCTGCGACGGCTTTGCCTTAACGATCTTTTTTTCCGGCTCGTATCCGAACAATCCAAGCTGGCATTTTACCAGTCTGTATCCGGTCAAATCCGCCGTTTTGCCGACCGCTGCGGGGGAGGCGTCCAGATCGGATGCGATTTTGAATGCGACGGCACAGGGGAGGTGAAGGTCTTTTGTCCTCCGCCGGATCTCCCTTTCGATGGCGGCATCCGGGCGATCTCCGGCTGCATGTTTTTCAGATAAACCTTTTCCCAGAGTGGTTGTCATGGCGCTTCTCCTTTCGTATCGGATGATTTTATACTTGATTTTCCGATCCTTTTCAACACACAGTCAAGCAATCCTTCCCCCTTTGAAGATTTGAACGGAAGACATTCTTTGACCTCCGGGATCGGGGCCGGGATGGAGCCCGGATGGGGTTTCATATTGAATAAACAGATCCGGTCTGCTACTCTATGGATATCTTTCTTCAAATAAAAGAGATATTTGCCCGAGGAGGGCGCCTGCAGGTCCGTAAATTTCGATTTCGACCTCCCCGCAGGTGCTCCCCAAGGGTTGCCATCGATGAACCACGATGAATCGGAAACGCAGAAAAACTCGCCCGATTATGGTCGGAGACGTTCGGATCGGCGGCGGCGCGCCCGTTGCCGTCCAGTCGATGACCAATACCTTTACCCAGGATGCGGCCGCAACCATCCGGCAGATCCACACGCTGGAAAACGCCGGGTGTGAGATCATCCGGGTTGCCGTTCCGGATTCGGAGGCGGCGGCGGCCCTCCCGGCCATCAAGGAACAGATTTCCATCCCCTTGATCGCCGATATCCATTTCGATTACCGGCTGGCGATTGCAGCCGCCCGGGCGGGTGCCGACGCTTTGAGAATCAATCCGGGTAACATCGGCGGGGTAAAAAAGATCAAGGCGGTCATCGACGCGGCCAGGGATATGAATGTCTCCATCCGGATCGGGGTTAACTCCGGCTCCCTGGAAAAGGATCTCCTGAAAAAGCATGGAGAAGCCAGCGCCGAGGCCATGGTCGAAAGTGCGATGCGGCATATCGAATTCTTCCGATCCCTCGATTTTCAAAACCTGAAGGTCTCCATCAAGGCATCGGATGTTCCGCGGACTGTCGCGGCCTACCGCCGGCTTTCAAAGGAAACCGATCTTCCGCTTCATGTAGGGGTTACGGAGGCAGGCGGCCTGTATGCAGGAATCGTCAAGTCGGCCCTGGGAATCGGAATGCTCCTTTCCGAGGGAATCGGCGACACGCTGAGGGTGTCTCTTACCCGCGATCCCGTCGAAGAAGTGCGCGTCGGCTATGAAATTCTCAAAGCGCTGAATCTTCGCCGGAAGGGTCCGGAAATCATCTCCTGCCCGACTTGCGGGCGCTGCAACATCGATCTTTTCGGGATCGCGGAGCAGGTGGAAAAGGCCGTCCTGACCATCCCGCACCCGATCAAGATCGCGATCATGGGGTGTGTGGTAAACGGTCCCGGAGAAGCTCGGGAGGCCGATATCGGCATCGCCGGCGGAGACGGAGTCGGCATTCTGTTCAAGAAGGGAAAAGTCGTCAGAAAATTCCCTCAGGAAAGACTCGTCGAGGTGCTGCTGAAGGAGATTCAGGACTGGGTAGAGCCGGAGGGCGGGAGAGAAGATGAGAAGTTGAGATGGCGGAGATCAGGAGGCGAGTGAGCAGAGTCGGAAGTCGGAGATCAGAAGTCAGCGGGCGGCAGTCGGAAAGGGAAGAAGGGGAGTGCCGGACGACAGATGACAGACGACGGATAACAGAGGGCAGTAGGCGGAAGCCGGAAGTGAAAGAAGTTTAGAAGTTAAGAAGGTGAGAAGTTTAGTCACGAACCTTTCTCTTCAATAATCAATAACCATACACAACAGCAGGAACCCGGAAAGGGCAGAAAGAAGGAAAGGGGGAAAGAGGAATCCATGACACAGAAGGTTCAAACGGCAATTTCTCCGACGCGCGCCGAAGATTATCCGGAATGGTACCAGCAGGCGGTTCGGGTCTCCGATCTGGCTGAACGGTCTTCGGTCAGAGGCTGTATGGTCATCAAACCCTGGGGGTACGCGCTGTGGGAAAATATCGTGCGGGTGATGGATGATATGTTCAAGGAGACCGGCGTGAAGAATGCCTACTTCCCGCTGTTCATCCCGCTCAGCTTCCTCCAGCGGGAAGCCGAACATGTCGAGGGGTTTGCCAAGGAATGTGCGGTCGTCACCCACCACCGGCTCGAAAAGGGTGCCGACGGCGGCCTCGTTCCCGCCGGAGCCCTCCAGGAGCCGCTGGTGGTGCGTCCCACTTCGGAAACCATCATCGGAGATTCGTTCTCCCGCTGGGTCAGCAGCTATCGCGACCTTCCCCTGCTGATCAACCAATGGGCCAATGTGGTTCGCTGGGAGATGCGGACCCGGATATTCCTGCGGACCAGCGAGTTTCTGTGGCAGGAGGGTCATACCGTGCACGCAACCAAGGAGGAAGCCGTCGAACGGACGCGTTTGATGCTGGAGGTATACGCCCGGTGTGCGGAGCAATATCTGGCCATACCCGTCATCAAAGGGAGTAAAAGCGCTCTCGAAAGGTTCCCCGGCGCGGTGGACACCCTGTGCATCGAAGCCATGATGCAGGACAGGAAGGCGCTTCAGGCAGGCACCTCTCACTTTCTGGGGCAAAACTTTGCCAAAGCTTCCGGCATCCGGTTTCAGACCGCCGATGAGAGGGAAGAGTATGCATGGACAACCTCCTGGGGTTCATCGACCCGACTGATCGGAGGGGTGATCATGACGCATGGGGACGACGACGGGATCGTTCTCCCGCCCAAAATTGCCTCCGCTCACCTGATTCTGATGCCGATTGTACGAAAAGAATCGGAGCGGGCTGTTGTTATGGAGTATACCGATTCCCTGGCAAAGGAGCTTTCTGAGCTGACCTACGGCTATCGGCGGCTCCAGGTGGAGATCGATCGCCGCGATACGGGAGGCAGAGCGTGGGACTGGATCAAGAAGGGGGTCCCTGTCCGTGTGGAAATCGGACCCAGGGATATTGCCTCCGATTCGGTCTTCGTCGCACGTCGGGACCGCGACCCCAGGGAAAAAACCTCGATTCAAAGGAAGCGGTTTGTTTCCGAGATCTGCCGTATTCTCGATGACATCCAGGACAACCTGTTTCAGAAGGCGCTCCGGTTCAGAGAGGAAAACACCCGTCCGATCGACAATAAGGAGGAATTCTATTCTTTTTTTACTCCGAGGGATCCGGTAAACTCGGAAATCCATGGAGGCTTTGCGTTATCTGCGTGGTGCGGCTCAAACGAGTGTGAGGAAAAAATCAAACAGGACCTTTCGGTGACCATCCGGTGTATTCCCTTCGAGCCCGCCGGGGAAAACGCCAGGTGTATCGCATGCGGCAGGCAGAACAGCCCCCGAGTCGTTTTTGCAAAAGCCTACTAGTCATTTACTGAACTATGATCCGCATCAACGATATCCTTGACAAAGTCGTCGAGTATGACCCCCAGGCCGATGTGGGTGTCATCGAGCGGGCCTATATCTATTCCGCCAGGGTCCATGACGGGCAGGTGCGGCTGTCGGGAGAGCCCTACCTTTCGCATCCTTTGGAAGTTGCGGGAATCCTGGCGGATATGAGGCTTGACACCGTCAGCGTGGCTGCAGGGCTTCTCCATGATGTCGTGGAAGACACGCACGCGACCCCCGAAGAGGTCAGCGAGCTGTTCGGGAAAGAAATCCATCATATCGTATCCGGTGTGACAAAGCTGAGCGTGCTTCCGCTGAAGGATTCTCAGGAACGCCAGGCAGACAGCATCCGAAAGATGATCCTTGCCATGGCCGACGACATTCGAGTGATTCTGATCAAGCTGGCGGACCGGATCCACAACATGCGGACGCTTCGGTTCCATAAAGAAAAAAAACAGATCTCCATCGCCCAGGAAACCCTCGACATCTATGCCCCGATTGCCGCCCGCCTGGGGATCTACTGGATCAAGACGGAACTTGAAAACAGCTCCTTTATGTACCTTCAGCCGGATGATTTTCAAAATATCCGCTATCTAGTGGCCAAAGACAAAAAAGAGCGCGAGACCTACATCGAATCGGTGAAAGGCTTCATTCTCGAAAAACTGGCGGAGAGCGGTTTGCAGGGCGAAGTCTACGGGAGATATAAGAACTATTTCAGCATCTATCAGAAGATGACCACCCAGAACCTCGCCTTTGAGGAAGTCTACGATATCATCGCCTTCCGGATCATCCTGGAAACCATTCCCCAATGCTATGAAGCGCTAGGGCTGGTTCATTCGCTGTGGAAGCCGATCGCCCACAAGTTCAAAGACTATATCGGTTTTCCGAAACCGAACATGTACCAGTCCCTCCACACCACCGTCATCGGGCCGAATAATGAAAGAATCGAGCTTCAGATTCGAACCCGGGAGATGGACAGGGTTGCAAACTCAGGAATCGCGGCCCACTGGGTTTACAAGGAAGGAAAGAAGCCGGACGCGAGGGCGGCCCAGACATTCGCGTGGATCCAGAACCTGGTGGAGACTCAGGAGAACTTCCGCAATCCGAGCGAGTTCATGGAAAATCTCCGCATCGATCTTTTTCCGGACGATGTTTACGTATTTACTCCCCGCGGCGAGATCAAATCGCTTCCCAGGGGTGCGACTCCCGTCGATTTTGCATATATGATCCATACCGAAGTCGGCAATCAGTGTTCGGGCGCCAAGGTCAACGGCCGGATGGTGCCGCTGCATTATGAGCTTCAAACCGGAGATGTGGTCTCCATCATCACCCAGAAAAACCGCCTGCCGAGCAAGGACTGGCTCAACTACATAAAGACGAGCAAGGCCCGTTCCAAGATCCGGCAATGGATCAAGACACAGGAGAAGGATAAAAGCCTTGCGATGGGTCGGGAGATGTGCGAGAAGGCGTTTCAAAAACACCGCCTCAACTTCACCACCCTGATGAAGACCGATGAGATGCTCAAGGCCGCCGAGGACTTCGGATTCAAGACCATCGATGATTTGGTTGCAAGCATCGGGTACGGAAAAATCACACCGCTTCAGGTCGTCAGCCGTTTTACTCAGAAGACGGATGCGCAAACGCCCGACGAATCGATTCTAAACAAGATCATCGGGCGCGTACGGAAAAAAAAGCCGCATCAGGGTGTCGTGGTCAAGGGAGTGGACGATGTGCTGCTCCGTTTCGGCAAGTGCTGCCAGCCGGTCCCCGGGGATCCGATTACCGGCTATATCACCCGCGGGTTCGGAATCACCGTCCACAGGGCCACTTGCGTAAACGCTCTCAAGATGAACCCCGACCGCCAGATCGATGTGGAATGGAGCGAAGAGATCACGGAAACCTACCCGGTGCATATCCGGGTCCGTTCCTATGACCGCGTGGGTCTGTTGGCAGACATCGCAGATGGGATCAGCAAAAACGGTGCGAACATCCTTCATGCATCCACGGAAACCAACAGCGATAAGATCGTCGACGGATTCTTCACCATTGCCGTAGAAGATACGGCCCATCTGAAAAGGGTCGTTTCGACGATCAAAAAAGTCAAATACGTTCAGGAAGTCCGGAGAGTCAACTGATCGATTCAGGGGGCTTTTACGACGCGGCCCGCCTTGATGCATCTGGTACAGACGACGATCTTTCTGACTTTGCCCTTTTCAATCGCCCGAACCCGTTGAAGATTGGGATTGAATCGGCGCTTTGTGACGTTGTGGGCGTGGCTGATATTGTGACCGGATACCGGTTGTTTTCCGCAGATTTCACACATTCGCGACATGGTTCGGACTCCTTCCAGTTTAGAAAATGCAAACTCCTATCTACAAACTTAACGTTTATACACCAGCTACTTTTGGAAGTAAAGCATCAGCTACCAAAACTTCAGCTTCTGCAGCAGCCATCTCTTTTCCGGATCACCGTCCAACTTCCCCTCCGCCGCCCTTTGTTCCATCGTTTTCCGGCAGTCCGCAATATAAAGAAGCGCCTGGTGATGCAGTCCGACATCCGGATAGTTCATCAGAACTGATTGAAAGCGATGCAAGGCGGCCTTGTAACGTTTGCTCTTGAGGTAAAATCTCCCGACGTACATATCGTGCCCTGCCATGCTTTTCTGGCAGGCTGTCCGGTGTGCCAGCGCTTTCTTGGAAAATTCATTGTCGGGATAAGACTTGATCAGCCGATTGAACGTATCCAAAGCCTTCCGTGTATTCGCCTGATCCCGATCGATGGTGTCCACCTGTTCGAAGTAGCATTGCCCGATCTGATAGATCACATAGGGGATGGCCTCGTTCCGCGGATGGAGACTTTCAAACTCCTCGTAAGCAACGATCGCTTCCGCATACGCCTCCTGATGGAAATGGGAATCGGCCAGCTTCAGTTCCGCCAGTATGGCGTATTTGCTGAAAGGATACCAATCTTTCAATTGTTCGAAAGCCTCGATGGCCTTCTCGTATTTTCCATCCTCGAAAGATTCCATTCCATCGGCGATGAGCTCGTTGGCGGATCTCTCCTCCTTGCTCTGAAACCACGCGCATCCCGTGAACAGAAAAAAAGACGCGGCAAAAATGCATGCAATCCGCTTCATCATACGACTGCTTCACCACCTGTTGTTGCCGATCCGATTCAGAACGGAACCGGATTTCAGGCAATTTTATTGAGACTCTCTTCCAGTTTGGATTTCGCCGTCATCCCCGTGATCTTTTCGGCCACTTTTCCGTCTTTGAAAAATATCAGAGTCGGAATCGCGCGAATTCCATACTTTCCCGGAGTCACGGGGTTTTCGTCCACATTGCATTTAAAAAATTTTACTCGATCTGCAAATGCCGTCGCCAGTTCCTCGACAGCCGGCGCAATGGCTTTGCACGGCCCGCACCAGGGCGCCCAGAAATCCACCAGCACAGGCTTGTCGGATTGCAGCACCTCTGTTTCGAAGTTTCCGTCACCAATTTCCAGGATGTTTTCTGCCATGATAAGATGCCTTTCCTTTCGGCCGATAAGTTTTGCCTACTATAGGGGTAGGGCACCGCATTGTCAATACAGATGAGGGTCTTAAGGGTCTTAAGGACTCTAACCACCTGAAATGATTTTAAGCGGACGGATCAACCGTCAACGCCTTGAGGGTTTCATGCAATGCGGTATCCGGAACGTCATCTGTAACGAAAACATCCCCGATGTCGCGCAGCAGAACAATCCGCAGGCGACCTGCCTTCTTTTTCTTGTCGCTGCCCATGGCATGGAACAGCCGGTCTATGTCAAGATCTGCCGGAATGCGGTGAGGCAATCCGACATGAGTCAGTGCGGACTCGATTCGTTCCTGCAAAGCGGCCGAACAGCAGCCCAAGCGGACCGAAAGATTTGCAGCCGCGACAAGTCCCATGGCAACCGCTTCTCCATGGCCGATCCGATGACTGCTGATGAGCTCGATGGCATGTCCGAAGGTATGTCCCAGGTTTAAGGTCTGGCGAATCCCCCGATCATAGGGATCTTCCTGTATAAGCCGCACTTTGACCTGAATGGCTTGTGCCACTAAGGTCTGCAGTTCGGGAAGCGGAGGCTGGAGAGCTCCCTCTTCCCGTTTCCAGTTCCCGTTTTCAACCCTCTTGAGCAGGTCCGTATCGGCAATCAGGCTGTGCTTGATAATTTCCGCCATTCCGGCTGCAAACTCTCGCTGGGGAAGGGTTTGCAGCGTTGCCACATCCGCAATCACCGCCTTCGGCATTTTGAAAGCGCCGACCAGATTTTCGCCTTGAGGCAGATTCACGCTGACCTTCCCCCCGATGCTGGTGTCCGCCATCGCCAACAGGCTGGTGGGACATTGTACGCAGTCGACCCCACGCATGTAGATGGCGGCGACAAAGCCGGCCAGCTCGCTGATCACCGAGCCGCCAAGAGCGATTATGGTTCCGCTGCGGTCAAGCCCTTTTCCCACCAGTTCTTCGCAAATGGCCTGAACGGTATTCAACATTTTATGTTGCCCGCCGGGAAGCACCTGGACGATCATATCGACTTTCCCGCAACTCTGACCGTACAAGGATCCGACTTGAGTGTCTGTTATAATGGCGGTTGGACCGCCGATTCCGGCCAGCTGGGCAACAGAAGGCAGAATTCCGCCTCCGACGATGAAATCGTAGCGCACATCCGGAGCGGCGATGGACAGGTGCAGATCCCGGTTTACCTGAAAGATGGAGATGAGTTTTTGAGTCACTTCATCCGGGCTTGCGGCAGAGGTTTCCAATTGCGAAAATCGACCGTAGGCTTCCTTGCGCTGGTGGAGCAGCTCGACGATACGGTCCATCGGATTCGATGCTTCAAGCAGCGGTCTTTTAACCTGTGTATCTTTTGAAGCACGCTCCAGGATCTCTTCGGGAGTCGCCACAAGACAAAACACCCGACCCCGCCTGCTCAGCGCGGCTGCGTTGGCCGGATCGAGCATCAACCGACCGCCGGTAGAAATCACAAGCCCTTCCCTGTCGCCCAATTCCCGAGCCATGGCCGCTTCCATCTCGCGAAAGGCCGCTTCCCCCTTTTCACGGAAAATTTCGGCCACGCTCTGTCCGCAGCGGTCTTCGATCAGGTGGTCCGTATCGACAAAATCATACCCCAGTTGTTCCGCAAGGAGCTTACCCACCGTCGTTTTGCCGGTAGCCATGAATCCTGTTAAAATGACATTCGGCCTAGCCATGGTTGTTTAAATCTCCAGTCGGGTTTGTCGGGACTCGCCCGGGTCATCATCGGATCGTCATCGGATAAGCACATGTACCTAAAAATATCCGAATGCGCCGGTCTGAAAATAAAAAAGCCGCGGGCCTTTTTCTGCCTGCGGCTTGGAGCGCTTATTGTGTTGTTCTTATCTCAGAGCGCAGCCCAGGCAGACCGGCACCAATAATACCAGAAATAAAATCTGCCTGTTTCTATATTTGACATGTATAATACCAATTCCCTACTTTTATTCGTAATTTATATATTTTAATCATTTGGGATTGTCAATAGGTAACCTTAGGAAGTCTTAACTCGATCGACTGCAAATATAAAGAAGTTTTGATGAAAGGCGTCCCTTGCTGGAATCATGGAGAAGCGATCAACAACCGCCTTTCAGATATTTCTCCGCGGCCCGGATGGCGCGGCGTGCATATTCTTCGGGGCCGCATTCCTTAACGCGACGATCGTGGGGGATCTCCAGCGAGTAAGGAACGATCGGCATGCAGGCGAGAATCTCCCGGGGGTTCAGACCGCCTTCTCCGGGGAAATACCGTTCGCTGCGTGCAACGTAGATAAGCCCCTCATTGTTCTCGGGCGCCGGCTCCAGCGCATCACAGAGATGAACGAAGTGGAACCATTCGCGGGGCAGTTTTTTCAGCTCCTCCAGGCTGGAGTTCGATCGAGCGAAGTGCAGGATATCCACGAGCACGCCGGCATTTGGGCGCTTGACCGCCTCGAGCACGGATACGGCCTCCGGCAACCCCCGGGTATCTGTCCACGGCAGGAACTCGAGATCGATGGTGAGCCCAAGCGGTGCGGCCAGGTCACAGAGTCTGGCAAAGCGCTGGTTCGCCCGCTCGCGGTCGGCGTCGGGGAGCTGCCCGATGACGCAGCGGGCTCCCAGTTCGGCGCCTGCTTCCAGGATCGGCAGAAACGTTTCGGGCTCCGTTTTCGGGTCCATGCGTGCCAATTCGAGGTCCAGAACGCCGACTCCCGTTTCCGCCAGCAGCCTTTTGGTCTCCTTCATGAGCCTGCGATCTTTCATCAGCGGATAAACCGGCTCGGTGGGGGTGACCGGGGTCAACCGCAAGCTGACGTACCGGTACCCCGCTGCAGCGGCGATTTTCACCAGTTCGGGGGGGGACGATTGCAGCACCGTAAGATGAGCGAGCGAGAATTCATAGGTCATTTTGCAGCTTCTCCTTTTCGATTCGAACGGAAAAAATTCATCAGCCGGGGCCAAAGCGGCGTTTGGTTGAGCAGCATCAGGAGTACGGCGGCAGTCAGGACGCAGCTCAGCGGGTTTGACACGAGGTCCCAGAAGAAGGCCGGAAGGCTGCTTCCTACGGTGATGACCGAACGCCGGTACGACATGTCCATCAGGGGACCCAGAATCACTCCAAGAATGATCGGCGCCACCTGATACCCGTACATCTTGAGAATGTAGCCGAATATGCCGAACCCCAGCATCCAGTAGACGTCGACGATGTTGTTTTGAATGGCGTAAGTACCGACCATCGAAAGCACGATGATGACAGGGATCAGAATTCCCCTGGGCAGTTCCACCAGCTTTGCAAAAATGCGGATGCCGGTCAGGCCGAAAATCAGCAGGAATATATTGGCCAGAGCCAGGTTTCCGACGGTAAACCAGAACAGGTGCGGGGTTTCGATCATCAGCATCGGGCCGGGCTTGAGGCCGTGGATATACAGCGCCCCGATGATCACGGCCGTCACCGCATCCCCGGGAATACCCAGCGTCAGCATGGGGATGCAGGCGCCGCCGATGGCCGCGTTGTTGGCCGACTCCGGAGCGATGAGGCCTTCGTAGGCCCCTTTCCCGAACGGCCGCGACGGGTTTTTCACCGTCCGTTTGGCATGATCGTAGGCCATCAGTGCCGCGATATCCCCGCCGGTTCCGGGCAGCGCGCCGATGATCACCCCGATGGCCGATGTCCGGAGCGATAGCGGCAGGTATTTGAGAATCACCGACCAGGAGGGGATGATTTTACTCACATCCTGTTTGACCGGGGTGACCCCGAGCATTCTCAACTGATAGAGTGCTTCAGATACACCGAACAGCCCGATCATGGCGATGACATAATGAATGCCTCCAAGCAGGGCCACCGTGCCGAAGGTAAATCTCCCTTCGGCGGTCATGGGATCCATTCCGACCATGCCGAAGGTGACCCCCAGTGCGCCGGCAAAAACCCCCTTGGCCATCGATTCGCCCGACAGGCTCCCCACCAGCAGGATGCCCATGACCGCAAGCAGCAGATAGTCGCGAGGGGCAAACTTCAGAGCGAACTCGGCGACCTTGGGGGCAGCCAGCGCCAGCACCAGGGTGCCGGCAAGCCCTCCCACCACCGAAACGACGGTGCTTACCCCGATCGCCCGGCCGGCTTCGCCCCGCATGGCCAGCGGGAAGCCGTCGAAAACGGTGGCGATTGCAGCCGGCGCCCCGGGGATATTGAGCAGGATCGCCGAACGCGACCCGCCGTAGACGCCGCCGCAGTAAATGCCGACCATCAAGGCCAGCGCATTGTTGACCTCCCATGAGAATGTAAATGAAATCAGAATGGAGACTGCCATGGTGACCGAAAGCCCGGGGATCGCCCCGACATAGATGCCGGCAAAAGTCCCGGCCCCCGTCAGAAACAGCAGGTACGGATCCGTGTAGGACATCAAGAAATAGAAAAGGGCGGACTCGTTCAAACCGTCACCTCCTCCGGCTCATGGCAGAACCACTCGAAAAAGGTATGAAAAGATCAGGTAGATCAATGCCATCGTGCCCGCGCTGATGATCACCGATTTGAGCGGTGAGCTCCCTTTCAAGTAAACCATCGAAACCGCCAGGAACGCGAACGAGCCGGGAACGAACTGCAACGGTTCGATCAAAACCATGTAAGCGACGATGATCCCGGTGTAGATCAGGAAGGTCGGGAAAAAGATGTCACGGGCAGCCAGGCGCAGCTCTTCCTTGAGCCCTTCGCTGGTAGGTTTTTTTACCTTCCGATTTCCAATCACGATCGAGACCATGGCCGCCGCCATGACCGCGGCCGCTGCCATGGGGAAGGCGCCCGGAGAGCTGACCGATTTGAATCCCGAGATCCGGTAGGAAAGCAAAAGCACCAAAAGGCTCAAGGCCAGCAGAACCCATGCAAAAAAGCGTTCCCCGTGTTGCAGTGTTTTCTGGTTTTTCATATCGGGACGCTGAGAAGGTCCCCGCCGCAGGCCGGGACCTTCATGGCTGTCGACTACGGTTGGGGAATGTTGAATTCAGCGGGCGACACCTTGGCAGCCCCGGCATACTGGTACATCCAGTTGGTGACCGACTGCCACTTTTTCAAGAAGGCATCCGCCTCGTTTCCGCTGATGTTCATGTGTACAGCACCGAAATCTTTCAAGAAATTGACGAACTTGGGATCCGAGGCCCCTTTCTGGAAGGCATCGGTCAGCTTCTTCTTGGCTTCGTCAGGAACGTCGCGCTTGATCCACACCCCGTAAAAAGGACCCCAGGGCAAGTACTTTTTGAAATCCGGGAAATCGGCGGTTATCGGTGGGATGTTTTCGATTCCGGGCACCGGCGCATCGGCCACGACGCACAGTGCGCGCACCCGACCCGCGCGGATGTGCTCGCGTACCGCGGTCAAACCGGCCGGAATGAAATCGACGTGGCCGCCCTGCAGCGCCGTAACTCCGGGGCCTTCGCCGTCAAAGGGGACCGGAATCACATCAAAACCGGTGATATTTTTAACCATCGCCCCCACGGTGTAAGGCAGCCCGCCGGGTCCGGTGGATCCCATTTTAATCTTGCCGGGCCGCTTTTTGGCATCTTCCACCAGGTCCTTGAACGATTTCCACGGCGTGTCGTTGTTGGCCACGATCACACCGACCCCCCGGCCCAGTATGCTGACCGGGTAGAAGTCTTTGTAGTCGAGATCCGAGAGTTGAAGAATCCTGTAGACCTGGGGGTTTTCAGCACCGTAGAGAAGCGTGTATCCGTCTGAGGGCCGGCCGTGGACATACTGGGTGGCGATGGCCCCGGTGCCCCCCGGCTTGTTGATCAAAACGATCTTTTTACCCAGGGCCTGTTCGACGAGCGGCGTCGCGGCCCTTGCGACATTGTCCGTCGCGCCGCCTGCGCCCCACTGGATGATCCCCTGCAGGTCTTTGTCGGGAAAATCGGCCGCCTGAATGCAGAAGGCCGCACCAAAAACCAATACCAGCGACAATGCGATAAACGGGTAGCGCTTCATAAGCATTCCTCCTTCATGAGATTTTTTATGCAATCTATTCGTTTTGACTCACATTCACCAGCATTTTTACCCGATCAGGCGAAGACAGATCGCTTAAGGAGCGATTGAGCTCTGAAAGAGTCACCCTTCCGGAGATGAGCGGTTCGGTTTGAATGCGACCGCTTAGAAGGTTATCGATCGCATCGGGGAATTCGTTGGTGTAGATGATCGAACCGGAGATTTGCAGTTCTTTTCGCACGATCATCGTTGCCGACAACGGATAAGCCCTTGCTGGTAAACCCAACAGAACGATCTTTGCAGCCGGCGCCGCAAGCTCGATCGTTTGGGAAAGGGCCGACTCGGCACCGCTGGTCTCATAGATGACATCGAATCGATCGTGAAACCGCCCAGTCTCTTCCGGTGAGGCGATGATATGTGAAGCCCCGACCCGTTGCGCCAGTGACAGATGCTGGGGATTGATATCGTATGCCGTTACCTCGGCCGTGTGCAGCTTCGCCAGTTGCAGGGTCAGCAGCCCGATCACACCGGCGCCAAAAATCAATACCCGGTTTCCTTCGCGCGGGGTAAGGATCTTCAGGCAATGGCAGGCCACTGCCGATGGTTCCGCGAATACGGCCGTTTCGTCTCCCAGTGTTTCGGGAATCGGCCAAACGTATGCGGCGGGGACTTTTACATACTCGGCGAAGACGCCGTCTGTATCGATCCCTAAACGGATCTTGGACGGGCAGATATTTTCGTGGCCGGCCAGGCATACCGGGCAGGTGCGGCAGCTGAAGTTCGGTTGAATGGTGACTCTTTGACCGACCTTGAGCCGAGTCACATTTTCACCGCACTCGACAATCCGACCCACGGCTTCATGGCCCGGAATAACCGGAAGGGGTGCCACGATTTTGCCGTGGAAAAAGGAGGCATCCGATCCACAGATACCGGCAAGTGTCACCTGAATGAGGACATCGTCGGGTCCTGGCTGGGGCATTGGAACGTCTTTGACGACCAAATGCCCGGGTTCGACCAAGACTGCCGCTTTCATAAATACCTCAAAGTTTGAGAATAGATGAACCGGACTATTGCGCCGTCCAGGCTCCATCGATCAGAAAGCCCGCGCCTGTCATGAAGCTGCATGCCTGAGAGGAGAGTAGAAGCGTCAGGCCCCTGATCTCGTCGGGTTGGCCGAATCGACCTACCGGGATCTTGGTCAAAAACTCCCTGTATCTGGCCGGATCGTTAACAACCGGCAAATTGATGGGCGTTAGAAACGGTCCCGGACAGATGGCATTCACGCAGATGCTTTCGCCTGCGCACTCGAGGGCCAGAGCCCGTGTGAGCCCCAATATGGCAGCCTTGGAAGCGGAATAGAGCGATCTTCCGGGAAGAGAAATAAAGGACATGATCGATCCTATGAACACGATGCGCCCCCAGCCCCGCCCCCTCATGCCGGGCAGCACCGCTTGAGCGCACTGGAAGGCGCCCTTTAGATTGATGTTGATGGTCTCATCGAACTCCTCCTCGCTGAAGTCGGTAAACTCTTTGCGTACGGTAATTCCGGCGTTAGCGATCAGGATGTCAACGGGCCCTAGGTTCGCAGAAATTTGATCGAAAAAATGATCGATATCCGCTTTCCTGGATACATCCGCAGCCAGTCCCAAACACTTTCGACCGCTTTTTCGGGAAAGCTCTTCTGAAATCTTCCGGGCTTCCGCATCATCACGGCTGCATACGGCAACCTGAGCACCGGCCAAAGAAAGCGTTTCAGCCATCTTTAAACCCAATCCCTTGGTGGCACCGGTTACCGCCGCGACTCGACCGGTCAAGTCGAAAAGTTCCTTGAAAAGTTCATTTCCGGGTTCCATCACCTTCTCCAGCACTAATTCCAAACAGGTTAAGTTACTTTCTCGATCAAATGCCGAAAGCGGCACGGCCGCGCTTATATGTATCCGAAAAATCGCGGCAGAAACAGAGCGATCGGTTCGATGTAACTCACCAACAGCAAGACAACGATTTCAACGGCCAGAAACGGCAGAACCGCCCTCGAAATCCGCTCCAGGCTGATTCCGCTGATATTGCCAGCAATGAAAAGGCACAAACCGACAGGGGGCGTCAGCAGCCCGATCATCAGATTCAAAACGACGATGGTACCCAGCATCACCGGATGAATCCCGAACGGAGCCGTTATCTTCATCAGAATCGGAACGGTGATGACCATCGCTGCGGTGGCATCCATAAACGTTCCGAGAAAAAGGAGCAAGGCATTGATGACAAATATCATGAGATACTTGTTTCCGATGTTGTCGGCAAAAAACAATGCCAATTTCGTTGGAATGTTCTCGACGGCCATCAACCAGTTGAAGATGTTGGCGGTGGCGATGACCAGGAAGACGACGCCGGTGGTTTTGGCCGTGGACAGAAAAAGCGGCCCCAAATCCCCGAGCTTCATATTGCGGTACACGAGG
>QZKK01000116.1 GCA_003599475.1 Desulfobacteraceae bacterium
GTGGGGTTCGTGAACGAAAAAGAAAAAATCTTTTCCGTCAACGTCTTCCCTGTAGCTCAACGAAGCGACTCCAAGCGGATAGTACCGGCATGCGGTCGGCCTGTCCGTGTATATGATGCATCCATCTTCCCGGACAAAGGGGCACGCCTCTTCCTGAGCTTCCATTTTCTTCAAAACGATCACCGGCAGATCGGTTTTCTCCAACAGTCTCGGATCCGTGTAGAGGGCTAAAAATTCTTCTGAAGAAAGGCCGAGCCGCTTCTTCAAACGAACGATATCATAGGGGGTCAGAAGAATGTCTGTTCCCTTGCAGCACTTGGTAAAGCAGGGAACCTCCTTATCACATCTGAATTTAAACCTCGTTTTGGGGCCGAGCCGCTCCGGAACGATCGCGGCTGTCTTGCCGGCCTGGGCCATGGTCGGTTTCCTTTCACATCTTTATGATTTCGGGTCGATTTCAAGCGTCGATTTCGCCGCCTGAAGGTTCGCATTTTAGCACCCATGTTCCGGAATTGAAAGAAAAGAATCCGATTCGACTGGTTTTCTTCCCTGATCCCCGGCCCTGAACGTTTGCCCTCATCTAGAACGCATGGGATACGTTCAAAGCGAAGATGTGGGCACTTACATCTTCAAAATCCCCGATGAGCCTGCCTGCCGGAGAGGCGGCCAGGGTATCGAATTCGCCGGACGGGTTGTTGTAATTTCTCGCTTCATCCATCAGATAATTATACGCAAAATCCAGGGTCCATCTCCTGCAATGCATTCCGAACCCTGCCGTAAGCAGCCGGCGGTCGCCCGAAGGCATCAACACATCCAGGGTTTCATCCGGTATCGGAGTTTCATCGAGAACGAAACCGGCTCGTAAATCGAGCCGTTCGTCGATACGATACTGGGCCCCGAACCGGTAGGTCCAGGCGTTTTTCCACCCCTTCCATTTCGAGATGACGGACCCGTCGTCGAGCCGTATTTCAAGCTTTTCGAAGGTGCTCCATTCGGTCCATTGGGCATCGATCTCGACTGTGAATTTTTTCCAGGTGAAAGCGAGCCCCGAATAGAGAACGGACGGAAGATCGAGGTCGGACCTCACCCCCGAACTTCGGTCACCCCCGAGGAACGCCGGCATTCGCGTCAGAAAGAAATCGCCTCCGGTGATACGATGCTCGATGCGACTCCGGTAAGACAGGCCGAGTCTGAGATCCTCGGTGATCCAGAAAAGACCGGAGACATTATAGCCCCAGGCCCAGTTGCTGCCTTGCACCTTGACATCCGCGTCGGTTGCGCTGACCGGAAGCAGGTTTTTTTTGTTTTTCAACACGATATCCAGATACTGTGCGACCGGTCCGCAAGCCAGGCTGAAGCGTCTGAAAGGCTGATACGCCAGCACAGGGGCGACGGAAAAGGTGGTCAGATCGGCTTGGGTTCCGCCAATCAGGTAGCGGCCCTCCCAGTCATCTGGCCAGTCGGTTCCGAGTCCGAAATTTGAGAAAAGACCCAGTCCGAAACGGAATTTCTCGTTCAGGGGAGCGGTGCAAAACAGATTGGGTACCCAGAAGGCGGCATCTTCGGTGTCTGTGGCGTTTCCGGGAAATGTTCCAAGGACGGAATCACCGGCGGCGCTCCGGAAGGTGGCTTCCGGAAAGATGAGACTGCTGCCGATCGAGACCTGAATTTCCTCGAGCTGAACGATTCCTGCCGGATTGTAGAAAACTGCGGTAGGATCGTCGGCCTGGGCGACAAAGGCCCCGCCCATTCCGAGTGCCTTTGCCGACTGTTCGTTGATGGCAAACCCGCCGGCAAAGACGGCGGCAGGAAAAGCTGCGATAAAGATCCCGAGCAGGCTGCGGAGGGACGGATTCGGTATTCTCATTGAACGGCTCCTTTCCAAACGGCTTGCCCGTTCGATCGCCACCGGGCCTTCTGCGGTAGAGAAGAATACCTCGAATCGACAACTTCAAAGAACGAACAGAAAAGACGAATTCCTTTTCATATACAGTGAATCGGTTTCCGTCAAGTTGAGGCCGGAATTAAAGTCTTGATTAATGGCGTAACCATGTTATATCGTTTAAACAAGGCCTCAAAAGCGGACTTGAACCGACGATGAGGCATTTCCGCGGCGCGGAGCGGTTGAATCTGGTTTCATAGGATCGGGTGGAGGAGGTTGATATGCAGCTCAAGATTCGAAAAGCAGAAACACTGAAGACAAAGCCGGAAGATACAAAGCTCGGTTTCGGAACCGTTTTTACGGATCACATGTTCAACATGGACTACAACCCGGATAAAGGTTGGCACAATCCGCGCATCGAGCCGTATTCTCCTTTGTCCGTGGATCCCGCAACCGCGGTCCTCCACTACGGCCAGGCGGTATTTGAGGGTTTGAAAGCCTACAGAACGTCATCCGGAAGCATTCAACTGTTTCGCCCGGGGGATAATTTCAAACGCCTGAATCGATCCTGCCGCATCCTCTGTATACCGCAGATCGACGAATCGTTTGCCTTGGATGCGCTGAAGTCGCTCCTGAAGATCGAATCGCGCTGGGTGCCGAGCCTGTTTGAGACCTCACTCTATATACGGCCTACCGTCATTGCAACCGATCCGTTCCTGGGAGTTCGTGAATCGTTCACCTATCGGTATTTCGTTATTCTCTCGCCGGTGGGAGTCTACTACCCGCAGGGGTTCAATCCGGTTAAGATCTGGGTTTCAAACGATCACGTCAGAGCCGTCCGAGGCGGATTGGGAGAAGCCAAAACGCCCGCAAACTACGCCGCCAGCCTCCTCGTAGGCGCACATGCCCACAAAAAAGGCTATACACAGGTCCTGTGGCTGGATGGAATCGATCGAAAATACATCGAAGAAGTCGGCTCCATGAACATCTTCTTTGTCATCGAAAACGAGTTGGTCACACCGGAATTAAACGGCAGCATTCTTCCGGGAATCACAAGAGATTCCGTCATCGCTCTTGCAAAGAGCTGGAAAATGAAAACAACGGAACGCAAAATAAGCATCGATGAAGTCATCGAAACCCAAAGCTCCGGAAAGCTCAAAGAAATTTTTGGATCTGGAACCGCAGCCGTAATTTCCCCTGTCGGGGAATTGAACTACAATGAAAAGATATTTTCCATCGGCGACGGAAAAGTCGGTCCCGTTGCCAAACGACTGTACACGGCACTTACCGATATTCAGTATGGGAAAATGAAAGATCCCATGGGCTGGGTTGAGGCGGTGGAGGCCTGATCCTTAAGCTGCATTCCTTCCCCGAATACGGAGAGGCATTCCACATGAGCCCTGCAGATGGTCATTCAAAGCTCACGGTAAAGCTTACGGAATTTATCCGGAAGATGGAGCAGGCGGGCATAGAGCCGCTTGTCATCCAAACATTCGAATACTATTATCGAAAGGTGGTAAGCGGAGAAAAAGGGTTTCTTTTTGAGGGCGATATCGAGCCGATCCAAAAAAACGATCTCAGGGATTCGCAGGATCTCGCCGCTTATGAAAGAGCCGGTCGTTCGGCACTGAAAAACGCTGTGATGATCGTACTCAACGGCGGGCTCGGAACCAGCATGGGCTTGACCGGTGCAAAGTCCCTTCTCGAAGCCAAACACGGAAGATCGTTTCTGGAGATTACCCTTGGGCAGGCACAGCGGAAAGGGGTCGAGCTGTGTTTCATGAACAGCTTCAACACCCACCAGGATACGATCGATGCGGTCACACGGGCCGGCTTCCAAAATCCTCCCGCCCATTTCGTCCAAAATAAATTCCCGAAAATCCTGCGCATCGATTTTTCCCCTGCGAAATGGCCTCAAAACCCCGATATGGAGTGGAATCCCCCCGGACACGGCGATGTCTACACGGCGCTTTTTACATCCGGCACTCTTCAGCGGCTTCTCGATGAGGGCATCCGATATGCCTTTATTTCAAATTCCGACAATCTCGGTGGAACCATGGATGAGTCTCTGCTGGGATATTTCTCAAAAGAGAACCTCCCCTTCATGATGGAAGTTGCGGAGCGGGGCCCGTCTGATATCAAGGGAGGGCATCTGGCACGGCATAAAAACGGCAGGCTGGTCTTACGAGAAATCGCACAATGCCCCGAAAACGATCTTCGCACCTTCCAGGATATCCGTCGTCATCGTTTCTTCAACACGAACAACATCTGGATCAATCTCGTTTTTTTAAAGCATCTGATCGAACAGGACAAAATCATCCATCTGCCGATGATTCTCAATCCCAAGACGATAGACCCACGAGATGAAGGGTCTCCTCCCGTGTATCAGATCGAAACGGCGATGGGCTCAGCCATTTTCTTGTTTTCCGGCGCAACGGCGGTGAGGGTTCCAAAAATAAGGCTGCTTCCGGTCAAAACATGCAACGACCTTCTGGCCATCCGGTCCGATCGATATCTGTTGACGGAAACAGACGAACTTGTCCCGAACCCGCAAGCCACAACGGATGCGTTCACGGCCGATCTGGATAAACGCTATTACGGAAAAATCGACCTTTTCGATGAAAGATTTCCCGAAGGAGTTCCCTCTTTGAAGGATTGCAGATCGCTGACGATTCGGGGGGATGTTCGTTTTCAGAAAAACGCGGCCCTGAGAGGAAGCATCACGATCACAAACAGGCGCTCTAAACCCGCCGTCATAAACGAAGGTGCGTCGATCGATTCGGACCTCTCTTTTTGAACGATTCTTCACAACCGGAGGAATTTCGGCATCCATGCTAACCCAAGTTGGGCTAACGGTATTGCTGATAGTATTTCAGAACCCGGGAGACGAAATCCTCGGTTTCCTGAATCGGTGGGATTTCCTGGTGAAGCGCCACCTTTTCCGGCCCGGCATTGTATGCGGCGATCGCCAGGGGTAATCTCCCGTCGAATCTGCTCAACATGTCTTTAAAATAACGCGCCCCGCCCATGATGTTCTGCCCAGGGTCGAAAGGATCCACAATTTCCAGAGCCTCCAGGTTTTGAGGCATGATCTGCATCAATCCAAGGGCACCTTTCTTGGATATCGCCCGAGGATCGAAATCGGACTCCGCCTTGATCAGCGCTTTGAGCAGCGGAGCGGCAATACCCGTCTGTCGGGAGGCTTTTCGAATCAGATCGGAATAAAGATCGGAGGTCGTCTGCTTCAGGTCTGAACGATTCCGTTCTTTTATGAAGAGCCTGTATTTTGATCTCGATGAAGTGGGAACATTGGTAAAATGCATCACGCCGTGCTCATCGATGTACCTGTAAATATCGCACTGCAGGTCTGCAGGCGCAGAAATGAACAAAACAGCGACAATCAGATGAATCCGGGCGAAGGTCTGTATGTTCATTGCAAAGTTTCCGGTCCGCCACTCTACAAAGACTGCAAACACATATATGATCGGCAATATTCAATTCAAAATGAAGGCGGGTCTGCCGGAAATCAGGCGGCGATATCCTGCGGGGTGCATGGATTCGGGCCACATGGCAAACTCGATTTTAGATTCCCATGGCGTAAACGCCCGGATTCTATACCACTCGAATGCTTTCGTGACAAGCGGAAACGGAGGCATACGGAATGGGTATTCCTTCTTGCTTGCATGAACCTGCAGGAAGATGGAACCAACGTCCACTGAAAGGAATCGGGAAGTAAGGTATGCAAAGTTCAAGAGGGATGTGCAAAAAAAATACTATATATTGATTTTTTTTCTTGACATGCTCCCATATGTTGTGATAGAAGCCTTTTCCAAGAGTTTCGCTTGCTGTCTTTTCCACGAGCCGGGTGGAAGGCAGCCGCAACAGGCGTCGAGATCCTTGAAGACAGACGCCTCAAAACGGCCATGGTGGAACCTCCCCATAAGCAGACCTGATTTCGACACTATGGCCAAAAAAATCCCCCGGAAGGGATGGAGACCCTTCCGGGGGGATTTTTTTGGGAGAATCGTATGCGCATGACCGCTCGGATCATTCTTTCAGCCGGCATCCTCATCCTCGATTCCATGATCTTTTTTATTCCCCTGTCGGCATTCTTTCTTGCTTATGTCATTTTATTCAACCCTCCATGGTTCCGGCAGTTTTTAATCGAAGCGGATCGAAGTGATCGCACATAGGGATTTTGATCACGCGATATGGAGAGGCTGAAGGCTTTTCTGTGAAAAAAAATAGGCAGCCATCTTGCGATGACTGCCCTTGGAAGGAGGTTTAAGGTTCGTTGAGAAGTTTTAGAAAACCCTCACAGGACAATTGTCCTTGATTCAAGAATAATTACCACTTAGTGGCATGTCAAGAATAATTTTCTTGCCATCTGTTTTCATTCTGATAGATTTCCAGAATCACGACCCGGAACCGGCCATGACCTTGCCGTACGCTCGATCATCACAAGGAGGAAAAATGGGATCCGAACGCTTTTCGGATGTCGAAAGTCTGAGCCGATTTGCGGCCGAAACGCTGAAAAAATTGGGAACGGAGGCTTTATCCTATTACGGACGTGGAAGGACGGATGTAAAATTCGACGAAGACCTGGTAACTGCTGCCGAACTCCACCTTGTCCGGTATTTTCAGGATGCCCTGAAATCGGAATACCCGGAACATCGATCCTTCGCCGAGCCGCGGCAAAATGAAGACTACACCCATGCAGAGAGCCGCTACCTATGGATTCACGATGCCATCGACGGAGTCGACAATTTTCAAACGGGGATACCGGTCTGGGGAATGTCTCTGGCACTTCTGGAGAATTTCTGGCCGATTTTAGGCTCCTTCTATATGCCTGCAACCGGTGATTTTTTTCATGCCCGGGCGGACCAGCCGGCTTACCGGGGGGACCGCCAGATCCATGCTTCAAATTTGAGCCATGTGGACGACGAAAGTCTGCTTTTCACCTATTCCCGGTTCAATCGGCATTATCTATCCAGTTTCCCCGGCAAGATCCGGGACTTGGGGTGCACGACCGCACACATCTGCTACGTGGCGATGGGTCGAGCCGATGCCGCCATTATCGCCAATGAATCTTATAAGGGGTTGGCCGCTGCCCGCGTCATCATCGAGGCTGCAGGCGGTAAAATCCTGAAGATGGACGGCGGCGGATTCTTTTTAAATGAATACATGGACGGCCAGAAGATAGAAGACCATCTCCTTGTGGCATCTCGCGCCAACTTTTCGTCTGTATGCTCCTGCCTGAAACGGATCGGGTAGGGCTGCCCGGCTCTCCTTCATGATTCCCGCTGCGACACTGGCACTGCTGTGCATGATTGCGGTCTGCGGCGGATCTTCTTTTTCTTTCTATGCTGCAGGTTGGTTGGCTCATGTCGCTCTGCTGCTCCTTTTTCCAAAAACAAGCTCCGCTGCAAAAACCGCTTGGCTGATCGGCGTTCCGGCGCTGTTTTGCAGAGCCCTCCTGGCTGCAAAATATCCGATCGCCGCAGGCCAGCCGGTTGTTGCCGTATTAACCCCTCTCTTTTTCGATCTGTCTACACTCGGATGGATCCTGGCCCTTCTCCACCGCCGGGCTTTGCCGCTCCGATGGAGCATCCTTTATGCCTTGAGCCCCGTCATCCTCTCTGCATATTCCGCAAGAGGGTGTCCGGATGCCGGGTTTTCTTTTTTTCTGATGGGTGCGATATTTTATTATGATCGCAGACAATGGGCTCGGATGTACCTTCTTGCCGGTCTTTCGATCGTTTTCAATGCAGTTGCCGCTGCGGCGGTCCCGTTCCTGTTTCGCCGCGAGAACCTGCGTTGTTCTTGGATCCTCGTTCCGACTGCCGGTATCCTCTGGCTGATCCACCTGCGCCTGTTCGATCTCCATCAGATTACGGGGCAATTTCCGGCGTCAGGCACCCGACTCCCCGGTTCGATTCATGCCCTGGTGAACACGTTTTCCGGTGATCCCTTCACTTCCGAGGCCGTGTCATGCATCCTGCTCGGAATCGTACTTCTGTATGGATTCCTTTATTTTCATCCGCTCAAGAATCCGCGCCATGGAACCGACCCCGTGTCGGGGTGTTTCTTTGCAGTGGGGGCATGCCTCCTGTTTTCCAGAAATATCCATTTGGGTAATCTGGCCTGGATTGTACCGTTTTTGTGCTTTCGTCCGTCTGTATCCTGGATGCTGCTCGGTCTGACATTTGGGCTGGCCTTGGGGTGGAGCCCTGCAGCCAGTATTTCCGCACCGCTTCCCCCCCTATGGGCAGCTTCGATGCTCTGGGTGCCTTTCTGGATCTTGCTTTTAAACGATCTGTATCTTTCCCGGCAACGGAAGAAAGCCCCCGTCGATTGCGAGGATCCCGAAACGGTATCGGTGGTGATTCCGGCTGTAGATGAAGCGCAACGGATTGGCGCCTGCATCGAGGCTGCAAAAATGCACAAGGCCGTCAAAGAAGTCATCGTTGTGGACGGCGGGTCGACCGACAGAACCATGGAGGAGGCAACCGCACAGGGCGCGATTGTCCTGCGGCTCGGATCCGGTCAAAGGCAGGGGAGAGGCGCTCAGATTCATGCGGGAATCCGTTTTTCCAATGGGGACATCGTTCTTGTCGTCCACGCGGATGTCCGGATAAGCGCCCGCATCGTCGGGGATATCCTCCTCTTGATGAAAAGGCAGCCCATGTTTGCCGGGGGGGCTGTCGGAAGCGTCTTCGATTCGAAAGGCTTCCGCTATCGGCTGATCGAGGCGGCCAACGATTTCCGCATGGCCTGCCTCGGAATCGGTTTCGGGGATCAGGTGCAGTTCTTCAGAAGGCGACCGGTCGTCGAGGCGGATCTTTTTCCCGATATTCCCTTGATGGAAGATGTCGAATTCGGCATCCGTCTCCACCGGATGGGGAGACAAGCCTTTCTCTTCGGAGAGGCGCGGGTATCGCCTCGCAGGTGGAAACAAAAAGGGGCTGCCCACGCAATGACAGTCATCCGGCTCTTTGGGACCTATATGTTTCAGCGAATCTGGAAAACCCCGGATACGGAGGCCATGTACCGCAGATACTATCCGAGGACCGCTGTTGCCCCTGTTTCAAAAACGAGCGAACGAATTCCTGTTTGACGCGATTCGACGACAAACTCTCCAACAGATCTTGTTTCGAATCCGGCTTTGAACCTGAAAACAAGTGTGTTATATCTTGCTCAGACATTTGCTGCGACGAAGCCGATTTCCAGTATGAAAGGGAGGACCCATGCAGATCGATCTTGCAAAGTTCAAAGCCGTCTACGACAAATGGGTGGAGGAGAATCTGGCGGATTTCCAGGCGGGAAAAGTCGAGAAAGCCGTTAAGGCCTACCCTCTGATCGTCTCTGAGGGGGTTCCCTGGACTCCTTTTACCGGCGAACCTTCCGATAAGACTTTCGCATTGATCACAAGCGGAGGTCTTTATCTTAAAGGCAGCCAGGCGCCCTTTGAAACCGGATCGATTCACGGCGATCCTTCATTCCGGGAAATCCCAAAAACGGTCCGCCTCGAAAATGTGGGCATCGCGCATGGACACTACGATCCGAGCCTCGCGGAACAGGACCTGAACACCATCTTTCCCATCCAGAGATTCCTCGAACTCGAAAAGGAGGGGATCGTCGGCAGGGTCGCAGACCTGCATTACAGCTTCAGTTATGTAAACGATGTCGTTACCCTGGTGACACAAACGATCCCGCAGGTCATGCAACGGGTCCATGCGGCCGGAGTGGACGTCCTTTTCCTGGTCCCGGTCTGACCGAAATGCCATCAGACCGTGGGTCTGATCCAGCGGATTGCCGAAGAAGCCGGAATTCCCACCATCTCCATGGGAAACATGGCCGACCGGATGGAACGAATCAAGCCGCCCCGCGCGCTTCTGGTCAAGTTTCCCCGGGGAAGCATGATGGGCGAACCGGGCAACGTCGAGCGCCAGCGACGCATCATCCTGGATGCACTGAACGCATTGAAGACCATGAAGACCCCGGGGGCGATTCAAGAACTGCCCTACGCGTGGAAGCGATAAATCATTTTATTTCCAGGCTCTCGCCCCGGTTTTTCTGCTGACCTTCCATTCGTGTTCCAGGAGGGCCTCTTTGATCGGGAGTCCGCTGCCGAATCCGGTAAGGCGCCCGCTGCAGCCGATGATCCGGTGGCAGGGGACGACAATCGGGATGTTGTTTTTCCCATTGGCCCCGCCGACCGCCCGAACCGCTCTCGGGCGGCCGATCCGTCTTGCGATTTCCCCATATGAAACCGTTTCCCCGAAAGGTATTTTCAACAGCGCTTTCCATACGGTCTCTTGAAAAGGGGTGCCGTCCAACGAAAGGGGGAGATCGAATTCTCGCAGTTCGCCTTTGAAGTATGAAACAAGCTGCCGAACAGCCTCGCTCTTCAGGTGCTTGTCGAAGCGCCATCCGGAATCAGGCTTGCAGGATTTGTCCCCTTCCATAAATCGGACGACCCTGAGCCCCTTTTCATCTTCTGCAATGAGAACCTTTCCGACGAAACTATCGATTGCAGTGCATACGACCGTTTCTACCGCCATCGCTCAACGCTCCTTTCTCCATTCCGTTCCGCTCCATGAATCGGTTCCCGGCACGAATGCCGTCTCCGGAGGGAAAGCGTATTGAATCGGCCGGCGCATGTCAATTCGATCCTACTTGTTAGTGAACACTTTTTTCGGAATTGAATTCTTTCCTGAAAACTCGTAGGCTGCTCGTAGGGGCTCCCGGTCAACCATCGGAATGAGGAATGTGAAAAGCTCGGTTGGGTAATGGGGGTTGCAGAAAAGAAAGGGGTGCACGATGAACAAACGGGTCTTGATCACAGGGGCCGGAGGAAGGATCGGTCGTGTGCTGAAGGAAGGCTTGAAGGACCGCTACCGTCTCCGGCTTCTCTATCATGAAACGGTTCTGCCGGCCGAACCGGGTGAGGAGGTCTGTATCGGGTCCATATTGGATCTTGAAAAAATGACGGCGATCTCGAAAGGGGTGGACGCAGTGATCCATATGGCTGCAAACCCTTGGGAAAACGCCGCCTTCGAAGAGGTGCTTGAACCGAATATCGTCGGGACGTACACCGTCTTTGAAGCGGCTCGACGGGCCGGCGTCAAACGGATCGTATTCGCCAGTTCCAACCACGCAACCGGCTACTACGAAATCGACGGCATCTACACCCGCCCGGAAATGCCGGTTCGACCGGATGGGTATTACGGGGTCAGCAAGGTGTTCGGGGAAGCCCTGGCAAGGTACTATTCGGATGCATTCGGGATGTCGATTTTCTGCCTGCGCATCGGCACATGCCAGGGAGTGGAGGCGGTAAAGCGTCGAAGCTCTGACCGCATCCTCTCGACCTGGCTCAGCCACCGGGATGTCGTTCAGTTGGTGTGGCGAAGCGTCGATGCCGATTCCGTCAAGTTCGGGATCTACTACGGGATTTCAAACAATGCCCGCGCATACTGGGATATCGAAAACGCCCGAAAGGAACTCGGTTTCGCCCCTGAAGACAATGCCGAGGAATATGCAGGATTCGAATAGACAAAAGCATCCATAAAGGATAAAGGAAAGGTTTGATAATAAACGGGACGGTTGCTGTTTGCTGAAATGCATTATAGAATGAAAGGAACCTACTTCATCGTTGTGGAGCAGAATCGATGACCGTCAGAAAAATCCTGCTTCTTGGCAATCCCAAGCTGTACGAAAGGTGCCGGCCGGTCGAATCTTCCGAAATAAGCGAGCTGCGCTCCATCGTTTCGGATCTTCATGACACGCTGCTTGACTTCAGAAGCCGTTTTGGGGCAGGAAGAGCCATTGCAGCCCCTCAAATCGGTGTCATGAGACGCCTCGTCTATATGTACATCGATCAGCAGACGGTTTTCATCAATCCCGTCTTGACCGACAAGAGTGTCGAGATGATGAACCTCTGGGACGATTGTATGTCTTTTCCGGATTTGCTTGTAAGAGTCAGGCGGCATCGCGCCTGCACCATCGAGTACCTGGACTTGGAATGGAAAAAAAACCGGGTTGCTCTGGAAGGCGATCTGTCCGAACTGCTCCAGCATGAGACCGATCACCTCGACGGGATTCTCGCTGTTTCAAGGGCCATCGACGGGCAGTCATTCGCTCTGAAAAGTCAAAAAAAAGAACCTCTTTCACCATTGCGGGAGGATGCTTAAAGATTACATTCCTAGAATACCCGAAAACCTGCCGGCGATTTTCCGGCTGAATGAAGCACTCTGTTCCATGCACTTAGGTAGAGAACGATGGAAAAGAACAAAATCGATCGGAAAGAAAAATTAAGAGAAATATGCAATACCATGGTGATGGACCATCCCGATGCCATCGGGATGGCTTTCATCGAGTTAAACTGTGGATGCATTCACTACTGCGGAGTATCCTTCAAGGGTGAGCCGGTCGGGCGCATGAAGACCATCACCGGCCGGGCAGAGGAAAAAAAACCCGTATGCCTGACCTGCTACCGTGAAAAAAACATCAACCCACGACGCGTCATCAAGCGGGGCGTGGTTTGGCCGGGCGATGATTCCGAGTTGCCGGATCGAGACCTTCGGATCTTCATCGGTCAGACCGTATTCGGAGCCGATTACAATGAACCGGACCGTCTTTAACCGTTTCATTCGCAGGGGATGACTCCGTTTGTTCAGGCTTCTTCAAGAACTGCGACAGGCGCGATCCAAAGTAACCTCTCATTTTTCATCCAAGACCCTCCGAACCGTTTCCGCCAGTTCCAGTCTCACCACCGGTTTCATCAGGAATCCCTTTACACCCATGGATTCGGCTTTTTTCGAAGAAATTTTTTCGCTGAACCCGGTGCAGATGATCACCGGGATTTTCGGACGGATCTTCATCATCTCCGCAGCCAGGCGATCTCCCGTCAATCCCGGCATGGTCATATCGGTTACCACCAGATCGTACTTACCGGGTCTTGCCCTGAATGCCTCCAGCGCCTCGATTGCGCTCGTTCTCATTTCCGTACGGTACCCGAGGCGATCGAGCATCTGTTTTTCAAGGCGTACGATCGGTTCTTCATCATCAACCAGCAGGACCCGTTCATTGCCGGATGGCAGCCCCCTGTGCTCGATTCCTTCCTCCGATTCAGGATCGTGATAAATTCTCGGAAGGTAGATCTCGAAGACACTCCCTTTTCCTAGACGGCTCTTGACCGAAATTTCACCCTTGTAGCTCTTGACGATCCCGTGAACGATGGAAAGACCCAGTCCCGTCCCTTTTTCTTTCTCTTTGGTGGTGAAATAGGGTTCGAAAATTTTTTCGATGACCGAGCAATCCATCCCGACACCGGTATCTTCCACGGTCAGGCACGCATATCCGCCTTTCTCCAGCCGGATATCGGACCCATTCCTGGGATCATCGATATTGACGTCTTGAAGACGGATGGTCAGGATGCCGCCCGATTCCTCCATGGCATGGAAGGCGTTTGTGACCAGATTCATCGCAATCTGATGGATTTGGGTCGGATCGGCCATGACCATGCCGCATTCCGGATCGATATCCTGCCGGATCTCGATGCTTGCGGGCAATGTGGACCGGATGAGCCTGACAACCTCATTCAAGACGATCTGCATCCTCAAAGGCCGGATTTTACGATCCGCCTGGCGGCTGAATGTGAGGATCTGCTTGACAAGATCCCTGGCGCGTTCCGTGGCTTTCAGAATCTCCCTCACGTTCAGATGCAGAGGGCTTTCCCTCGGGAGATCTTCCTGAAGCATCTCCGTGAAACCGACGATCGGAAACAGGATGTTGTTGAAATCATGGGCGATGCCGCCGGCCAGGGTCCCGATCGCCTCCAGCTTCTGGGCATGTCTGAGCTGCTCATGAAGATCGGCCATCTCATTTTCCGCCCGCTTCCGATCTGAAATATCCTGTACCGCACATCGAATCCCCTTGATTCGGCCGGTTTCATCGAGGATAAGCCGGTCTTCATTGAGAACCGGGATTGTAGAACCATCTTTTCTGCGGTATATGCGTTCGATGTTTCGGCCCGGGGGGAGATTCCCGGCCAGTTTGGAAAGAATCTGCGCACGCGCGAGTTCCCCTTCGACGATAAACATCCATATCGGGTGACCGATCATCTCATCGGCGGCATAGCCGAGCATCTCCAGGCCGGTTCGATTGACGCTCCTCACAAATCCCTCCGGGTCGTATTCGAGGTACCCTAAGGGGGCGTTGTCGTATAGGTCTCTGAATCTTTTCTCGCTTTCCCGAAGCGCCTTTTCGACCTGTTTTCGCTCCGTGTTATCCCGGGAGACTCCGCAAAGACCGGCAATCGTTCCGTCCGTACCATAGACAGGGGTCTTGATCGTCTCGACGATCCGCAGCGAGCCGCCGAAGCTCCTGACCAGCTCAAGACGCTCGGTTCTGCCTTGAAGCACTTTTCGGTCGATCGATTCAATCTCCATGGCCTGATCGGGCGGGAAAAGATCAGTTGCGGTGCAGCCGATGATTTCTTCGGCGGATCTGCGGTGGCGTCTCTCGGTTGCGGCATTGACGTGGGTGTACCGTAACTCCGTGTCCTTCAGAAAGATCATGTCCTGAGCGGAATCGAGCAGGGCTTTCATGCGTGCTTCACTTTCAAGCAATGCCTTTTCCGCCTGCTTCCGTCCGGTGATATCCTTTGCAAAGACAGCCAGGCGGATCACCCTCCCTTCATCATCAAAGACCGGATACCAGATGGTATGATAAATCCTACCTTCGCGTTCGTCTTCCGTTTCAACGGCAGCTCCCGATCGGAGCGCTTTATCGGCAGCGGCCTTTCGCTCCTTCGCCACTTCCGGAGAAAAGAAGTCGTAAACACATCTCCCGATCAGCTCCGCCCGATCGACTCCCAGTCTTTCTGCAACCCTGTTGTTTGCCTCTTCCACGCATCCTTTCCGGTCGATCAGGAGAATGGATTCGTCGACAGCTTCGAGGATGGATTTTAATTTGACTTCACTTGAAGAGTTGTATCTTTTCATTTCCCCCCTGAAAAAAACGGTGCACACCCAACCTGCCTCCGCTGCATGGAATGCCCCCTGCACCGGATGCGCCGATATCGGCGATTGTTTACCCTGCAGCGGCCGAAACGGGGATATTACCCGAATGCGTATTGAATGTGAACCGAAAAAATCGGCAAGGGGGTTTTTCATTTCGGATGGACAGCGGTGCGGGTGTTTCAACAGGGAAGGCAATGAAACGACGCTGCTTCGGCGGGTTCTTCCATTGCCGGGCTCTCTGCGAGGCATGATTGGAGACCAAAGACCGACTTCCAATGGAGCGCCTGTCAGCAGGCATTCAGGACCGCCCCGGAGATTCGATCCAACGGCAGGGTTTTATCCACCGCCCCCCGCTTGATTGCTTCGTTTGGCATTCCGAAGACAATCGATGTCGTTTCGTCCTGGGCGATGGTAAACGCCCCGGCCTGTTTCATCTCCAGCAACCCCTGGGCGCCGTCGTCCCCCATTCCGGTCATAATCACCCCGACGGCATTCCCGCCCGCATAGCGGGCCGCCGACCGGAAAAGCACATCAACCGAGGGCCGATGGCGGCTTACCAGGGGGCCGTCTTTGATTTCGACGAAATAGCGGGCGCCGCTTCGCTTGAGGAGGCAATGCCTGTTGCCCGGTGCGATCAAGGCTCTGCCCGGAATCACCGTATCGTCGTCTTCGGCCTCTTTGACCGAAATCTCGCAGATGCCGTCCAGGCGCCGGGCAAAGGCGGTGGTAAACTTCTCCGGCATATGCTGCACGATCACGATCCCTGGGGCATTCGATGGCAGCCTCTCCAGAAACACCCGAAGCGCCTCGGTGCCTCCGGTCGAGGCCCCGACCACGACCACCTTTTCGGTGGTGCGAATCATCGCCTTTGAAG
Organism: Desulfobacteraceae bacterium; assembly: GCA_003599475.1. The sequence goes on from QZKK01000116.1 coordinate 15,782, forward strand.
CAACCGGTTTTGCGATCACCGCATCGGCGGTCAGCTTGGGCTGAACGATCGGCGCCGGGCGGACCCGTTTGACCGGAACCGAAGCCGCCGCCTTTACGGCATCGCAGATCCGGGTTCTTGATTCCTCCAGAAACTGCCGGGTCCCCATCCGGGGTTTCTGAATGATTTCGACGGCACCGTATTCCAATGCCTTGAGGGTCGTCTCCGCCCCCTTTTCGGTCAAACTGGAACACATGACCACGGGAATCGGATGCTGGCTCATGATCTTCTGAAGGAAGGTGATGCCGTCCATGCGGGGCATCTCCACATCGAGCGTGATCACGTCCGGAACCTGATGCCGAATTTTTTCCGCAGCCACAAAGGGATCCGCGGCAACGGCCGTGATCTCGATCTGCGGATCGGATTTCAGGATCTGCTGGAGTGTTTGGCGAACCACCGCCGAATCGTCCACGATAAGAACCCGTATCGGTTTGCCCATAACGCCCCTGCCCCTCCGTCCCCTCAGGAGATTCCCCGAACCGGCTTCAGTCGACGGAAAAGATCGACTTCAGCTCACTCTTATTCAGCCGCTTCATCCACACAACACCGGTATGCGTAAGAAAGACAATCTTTCTTCCCTCCGTTCCGCCGACATCCGCTGCGGAAATCTCCACTCCCGAGGTTTTTAAAATCTGTTGTGCGACGGCCACATTCTGGCGGCCCACGGAAAGATCGTGCCGTTGACGGGAAACCATCATGGCAGCCCCGCCGAACAGCTTGGCCTCCAACCGATCGAAACGGATGCCGGCCTTTAGAAACTCTTCAAGCAGATATCCGATCGCCCCATCGACATACCTGAGTTCGCCCCCCCGGGATTTCGCTTCACGACCTTCCGGCAGCACCGCATGGCAGATCCCGCCGAGCCCGCTTGCCCGATGAAAAAGGGTAACCGAGATGCAGGAGCCCAGGACGGTGCTCACCTTGGCCGGCATGGAGCTCAAATATACTTCACCGGGTTTCAGGTAAACCTCGACCATTCCATGATCGGCCGTATTCATCGGGGGGGTCACCATATGAGATGTCGCAATCCTTGCTCTTCTGCGCCGACGCTATCCCTTCCCGACAGGGTCGGTACCGGCCGATCATTCCTTTAGAAATCGATCTAAGCAGCAGCCTTTTGTGCCGGATCGGATTTCTCCGAATCGACTGCCTGCACCATGGCGAGCTCTTCCGAGGAAAACACCCGATCGACATCCAGGATGATGATGAACTGGTCCTCCTGTTTTCCGATCCCCTTGATGAACTCGGTTCTCCACTTGGCGCCGATTTTAGGCGCTGGTTCGATCTGCGCCGGATCGATTTCCATCACGTCGTGGACCGAATCGGCCATCGCACCCAAAACCACCTCTTCGTTTTCCAAAGAGATCTCCATGACCACGATCCGCGTATGAACCGTCTTTTCCGCCTGCGCCATGCCGAACTTCAACCGCATATCCACCACCGGTACCACGCTGCCCCGGACATTGATGACCCCGCGCATGAAATCGGGGGAGCGCGGCACCTTGGTGATATTGGTCATATCGAGCACCTCGCGCACCTGGGATACGTCCAGGGCAAACATCTCCTCCCCGAGCTTAAACGTCAGATACTCCTGCTCTTCCTTGATTGCTTGTTCAGTCATTTTTTTCTCCATTTGTTTTTGATCCCGGAGAAGCTCCCTTTCCGGGAGTTTCCCGAACCGATCGATTTTTTCACCAATATTCTTGGAAAACGCGATCAATACTTTTCAAATTCCGAATCCCTGGGGTCTTTGCTATCGGCGGGTTCTGCCATTTCCAGTGAAATTCCGCCCGGTGATTCGCGGGCATCCATGCCGCTTTTGTTCCCCAATCTTACTTTTCCTTTATTTTTAACCCGTGCAACCCCCGTTTTGCTTCTCTCCGCCGGGCTCCCGTTCCTGCCTATCGATTCGGAATCCGACCCATGCCTTTTCGCCCCGCCTCCGATTTTAAAAAAAGCCACCGCCTGTTCGAGCTGCTCCGCCTGGGCGGCAAGCTCTTCCGCAGTCGAGGCCATCTCTTCAGATACCGATGCGTTCTGCTGGATGACCTGATCGAGCTGTTGGATCGCCTTGTTGACCTGATCGGCTCCTGTGTTCTGCTCGTTGCTGGCCGCACTGATCTCCTGCACGAGCTCGGCTGTCTTCTGAATATCCGGAACGATTTTGGAAAGCATCTCTCCTGCCTTTTCGGCGACTTCGACGCTCGATCCGGAGAGCCTGCTGATCTCCCCTGCCGCCGTCTGGCTCCGCTCCGCAAGTTTCCTGACCTCGGAAGCGACAACGGCAAAGCCTTTGCCGTGCTCTCCTGCCCGGGCTGCCTCGATGGCTGCATTGAGAGCCAACAGATCCGTCTGGCGGGCGATTTCCTCGATGATCGAGATCTTCTCGGCAATCTCTTTCATGGCGGTCACCGTCTCGACAACCGCCCTTCCGCCCTGTTCGGCATCCTCTGCGGACTTCAAGGCCATCTTTTCCGTTTGCGTGGCGTTATCGGCATTCTGTTTGATGTTGGCCGCCATCTGCTCCATGGAGGAAGACGCCTCTTCCGCCGATGCCGCCTGCTCGGTGGCCCCTTGAGACATCTCCTCGGAGCTTGCGCTCAGCTCCTGGCTGCCGGATGCGACATTGGCCGACGAAGACTGCACCTGTGCAACGATTTCTTTTAAATTTGCGACCATTTTTTTCATCGAACGCAAAAGCGCTCCGATTTCATCTGCTCGGTCGATCTCGATATCTATGGTCAAATCCCCTCCGGACAATTTGTTCGTGATATCGACTGCATTGTTGAGGGGTTTTGTGATGCTGCGTGCAATTCCAAACCCCATGGCTCCGGCAATCAGAAAGCTGAGTATGGTCACCACAATCATGTACTTGACGGCTAAAGTCTCCGCCCCATCCGCATTCTCCATCGAGGCCGACATGTTTTTTTGCGCAGCCCCTTCAACTCTTGTCATCAGTTCTTTCATCTCGTTGCCGGCCGCATCGAGTGAAACCATGCGCTCGGCCGCCGCCGTGCAGGCTCCCAATGCCTGATTCTGCCTTTCAAACATCTCTTTTGCGGTTGCATTGAATCTTCTGTATGAAGCGACCGTATTTTCAGGCAGCAGCTTTTCGAAAGACAGAAACTCCGGTTCCTTTGCTGCAAATGCTTTGGCCAGTTCAGAAACGCCATCCAGGGTCTCCGCAGCCATGTATTCTTCGGCAATCGCCTTCTGCTCGAAAAGGATTGCTTTGGCCTCCATCGCCGCATCTATTCTTTTGTCGATGCTCTGCTCCTGCGTCAGTTTCTCCTCGTATTCCTTCAACAGGTCCTTCATCTCCTCCGCATGGCCATCGAAGCTTTCCATGATCTTTCGCGCTTCGCCTTTCCTGGAAACGCTTTCCCTGTGAAACCGCATCAATTCTTCCGCCTCTTTCCGGAACCTCTCCTTTTTGCCTGCCCCTTCGTCTATCGCGGTCGCCAATTCACCGGAACCGCTGCCTTTGATGGCGGCGGTCATTTTATCGAAGTTGTTCAAGGCGTCTTGAAATTCCTTCTCCAACCGATCGAGCTTTTTCGGATCCTTATTGAGCAAAAATTCACCGGTTAAATCCCTGCCGGTTATCAGTGAAATGATGCTCTCCATGGACGCATCCGCAACGGGAACATCCTCGTCAAGGATCTTATCTGCGGCAGACGCGATCTTTTCGATATTGTTCAATCCGATTGCACCGACCACCGCGACCAGAAATGCCACGGCCAAAAATCCCGCAATCAACTTGGTGCCTACCTTGATGTCTTTGAGCTTCATTGAAACGATCCTCCTTCCGTAGAGGGATACCCTCCGTCTTCTATCCTGTTTTCCTGTAAACCGTCGTCTGCGTCTGCTGTAGAGGCAGAGCCATTCCGGCAAGTGTCTCCGAATGACCCATGAAAAGATACCCTCCCGCCCGCAGGTGCCGGCATATCTTTTTCAATACTTCCTCCTGGGTCGCACGGTCGAAGTAGATGATTACGTTCCTGCAGAAGATGATGTCCAGTTGGGACCGGATGCCGAAATCTTCCGTCATGAAGTTGATCCTGCGAAACTGTACAAGCTTCCGAAGCTGCGGGATGACCCTGACCATGGGACAATCCCGGTCTTTGCTTCTCAACAGGTACTGCTTCTTCTGCTCGATCGGGATTGGGGATGCATCCCGTTCCTCGTATATGGCGGCCTTTGCCTTTTCGAGCACGCGGGTGGAGACATCACTCGCCAGGATGGAAAAGCGGAAACTTTTCACCCTCCCTGCGAAGTCGCTCAACACCATGGCAAGAGTATACGGCTCGGCCCCTGTTGAGCATCCTGCGCTCCAGAGCTTAAGGGGCATACGAATCCCCGCCCCGTAACGGGAAATGAGATCCGGGAGGACTTTTTCGATCAGGATCTCATAGTGTTTCGGCTCCCTGAAAAAATCCGTCTTATTGGTCGTGACCACATCCAACAGATGCAGCAGTTCTTCTTTTTTCCCCTCGGGACTGAAGACGAGCTTGCAGTACTCCGCAAAGGATCCGATGCTCAGCTTACGGATCCGCTTCTGGAGCCTTGCCTGGAGCATGTTCTTTTTCGATTCCGGCATCTTGATCCCGAGCTCCTTCCGGATCAAGATGCTCAAGCGCCCGAACAGTTCGTCTGAAAGTCCTACGGACGGATCCATGATCAACATTTTATTCCCATTTTCAGAATCCACTCTGGCGAGACCGCCTTTTTCCAGGTTTCCGCCGAATCAGTATTGCTCGAAGCTGGAATCGATGCGGTCTCCGGGTGCACTGTCCTCATCGAGGTTCAACCGCAATCCGCCGGCAGGGGAATTTTCTTCTACCCGCCTGATCTTCGATTTACCGTTTCCTTCCTTTGCGGATTTCGCTTGCAGAGTTGTTCTTGCATCGGAAACACCTGCGGTTCTGGTTTTCAAGGAAAAGGAGGGAGCCTCCTTCGGAGCTCTCCTCGAGGCCGTCTTTTCTCCGGCGCTGTCGAGTTTGAAAAAAGCGATCGTGCTCTGGAGCTGCTCGGCCTGGGTGGACAGTTCCTCCGCAGTCGATGCCATCTCCTCGGATGCCGAGGCATTCTGCTGGATCACCTGATCCAACTGCTGAATGGCCTTATTGACCTGCTCCGCTCCGGTATTCTGCTCGTTGCTGGCTGCACTGATTTCCTGGACCAGTTCGGCGGTCTTTTGAATATCCGGTACCATCCTGCTCAACATCTCTCCGGCTCTTTCCGCCACCTCCACACTGCTGCCCGAAAGACGGCTGATCTCGCCGGCTGCCGTCTGGCTGCGCTCGGCTAGCTTTCTCACCTCGGAGGCCACCACGGCAAAACCCTTCCCGTGCTCCCCGGCCCGGGCCGCCTCGATCGCGGCATTCAGCGCCAGAAGGTCCGTCTGGCGGGCAATCTCCTCGATAATCGAAATCTTATCGGCGATATCTTTCATCGCAGCGACCGTTTGTGTAACCGCTTTGCCTCCTTCATCGGCGTCTTCGGCGGATTTCATGGCGATCTTTTCGGTCTGGATGGAATTATCGGCGTTTTGCTTGATGTTTGCAGCCATCTGCTCCATCGACGAGGAGGCTTCTTCCGCGGCGGCGGCCTGCTCGGTGGCCCCCTGGGACATCTCTTCGGAGCTGGAGCTCAACTGCTGGCTTCCGGAAGCCACGTTCTCCGCTGCATTCCTTACTTCGGTAACGATCTCTCTGAGCTTTCCCACCATGGCATCGAGGGATTTGCCAAGCATGTCGTTTTCCGAAAGAAGCTTGACTTTTATATCCAGGTCCCCCCCGGCGATCCGGTCCGCCACTTCAGCCAATCCTTTGAGGTTTTTCACCATCTGCCGCATGGACTCGGCCAGAACCCCGATTTCGTCCTTCCGGACCACATCGATATCCTTGCCGAGATCTCCCTCGGCAATAGCCCGAGCGAGAAGAACTCCTTGAGAAACCGGTTTGACGATCCCCCGGGTAATGGCGATCCCAAGAAAAAGACCCAAAAGGATCGAGACGCACACCACGCCCCCAAGCCAGAAAACGGCATTCCTTTTGGAGAGCGCTCCTTCTTTTTTCGCCCCGGCCATCTCTTCTCCTGCCATTTGCTCGATGCCGGTCAGCACCCCGGCCGCCTCTTCACCGAACTCATCGAGCCTTTTCATGGCCGCATCCGCCTGATTTGCCTGCTCGACGGCTGCCCGGTGGGAGGCCATCAGCACCTCGGCCTTTTCCTGGAAGTCCGTGTGGTTTTTTTCCAGTTCCTGGACAGCCTCCCGGACGGTGTTGTTGTCCGTGGCGGCAATGGCTTTCCCCTCGATCCGGCCTCCGCTGAGGATCGCCGACGCTTTCCCATCGAAATCCGCCACCCATTTCCTGTATTCCTTTTCCGCATCCTCAAGCCCTTTGAGATCCTGCCCCTGGATGAATTCCTCGAGTTTTATCCTGGTCTGCGCCATGGCGATCTTCAGCTCATTGGCCATATCCGACAGCGGAACCTCCTCTTTAAGAATCGCCATGGCCTCTTCCCCGATATCGGCATCCGCTGCCCTTTTCTGGATTTCCGAAGAGATCATCTCCTCGACGATGGAAGCGTCTTTATAGACCTCGTCGTAAATCTTCTCCATTGCCTGCATCGCCCGGTTGCCTTCAGCCTTTTTCTTCAAGAGCTCCCGGCCGTTTCGCATCATGTCCTTTGCAGCGGCCTGAAACTTGCTGTCGTGAGTCTCATCCGCCTGTCGAACCCGGGCTGCCAGCTTCTCATTGTCGGTTTTTATAATCGTTCCTTCCTCAAGATTTGCACCTTTCAGGATCGCTTGGGCAAAACGGTCAAAATCCGAAAGGGTTTTGGAATACTCTTTCTCGATCTGCCCAAGACTGCCCTCGTCATCGGTGGGAAGCGTGGCGGTGGCGCTCTTGAATTCCTCCATGGCGTTTCTTGCCATCATCAGTGAAATCTTCATCTCGTTTGCCATATCCACCAGCGGCGCTTCTTCATCGCCCACGATATACAAGGCCTTGCCGACGGTTTGGATGCCGTGAAATCCGACCGCGCCCGCAACGATGACCAAAACCAGCATGCTGCCGAAACCGGCGGCCAGCTTACGACCGATCTTGACGTCTCTCCACCTCATGGGTTCACTCCTTCAGTATTTCGTATTTAGTTGTTTCATAATTTTTTTTCATGCCGGATCATGTGCTTTGCTTTTCTTTTTCCCCAACTTCTAAAAGCCTCGAAAGCTCAAGAATCAATGCCACCGTTCCGTCTCCCAGGATGGTCGCGCCGGATACCTCCTTTACGCCCCTGTACAACCGGCTCATGGTTTTAATCACGATCTGGTGTTCTCCGATGACCCGATCCACCACGATTCCGACTCGCTGGCCGTTGACCTGGTTGATCACGACCTGTTCGATATCCGGAGGGGCACCGGGGATTGCAAACCTTTCCCGAAGCGGAACGTAGGGTACGATCTCCCCCCGGATGTTTAAGATGTTCCTGCCGTGAGTCTTTGCGGCATCCTGTCGGGTCAGCTCCACACACTCCTCGACGGAGGAAAGCGGAAGCACGTAATTGTCGCCTTCGATCTCGACCAGAAGTCCGTCGATGATTGCAAGCGTAAGCGGAAGCTTCAATGTGATGGTCGTCCCTTCCTCGGGGGCGCTTTCCACCTCGACGGTTCCTCGCAAGGCTTCGATGCTTCTTTTCACCACGTCCATTCCGACCCCGCGGCCCGAGACGTTGGATACGGTCTGCGCGGTTGAAAAACCGGGGGCAAAGATCAGGGAATGGATCTCTCTTTCGGTCAACTCGGCATCGAGGCCGATCAGCCCTTTTTCCGCCGCTTTCTTGCGGATCGCTTCGGCATTGAGCCCCGCACCGTCGTCTGTGATCCGGATGAGCACGTTGGCCCCGGAGTGCTCGGCTGAAAGATAGATCATCCCCTGCCTCGGCTTTCCCGCCGTCTGCCTTGTTTCGGGGGATTCGATTCCGTGATCGATGCTGTTTCGGATGATATGCATCAGAGGATCGTTCAACTGCTCGATGACGGTCTTGTCGAGCTCAGTTTCCCCGCCTTCTGTTTGCATCTCGACTTCCTTCCCAAGCGTTCGGGAAAGGTCCCGGACCAGGCGCCTCAGCTTGCTGAAGGTGCTTCCGATGGGAAGCATCCGGATACTCAGGGTGTTGTCCCGAAGCTCCGCAGTCAGGCGCTCGACGACCTCCGATATATTCACCAGATCCCCATCCGATGCATCGGCGGCTTTCTGGCTGAGCCGGGCCTGGACGGTGACAAGCTCTCCCACAAGATCGACCAGAACATCGAGCTTTTCTGCAGGCACCCGGATGCTCGAGGCTGCGGCCTCTTCCTGGCGCTTCTGCCGTGTCAGCCTGACGTGCGCCTGTTCGGCCAGTGCCGATTCGATGATTCCGGGATCGATCGCTTGGGATTCCACCAGAATCTCCCCGAGCCGCTTCTGCTTCCGAACGGCTCCCGCGATATCTTCATCGGTGAGATCCCCTCGTTCGATGAGGATCTCTCCGATTTTCTTGTAGTCGATTTCGGTCTCATCGATCCCGTCTTCGATGACCTCGATCCGGAGTTCGGCGGAATCTTCGACGAAAATGAATACGTCTTTGATGCTGTCGATCCCCTTCGAGGTGGTCAAAACGATGTCCCAGTAAATGTAGCAGACTTCCGCATCGCAGTTGTCGATGTCCGGAATCGAATCCGTCTGTGCGATGATGTTGCAAAAACCGAGTCCGGCAAGCTCGTTCAGGAGCAAAATCGGGTTTGTTCCGTTTCGAAAGATGCTGCAGTCGGGTTTGAAGCGGATTCTAAATGTGACTTCGGATGAATCGGTCTTTACGCGTTCATCGGCGCGTTCATCGGCCGATTCGGGCGGAACTGTTCTTTTTGACTCGATCTCCCGCCCCGGTTCCCGGGTGCCGGGGAGAAAAGTACCGAGTGCATCGAGGATCCCTGCCGCCTGGGTTTCATCGACTGCCGTGCCGTCGACCGAAGCATCGAGCAGCATCTTTATATGATCTCTGGCTGTCAAGGAAAGATTGACCAGTTCCGAGCTTACCGGAATTTTTCCTTCTCGAACCAGGTCGAAAACGGTTTCGAGCTGATGGGTGAATTCGGCGATTTTGTCGTAGCCGAACATGGCCCCGGACCCTTTGATGGTGTGCATCGCCCGAAACACCCGATCGACAAGATCCGCGTCTTTCGGGTTTTCTTCAAGTTCCAGCAGAGCTGTCTCAAGCTCTGCAACCAGTTCATAGGCTTCTTCGAGAAACGGATTGTTCGTTGCTTGCATCGTATGGTTTCCTCGGCTTTTCGGAAAAGATCAACCCAGCACTTTTTTGACTACTGAAAGGAGCTGTTCGGGTTTGAAAGGTTTTACGATCCAGCCGGTCGCACCCGCCGCTTTCCCCTCCTTTTTTTTCGTCTCCTGGGATTCGGTCGTTAAAAATACGATCGGGATGAACTTGAAGGCGGCCTCCGCCCGGAGCGCTTTGATCAGAGAAATCCCGTCCATATTGGGCATGTTGAGATCGGTGATGACCATCTGGACTCCGGAGCCGTTGATCTTTGACAGCGCATCCCTGCCGTCTGAAGCCTCGATCGCTTCGTATCCCGCGTTGTTGAGCGTAAAGCTGACCATCTGCCGAACGCTTGCGGAATCGTCTACGGTCATGATTCTTTTCCCCATCTATCGATCCCCCTCAATCCATAAGCAGTTTCTACGGTCGTTGCTGAAGCGGCAGCTTTGATGGCGCTGGAATCCGGCTGCCTTGATCAGACCGGTTAATACTTCCGGCGTTTTGCCTTCGATCTCGAGCTGTTTATTCCGTCTTACCGCCCCGCGGTGCGCCGAACAGAGCATCTGCAGCAGGGAAAGATCGGCATCGGTCACCTGTTTGAATTTTACGGCCACCCGGTCTGCCTGGCTGACCGCTTCGGATAGAACTTCCCTCAACCTCAGTGCAAACGGCAGCGTCAGCTCACCGGAAAGGGTCAGTACTGTTTTCGTCTTCAAAGATTTCCGTTCGCAATTCATGAATCGACTCCGCTAAAGTTATTCTTTAAAAAAGCTCCACATTATCCCCAAGCGAATCCTCGACATGTACTTCGGCACGCGATGGAACAACCGGCTTCAGGAGGGCTTCATTCGGGGTTCCGGTTACCGGCGAGTTTTCGCTGAAATCTCCTTTGCCCAAAAAGGCTTCATGGATGCTGCGCTCCTGCTGCATGGTGTATCGATGGGAGATCGTCTCCATTTCCGGATTGGATGAGATTGTTGAGGATTCGGACAGAGGCAGAAGATCTCCGAGGAGCTGCTGAATGTCCTTCGAGTGTACAGATAGCCTGGATGAAAGCTCCCTTATAAACTCGACGTGTGTGATCGTATCGGTGATATTCCGCTTGAGCGCACCCCCCAGGATCGGGATCGTTCCGGCATTTTCCCTGTAAACATCGCATACGGAGGAAAACTCGATGATCGCTTTCTCCAGAATCAGGCTGGAAGATGCTTCAGGATCGATGTTTTCCTTGTCCGGCCCCCGGTTTCCTACCGCCTGCGTCTCCATGCCGATTTTATCGATGATCTCTTCTACAAATGTAACAAAGCGGCCGGATTCGACCGCCCGCTCCTTGATTTCGGTAACCAGAACGGAAAAAGTTCTTCCCCTTGCGCCGAGCTGGACGGCGTGGGCGATCGCGTTCAATGCCTTTAAGTGGATGTCGAAGTTGGTGGTTCGGATGGTTCCCATATGTCCGGAAAGCCTGTCGGCAGCCTCTGTCGCCCGATCCATTGCCGTGCCGATTTGAGTCGATGTTTCCGCGCCCTGGCCGAGCAGGGAGTGAATTCGCCGGAGCGCCTGCTGAATCGAATCGAAAGATGCCTCAGCGGATTCCGAAGAAGAATTCGATGCGTGATTCCCGATGCCGCCGCCCGTAAGACGGATCCCGCCGAGCATCTGAGTGGTTTTATCGACGATTTCCCTCAGCTCCGAAAAGGAAGTTCTGTTCGTATCGTAGGCGGCTTCGACATCCCGGATAAGGAGGTCAAGCTGGGCTCCTTGCAGGCTGATGATCGAATGAGCCGCTTTCAGGCACTCTGCAGAATCCATGTCGCCGTCCGTACGGCCAGCGTCGCAGTACTTCTCGGCTTTGAGCAATGCTTCTGAAATATGATCCGCTCGCTGGGTGATGCTGTCATGGATCTGTATGCTGGAAACGATATCTCCGATCAACTGCGATACCTTGCCCGCATTGCTTCCGGCTTGAGCAAACACCCGTGCGGTAATCCGGAATGTCTCCTCGACTCTCGGCAGGGTCGCCTCGAGAGTTTTTTCGGCTTCCGATGCCCATTCGGCCAAGTTTTCGATTCTCCGGTGAATTTCACTTCGGACCTCCGAAAGCCTGAGAATCGCCGCTTCGGTGTCTTTGGAAATGATCAGCGCGGTCTTTTTGACCTCATCGGAAAGAGACCGGATTTCTCCGGCCAAAGGAGCGAACAGGTCCTGCGCCTCATCGAAGCGTGCGCTTTCGATTCCGATATTGATTGCGATAATTTTCAGGGATCTGGCAATCTTTTGAAGCATCTCCCCTGCGTGCGCCAGTTTGAGCAATTCCGCAACGATCTTCTCCGCTGCGGATAAATGATCGATCATTTGCTTCCGGTCCGCTTCGAGCTCGGAAAGAGAAGCTCTCGCATGCTCTACGGCTTTCGGCAAAAGACGGTTGTCCGGGTCGGTTCCGCATCCGTTCAGGGCATCCATCACTTTCCGATTCAGCTCCGCTGCATCCGCATGGAGCGACTGGAGACTGTCTCCGAGGCGAAGAAAGTCGGGCTCCGCCTGTCTGCATATCGTTTTCAACGATTCGGCGCAGCATCGAAGCCGGTCCGCAAAACGAGACAGATCCGCCCCTGCGACTGAAGCCTCCGGGGTTGAACCCGGATCGTAAACCTGTTCGAATCTGTCAGGCTTCTCCAAGCGTTTCAAAGACTTTCGGTTTGCAACGGATGGGAACAAGCTTCAGCCTTTCCTTGGAAACGATTCGGATGACCATCGATCCATTTTCACGGCCGGAACCTCGAATTGAAAGCCGTATCGATAAGCTTCCTTTTTCAATGCAAGCTGCCTCAGAACCTTGATGATGCTTTCTCCATCCTCATCGAAGTAGGTCAGAAACCGCGGGTGGAATCGATGTGCGGCGGCGATACCCTCTGCATCCCCCTCCCCAAGTAGAATAACGATGGGAATGTCCTCCAGCATGGGCTGCAGCACTTCAGCACGCCTCAGGTCCGATGGTGAAGGGGCGACTAAGATTGCCGAGATAATATTCTGTTTCGGATCGCATAGACGCTTCCGCATATCCTCCTGGCGCAGGAAGACCTCCAATCCGAAGCCGGGAAAAGAAGCACCAAGCATCTCGATCAACCGACCCGCGAACCCATCCGTGCATGGAGAAAACAGGAGGAAACACGGGTTCAAGTTTCTGTTCATTTCCATCGCTTGAAGTCATCTGCGCATCTGCGCTTCTCTCGTATGACAATTCCCTAGCGGGATGACGCCTGCCGCTGCAAACCATATTCAGATCCAATATAGCAAGTACAGCAAGCTCTATGCCACAATTCGGATTGGGCTGAAGCGGCCGACATCTTTGGTTAAAGCCTAACTTCAGTAGAAATCGCCACCGGGAGGCATGCCAGATTGGTCCGATCTTGCCGGAAGGAATCCGGCGAGATCGGACGGATTCGGGTATGCAGTGGCATCTTTCGAAGCATATTTATCGCCCATATCCAATCACTAGGGTGTACCGGTCGGAAAAAATCCCTCCCCCCTCTGGCCGGGAAGGCGGTATTTCTTCAACAAATCGTACAGACGGGAGCGGCCGAGACCGGATATGGAGCAGGCCTCCCGAATCCGGCCGCGGGTATAGGCCAGCAGATCCTGCAGGTACTGCTGTTCGCTTTCCGCCACCGCCGACTCCCGCACCTGTTGGAGCGTCGGGAGAACGGACTCCGAAATTGCACTTCTCTTTGCCGGTTGGATATTACCGATTGAATTTTTTGCCAGCTTTACCCGGAGCTCCATCGGAAGGTGTCTGGGAAAAAGAACCGGTTCGAATCGAGCTTCGGCGAAGGCGATCTCCAGCGCATGAACCATCTCCCGGATGTTTCCGGGCCAATCGTAAGAGAGTAAAACATCGAAAAAGTCAGAGGAGAAACCTTTCGGCTCCGCACCGTATCCATTGCAGATTCGGTTTAGATGATAAGCGGCAAGCTCTTTGATGTCTTCTTCCCGCTCCCGGAGCGGGGGCAGTTCGATGCTGAAGGTGCGAATGCGGAACAACAGATCGGACCTGAAAAGACCCTTTCGAACCATCTGGTCCAAGTCCCGGTTCGTGGACGTTACAAGACGGAAATCGCTATGGACTTCCGTTTTGCTGCCGATCGGTCGGAATCGATGCGTTTCCAGCACCCTGAGAAAGGATTTTTGGGTTGTCGCCGGCATCTCTGCGATCTCATCGAGAAACAACGTACCCCGGTCTGCCTGTTTGACGAGGCCGTCCCGGGCTCTATCCGCGCCGGTGAAGGCGCCTCTTTCATGCCCGAAGAGAATGCTTTCGACCAGAGTTTCAGGCAAAGCCGCACAATCGAGGACCACGAAGTTCTGCTCGGCCCGAGGGCTGTTCCTGTGAACGGCATGGGCGAAAAGCTCTTTACCGGTACCGGTTTCACCGGTGATCAACACGCCTGCACCGCTTCCTGCCGCCTTCGCAAGCTGGTCCAGGGCAGCATTTAGAATTTTGCTGCTTCCGACGATTCCTTCCCGCTTCAACGAGACAGCCGCAGGATTGAGCAGTTTCTTTTGCCGGTACTCCAGGGCGCTCACCATCGGGAGCATCATCTGCTTAATGGACGAGGGTTTTTGAATGTAGTCCCAGACTCCGCTTCGAATGGCCAACTCGGCACCTTCCGGGTCTCCATGCCCGGTCATGATGATGATTTCCGGGCGGTAAGGAGCGGATTGGATGAAGGACACCCCGTCGATTCCGTTTCCATCCGGGAGCCTGACATCTAAGAAAACTAGATCGAATTCTTCGGATACCACCCGCTGAACACCTTCCTGCAGCGTCTCCGTGCAGATTGCCTGGTACCCCCTCCGCCTGACCAGAGTCGAAAGCATGCTGCAGATTGTGGGGTCATCGTCGATGATCAGCACTTTCGCCATAATGCACGCGTCTTTCCAATAACAGGAAACTTGTACGATCCTGTTGATGTTGTTCGATCAGAGCGATCCTCCGAGCGGAGAGAGCAGAAAACGTGCCAAGAAGCGCTTACAGATCTTTTTTACATCGATTCAAGCGCTTGCAGGCATTGCAAGACCGTTGCCTCTTCACCTGCACGCGGCGGAAAAACGGAGGCCGCGGCTCCGGATCGTGAGAAAACCGTCATTTTTTTGACGCCGTTGGCCTTTCTTTAACGCACCGCACCGATGTGCAATCGAAACACCGGATTCGTTGAATCGGACATCCCTAAAATTCATCCCTGCCCGAAAAAGTTGGACACACCAACCGTTCCAATTCGGCACCCCCCTCCGTTAGCGGGAATCGTTGCACTTCTTTCCGTTGATCCCACGATTGCTTTGAAATCAGCGCTCTATCTCGAAATCCGAACGTAAACGAATGATGAAACAATTTAGGCATGACCTTTGCACAAGCTCTCCGGCAGACGATGACTTTTCATCGGAAAGCCGGATCGGCTTTCAATTGTGTCTTGAAAAAAGCAATCCAATTCGAGGAGGAAAAAAGATGTCCAGAACCGTTATTGCAGGAATCCTTTCCGTTACGATGTTGACCCTGTTTGCCACAGCCGGTTTCGCCGCCGAAAAAGCCCCCCAGAAGGTGGTGGACTTCGCCAATTCCGAGCTGATCCAAATCGGCACGGACCCGCTGATCGTGTCGGCGGTGAAGGCTGAAAATGAGAAGGGGAAAACCCTTGAGCAGATCAAGGCGACGGATGAGAAGTGGCGTGCGACTCCCGGAATCGATGATCCGATGAAGGCCATGATGGATTCGGGTTGCGGAAAACACCTGAGGGAGATCCAGAAAAAGCATGCGTTTTTATCGGAGATCTTTGTTATGGACAACCAGGGCGCCAACGTGGCCATGACAGATAAGACCTCGGATTACTGGCAAGGGGATGAGGCAAAATTCAAAGAGTCCTTCAAGGGCGGCTCGGGTGCGGTGCATATCAGCGATGTCGAATTCGATGACAGTGCTCAGGGATACCTGGTTCAAGTGTCTGTACCGGTGAAAGAGGGGGATAAAGTCATTGGTGCCATCACCTTCGGCGTCAATCTGGACAAGCTGTAACCATCATCTTGCATCAAAGCATGGGCGCGGTTTTCGCGCCCATGCCGGTAATCATCGCAGAGGAGGCAAGTTTTGCTATGCACTTTTTAAAGAACCTGAACATTCGATGGAAACTGATCCTGGGTTTCGGAGTCATCATTTTCTTTATGACGGGGATCGGTCTCAGCGGATATTGGAGCACCCATAAAATCAATCGTATCCTGAGTGAAACCAACCGGGTAAATTTGCCCAGTCTGGATTACTTGCTTCAGGTCGATCGGGACCTGCAGCAACTGCTGGTGGCCGAGCGGTCCATGATTTTTTCCGATGCCAAATCCGATGTCTTCACGGGAATCGTCGCCGAGTATGAGGAAAATTTGAAACAATCGGAAGAGCGTTTCAACAGATACAAGCAATTGGCGTCCACGGCCGATCAACAGGCATTGATCGCCCAATATGAAAAGGCCCGGGAAGAATGGAAGGGGATTTCCCGCCAGGTGGTCGATGGCCGCGTATCGGATACCCGGGAGGGCCGCCGAATGGCCCTGGATCTCACCCTGGCGCAGGCGAAGGACAAGTTCGAGGCCATGCGCGGCACCATCGATAAGCTCACGGAAATCACAATCGCCCAAGCCGAAAATGCCCGTCGGTCCGGCGAAAAGACTTATCGTACCACAACGGTCACGATGCTGCTGGTGACCGGGCTCGGAATTCTAATCGGTATGTGCCTTGCGTGGGTCATTGCGCGAGGAATCACCCTGCCGATGATGAGAGGGGTGGAATTTGTAAAGAAGGTATCCAGGGGGGACCTGACCGCAGAGGTTGACTTGGACCAAAAGGATGAAGTCGGCATTCTGGCGGAATCCATGAGACAGATGGTGATGAACCTCAAAGGATTGGCCGAAGTGGCGGATCGAATTGCAGGGGGGGACCTGACGGCGGAAGTCAAGCTTCTATCTGACCAGGATGTGTTAGGGAGATCCCTCGATGCCATGGTGACCAACCTGAAAGGAACCGCCGAAGTCGCCGACCGAATCGCACAGGGGGATCTGACGGCCAAAGTCAATCTCCTGTCCGAAAAGGACATGCTGGGAAAATCCCTCGATGCCATGGTGGTAAAGCTCAAAGAGGTTGTGACCGAAGTAAAGAATGCGGCGGAGAACGTGGCCTCCGGCAGCCAGCAGTTGAGCTCCAGCTCTGCGGAGATGTCCCAGGGGGCCACCGAGCAGGCGGCGGCTGCCGAGGAGGCCTCATCGTCCATGGAGCAGATGAGCGCCAACATCAAACAAAACGCCGATAACGCGCTGCAGACCGAAAAGATCTCGCTCAAATCCTCAGACGACGCGAAACGAGGCGGCGAGGCGGTGGCCAACACGGTGACAGCCATGAAGGAGATCGCAAAAAAGATTTCCATCATCGAAGAAATCGCCCGCCAGACGGATCTGTTGGCACTGAATGCGGCCATCGAGGCGGCCCGGGCCGGAGAGCACGGGAAGGGGTTCGCGGTGGTGGCCTCAGAAGTCAGGAAATTGGCGGAAAGGAGCCAGACGGCCGCAGGAGAGATCAGCCATCTTTCCTCAACCAGCGTGGAGGTGGCGGAAAGAGCCGGTAACATGCTTTCTGAACTGGTGCCCGATATCCAAAAGACCGCCGACCTGGTCCAGGAGATCTCGGCGGCCAGCAACGAGCAGAACAGCGGCGCCGATCAGATCAACAAGGCCATCCAACAGCTCGACAATGTCATCCAACAGAACGCGTCTTCCTCCGAGGAGATGGCCTCCACCTCCGAAGAGTTGGCCGCCCAGGCCGAACAACTGCTTTCGACCATCGGGTTTTTCAAATTCGACGACCGCCACCGGTCGGCCGCCAAAACGGCCGATCGACCCGCCGCGGCACTATCGATGGAAAAAAACAGGCATTCGGCCGAGTCGCATGCCAAGCGCCCATCCGAAAGGCGAAAAGCCGCTATCGGCATCGGCGCTCGACCGGGCAGCAACGGTTTTCCCCTTGAAATGGATGGAGAGAAAGGGGGGTTCGATCCCAAGGATGATGAATTTGAAAAATATTAAAGTTTCAGATACCGCTGTTTACGATTTTCGGGAGATCCGCTGAATCGCTTGGACGGCCCGGTTCATGGCATGAATGTAAACCGAATGGTCTGAACCGTACGAGACGACGTTGAAGCCGAGCCCCATCCATTCTTCCGCCTGATTCAGATCTTGAGGCTGGATCCCCGCGCCAAGCCCGTTTTTGCCGGCGACATCGGTCACGTGCTTGAGCGCGGCGATGAATTTTTCATGGTGGTACTGACCTGGAATTCCCATCGAATGGGTCAGATCCGATTGTCCTACCCAGAGCACGTCGATGCCGCTGGTGGCGGCGATATCCTCGAGATTCTCGAGTCCCTCCAAACTTTCGATCTGGCAGATGATGATGGTGTTTTCATTGCATTCGGCCATATAGGATGGAGGATCCACTTTCCTGTAATCGGAATGGGAGACCCCCAGGTTGACCCCCCGCTTTCCCAGCGGGGCGTATTTAACGGCATCCATGACCGATCGGGCTTCCGAGACGGTTGTTACATTCGGTATCATAACGCCCTGTGCACCGGCATCCATGACCCGGGCGATCAGATGATATTGAATCTGGGGGACACGAACGAACGGGGAGATGTCCGTTGCCTTGAACCAGGCGATCTGATCGGAGATATCGGCTGTCGAAAATCCGCTGTGCTCGCAGTCGATCACCACAAAGTCGATATCGATCGACTCCAGCATCTTTGCCTGACCACGGGTTCCAAATTCCGAAATCATGTGACCGATCGCGAAATTTTTCTCCGTCATCTGCTTCTTGAACCGGTTCGGTTTCATTCAGTACTCCTTTTCCACAGATATTTTTATCCTCTGCGTTCGGTGCCGTGGCCTTCCGTTTTCGATTTCTGGTCTTCCCCATCTCGTAGGACTGCCCGTATTGATAATAGTCGGTAATAGAAATAATATAAACAGAAATGCCGTCGGCCAGGGATTGTTTTCGCAAATGGGACAGCTTTCTCTATGGGAGCGGTTCCCCCGACCCCGTTTTCAGTTGAAGTGGCGAGGGGATCCTGCAAGTGGCCGTAATCATCATTTCGATATCGCCATGGGGCCAACTTTTTTTCACTAAATAAAAGCGGAAAAACGCAACCTGATTTTTCATGCGAGGCGGCATATGATCGACTCGATTTGCTTTTTCATCGCTTCGATGTGCGGCATCTTCAGCGGCCATCGCCTTTTCTTGCTGGGTATCTATCTTTGCGAAAAATACAGGAAAAAAAGCAGCCTGAAGGCAGGCGCGACCGCTCCCGAGGTGTATCCCCGAATCACCGTTCAGCTTCCGATATACAATGAGCGCTATGTGGTGAGGCGCCTGATCGACGCGGTCTGCAGGATCCGGTATCCGTTGGAGCTTCTGGATGTCCAGGTTCTGGACGATTCCGATGACGAAACCCGCAGCCTGATCGATCGGCTCGTTTCCGATTTTCAGAAAGCCGGGTATCCGATCCGAGTGTTGCGCCGGTCCTCGAGACTCGGGTTTAAGGCCGGGGCGCTTCAACATGGACTCCGATCGGCCGCGGGGGACTGGATCCTCATCTTCGATTCGGATTTCATCCCGCAGCCGGATCTGCTCGAAAAGGCGCTGCCTCTCTTAAACGATCCGAAATGCGGAATGATTCAGTTCTGCTGGGATCATGTCAATCGTGATTTTTCGCTGCTCACCCGGATCCAGGCCCTGTCGCTCGACGGTCATTTTCACATCGAGCATTTCGCCCGGAATCACTCCAGGCGTTTCTTCAATTTCAACGGGACCGCCGGAATTTGGCGGAAATCGTGCATTATCGAAAGCGAAGGATGGAAGTGCGACACCCTGACCGAAGACCTGGATCTGAGCTATCGCGCCCAGATGAAGGGGTGGCGTTTCTGCTACGCACCCGATATCAAGGTTCCGGCGGAACTTCCGATCGAGCTTGCTGCCTTCAAGTCGCAGCAATACCGATGGGCAAAAGGCGGCATGCAGACGGCCAGGAAGATACTGCCCGTCCTTTTCCGTTCGGATGAGCCATGGTATATCAAAATCGAGGGGGCTTTCCATCTGCTCGCAAATACGATGTATGCAGTGCTCTTTTTGATGATCCTGTCGATGCCTTTTCTGTTGACCCGGACGTCTCCATTGTCCCTTTATGTTTATCAAACCGCTTTGCTGTTCTCGCTGATTTCAGTAATCGCTTACTACCTGGCGGCAGGTCTTGAATCATCCGGTCGCAGGCCCCTGCGCATCCTCCTGGATATCCCCCTGCTGATGTCGGTCGGAATCGGTCTCTGCATCAACAATTCCCTGGCGGTTTTCGATGGGTTCTTTTCCAATGAAGCCGTTTTCGTACGAACTCCCAAGTACAATGTGACAGATCAAAAAGATCCGTGGCGAAGCAATGTCTATCGAATTCGCCGGTATCCTCTGTTTTGTGCGGAACTGTTCTTTCTTTTCTATCTTTGCATGACGGCCGTCTATTTTGTGAAAATCTCGGCTTTATACGCGCTCCCCTATCTTGCCCTGTTCATCATCGGCTTTATCTATTTTATGGTTTTAAGCATTCTGGAAGCCCTTCCAGGCAAACCGTTGCCCGGCCGGCTTCCAAGTGGCAAGGTCGTCTGATCTGGCCTCAGCGGGGGTCACCGGAACTTCTGGAGGGACTCCAGGAGGGGATCTTTTGTCCGGGTTCCGATAATGCAGACAAACGGTTCGATCTTCTGATGGGCAGGCACCGTCGACAGTTTCCAGTAGAGCAGGCCCACCAACGGGTTTTCCGTTCGATTCCGGCTCGCCTGATAGAGCGCACGGACGGCAAGCGCCCTCTCGGTCGGTTCTTCCGGCTGTTTCTGCCAGATAACCAGCCTTTTTTCCTGTTTGAAGGGCGGCTCGACAAGAGAAAAGCCGGTATCCGCCCACGGTTCGATGGTGCAGTTTTTCCGCCGGGTATAGCCGATTTCCGTAAAAAGGATCGGGAGGTGCTGAAGCCCTTGCCGCCGCACAAAACGATCGATTTCTGAAAAAACCTGACTCCACGCACTGACCAGCATCGATTCAAACCGGTTTTCCTCATGTTTTTCCAGAAGGCTTTTCCTCAAGGGAAAATAGGCGTTGATCCCCATGAGGTCCAGTGCATCCCAAAAGCCGACCTCATGGTATTGATCGAAATTGGCCGCATAGGTGATCCGCCCCCTAAACTGAGTCCGCGTGCGATCGATGAGTTTTCGCCACATCCGATCCAGTTTTAAACGCCTGTCGTTGATGCGTGCACGCGGATCGTCATCGAAAAAGTAGGTGGTCTGCTTGGCCCACGATTCCTCTGCCGCCTGCTTGTCGTTCAAGTAAGCTTCAAGCCCCGAATAGTTCCCGATCCCGCGTACCCATAGATGCTCTTCGGCAATCTCCTCGACATGGCGGAGCAGGGATTCCTTTATCTCATTCTGTTTCAACCGATCCAGGTACCAACCCTGAAGATCCGGAATCCTGTCGAGCGGCAGCGTCGAGGTGAGACTGTTCATCTCGCTCGAAATACCGAGAATGTCGACGCCTTCGCGCTGTGCAAAACGAGCCCAATGCAAAACAAAATCCGTATATTCGTCGAACCATTTCTCCAGTTCTTCATCGGATTTCGGCATGATCAGACCATGCCACAGGAATTTGTTTTTCGGTCGGGCGTGGTCGAGTGCCGTACGCAGAATCAGAACGACTTTCAGCCCGAGGGTTTTAGCCGCTCGAACCTCGCGGAGCAGCCCGGGATTCTCTTTCTTGAAAGACAAATCCGCCGTGTCCCAATCGCCCTGGATGGAATAGGTGGTCAGCTCGATGGTATTCATCCCTTCCTGTTTGAGGGTCCGGATCCAGGCTTCGGGGTCCGGTTCGTTCACCTGAATGCCCCCCAGATAGCTCATCCCTGAGAATCCGATTTGCGGAATCAACACCAGTAAACCGACGATCATATTTTTCATGAGAGTCGTTACAAAGCGATCAGGCATTGAAGGTACGCTCCCTTCGGGTTTCCGATGCGACCAGAAAAACAAAAAACGGGATAAAAACAAAGATTTTAATCCACAGCAGCTCCTGCCAGAGGTCTTTTTCGAAAAAATCGATCAGCACATGGTAGAATGCCGGAGCGGCCATCGTGAAATAAAGCCATGCGCGATTCGGACGGAGCACGAGAAAAGGGAGGATCCACAGAAGATACCAGGGATGAAGGGTGGGGGCGATGATCAGAAAGCTCCCCAATGCGATAAAGGAGGCTTTTTCGAAATCGGGCACCGTGCAGTAACTGCAGAGATAGAGTATCAGAAAGAGCTGGACCCCGGCGAGCTTTGCGGCTTGGATATCGTTTACCCCCCATTCCAACAGATAGAAAAGAGACGAATTGGCTTCCCATGTTCGGGTGTATGTGGAAAGACCGGTAAACGGGAGTCCGCCGTTTGTGAAGGGTAGGTAGCAGAGTACGGTTAACCCGATCAGGTAGAGATAAGGTTTTTTGCTCCGTCCTCGAAGGAGCAGGGGAAAAAGGATGACAGGAAAAATCTTGGACAAGAAAGACCCGATCAGCATGAGCGCCGATTCCCGGGTGCGATGATAATGCCGCAGGCAGAGACATCCGACGAGAAAAAAGATACCGATGATGTCCTGGTGGCCGCTTCCGGCAATTTCCACGATTGCAAGCGGATGCCAGGCCCAGATCAACAGCGGATTCTGCGGAATTCCACGCTTCCTGAAAATCAGGGAAAGAAAGAGCAGGGTTGCCATTTCGAGCAGGATCAGCATCGCTTTGAAAAAGTACAGGTTGTAGAAAAGTGTCACGATCACGCGGAAAAAAAGTTGAGAAACCGGCGGATAGATGGCCGGAATCGCCTTATGGTTGATTCGGGCAAAATAAGAATCCCGGTAGGGGATTGCCTCTGGATCTTCCGGTGCGACGAGGTACGGGTTGATGCCGTTTCGCTGCACCTTTCCTTCCCACAGGCAGCGGAATACGTCGTCGGAAAAAACCGGAAATGAAGCAAGAAGCGTGAGGCGGAAAATCAATCCGGTTAGAAAGATTCTCCGAGCGGAAAGCCTCCCCATGGATCCGAAGTGCAAAGCCAGAATAAACGGGAGAAAAGATAATAGATAGAGGGACAGCAGAACCCGTATATTTCCTTTGCTGTAGGAGAGAATGGATATCGCAAGAAAGATCCCTTCGAGAGCGACAAAGGGAATCCTCAATCCGCATCGATGCGGGATTCTCACGATTTGCACCAGATTCCTTCCTATTCCCCGTGCCTTCCGCAGGCGGCCATTTGTGGCATAAAACTTGCTTCTGATGAGCGAGACGGCCTTCGGCGGTATCGAAAAGCCGGAAATCCATTCAGGGGGAGTAGGCAAGCGATTTCAATGACGACTGTCCTGGCGGCATTGTTCATCTTATCGACCGGCATCGTACTCTTTTCCATTTTCCGCAACCGGCACTCCCTGGATCTGCCGCGGTCCGAAACGAAGCAGCGGATCAGATCCAGGATCGATCCGGATTCTTCCGGATCGCTTCGGGAGAATGCCATTATGGCGGAAATCGGCAGGATCATCAACTCCTCACTGAATATCGAAGAAGTGTATGAATGCTTTGCCGAGGAAGTACGGAAGCTTATTGCTTTCGATCGAATTTCGATCAACCTGGTCGATATGGAGAACGCCACGACGACCATCGCCCATGTCACCGGCATCGACACACCGGGACGAATGAAGGGGGACATCGTTCCGCTGTCCGGGACTTCCTCGGAAGAGGTTATACGCACCCGGAGGAGCCTGTTGATTCCGACCGGGGACCTCGAAGGATATCAAAAAAAGCTTCCCGCCCTTCGGCCCACATTTCAGCAGGGATTTCTGTCGCTGATGTCGGTGCCTCTGATTTCGAAGAGCCGGGTGATCGGCGTTCTCCACTTCCGGTCCTTGCGGGCGGACTGCTATCTCCAAAAAGATTTAATGCTTGCCGAAAGAGTGGGAGATCAGATTACCAGCGCAATTGCCAATTCCCTGCTCTTTGCCGAACACCTGAAAATGGAGGATGCGCTTCGGGAAAGCGAAAGGAGATTCAGAGATCTGTATCACAACGCGCCGTTGGGCTACAATGAGTACGACACAAGCGGATGTATCACCAATGTCAATCGTACAGGTCTGGAGATGCTGGGGTACTCTGCGTCTGAAATGATCGGTCAGCCGGTATGGAAGTTCAACGTGGAAGAGAAGACAACCCGAGAGCGAATCATGGCAAAGCTGGCCGGCAAGATTCCCCCGGGTCGCAACCTCGAGCGGACTTACCGGAAAAAGGATGGTACCACCATCCCGGTTCTGATCGAGGACAGATTGATCCTGGATGAAAAGGAACAGATCAGCGGAATTCGCAGCACCATTCAGGATATTTCCGATCGAAAGCGGGTTGAAAAAGAGATGGCGGACCTTCAGGAACAGCTTCGGCAATCCCAGAAGATGGAGGCGATTGGCCTCCTTGCCGGAGGAATCGCTCATGATTTCAACAATCTTTTGACGGTCATCAGCGGACACAGTCAATTGTTGATCATTGAACTCGAGGAGAGTGACCGCCGGAGGGAAAACATCAAAGAAATCCAGAAAGCCGCAAATCGAGCCGCCGCATTGACCGGTCAGATTCTTGCCTTCAGCCGCCGGCAGATTTTAATTCCGAAAGTAATCGATCTGAACCATGTTTTGCGCAACATGGATAAGATGCTTCGCCCGGTCATCGGCGAAGATATCGAACTGGTCACCGGCTTGACCGAGGATTTGGGCAGGATCAGAGCCGATCCCGGTCAGATCGAACAGGTGATTGTCAACCTGGCTGTAAACGCCAGGGATGCCATGCCGAACGGGGGAAGGCTGTGCATCGAAACATCCAATGTGGAGCTGGATGAGTCCTATGTTCGCACCCATGTCGCCGTTCATTCCGGCCGATACGTGATGTTTTCGGTCAGCGATACGGGAGCAGGCATGGCCCCTGAGGTCCGGGAGCGAATATTCGAACCCTTTTATACGACCAAGGAGAAGGGCCAGGGAACCGGTTTGGGCCTGTCTGTAGTCTATGGCATCGTGAAACAGAGCGGAGGCAGTATCTGGGTTTATAGCGAGCCGGACCGCGGAACAACCTTTAAGGTCTACTTTCCGAGAGTGGACGAACCGGTCGAGCAAACCCGGGAAAGACCTGCGGGGGCGATCCCCCGCGGCAGCGAGACCCTGCTGATCGTGGAGGACGATGATTCGGTCCGGGAGCTTGCCGTTGAGATCCTGGAAAAACAGGGGTACAGGGTATTGCATGCCTCAAATGGAAAAGAGGCGTTAACTCTGTTCGAGCAGAACCGGAAATCGATTCATCTGCTGGTGACCGATGTCGTGATGCCGGGGATGAACGGGCATGAACTGGCCGGGCGCCTGCATTCGTTTGATCCGGAAGTAAAGGTTCTTTATATGTCCGGCTATACGGACAGCACGATTGTGCATCACGGCATGTTGGAAAAAGGCGTCAGTTATATTCAAAAGCCGTTTACCCCTCAAGGGCTGGCCCTCGGGGTCCGGCAGGTGCTGGAGAAATCGAATGGATAGCCCGGGCTTTGGGCAAATTCTTCCCCCTCTGAATCCGCGTTGACCATCGATCGCCCAAACGGTCATTTCATGCGCAGCCGATTGATGAGATCCTTTTCCGAAAGATAGATCCGGTCGTCATCCGTCCGGTGGACGACGCGATGGTGAACGAGAAATCGAAGGGCTTGCGGTTTATAGTCTCGCCTCACACGGACCAGCCGCTGCATGAAAGACCGCGGTGCAAGGTCCAGTTCATGTGCTGTTTTAGCCCCGTTCCACGTCGTCGCTCCATGGGATCTGAAAATTTCCACAACCTGGCGTAGCGCCTGCTTGAACATCCAGCCGGCCAGCATGAGCGCCAGTAAATAAGATGCGATTAAGAAAAGCGATACCAACAGGTAGCTGAATAGATCGGGCATGCCGGTAACTCACTCCTGTCGAATGGATTTCCAATTACAATCTAATGTTTTGGGGAACGGAAAAAAATAGAACAAAACCCTGATATTGGGAATTGACCGGGCGTAATCGGGAGGTAGAAAAGGAGTGAGCACAGGTTTCTTGGAATGTCCGGTGTAGAATTTCCAATCTCGGCCAAACGGAAATTGGAAATTCTACACGCTGCACCGGACATTCTTTAGACGGTTTCCGCAGCGTCGATGTGAATGTCGGATGGAACCAATGCCGATTTCAACGCTTCGTCGATGGTTTCAACCGGAATGAAAAGCAGCGTATTTCGAACTTCGTCCGGCAAATCCTCGAGGTCCTTCTCGTTTCGTTTGGGCAGGATCACCGTACTCAAGCCGGCTCGGTGGGCCGCCAGCACTTTCATCTTGATGCCGCCTACCGGAAGCACCCTTCCGCGGAGAGTCACCTCCCCTGTCATGCCGACGTCCCCTCTGACCGGTCTCCCGCTGAGAAGGCTCGCTACGGCCATCACCATCGCCACTCCGGCAGAAGGCCCGTCCTTGGGAATCGCCCCCGCCGGAACGTGAATATGGATATCTTCTTTTTCGTACTGTCCGGGTTCGATACCCAGATGATCGGCTTTGGATCGGACCCAGCTATGGGCAATCTGAGCGCTTTCCCTCATGACATCTCCGAGATGACCGGTCATGGTCAGCAGCCCCTTGCCCTTCATGCGGGTTGCCTCGATGAAGAGGATATCTCCGCCGAAAGCCGTCACTGCCAGTCCGGTGGCAATACCCGGTATCTCGATCGATTCGGAGGATTCGGATTCGAACTTCTCCTTCTTCAGGTACGTGCGGACAAGATCCGGCGTCACCAGCACATGGGTCCATCCTTCACCGGCGATCTTGACCACGCTCTTTCTGCAGATAGACCCGATCTGCCGCTCAAGGTTCCTGACCCCGGCTTCCCGGGTGTAATCCTGAATGATTTTTCTCAACGCCTCTTCGGTGAAGGTAATCTCCTCTTCCCTCAGACCGTTTGATTTCATCTGCCGGGGCACCAGATGCCGCTGGGCGATGCAGATCTTTTCATATTCCGTATATCCATCCAGCGGCAGGATCTCCATACGGTCACGCAGGGCAGGCGGGATGGTTTCCAGTTGATTGGCCGTGGCGATGAAAATGACATCGCTCAAATCGAAGTCCACATCCAGGTAATGGTCCCGAAACGCATGGTTTTGCGCCGGATCGAGCACTTCCAAGAGAGCGCTGCCGGGGTCTCCTCTCCAATCGACGCCGATTTTATCCACCTCATCCAGCATGAACACCGGATTTCGCGTTCCGGCCCGCTTGATCGCCTGGATGATACGTCCCGGCATCGCCCCGATATAGGTCCGTCGATGCCCCCTGATTTCGGCCTCATCCCGGATGCCTCCCAGGCTCATCCGCGAAAATTTGCGCCCCAGCGCTCGGGCGATGCTTTTGCCAAGACTTGTCTTTCCGACCCCCGGAGGACCCGAAAAACAGAGGATGACCCCCATGGCTTCGCGTGTCGGTTCCACGCCTTTCCCGCTCTCATCCCGGGCTCCTCGTTCTGTCACGAGTTTTCGAACCGCAAGATATTCGATGATTCGCTCCTTGATCTCCTCCAGGCTGTAGTGATCTTCATCCAACACCTTTTTTGCATGATCGATGTCGTTGTGGTCCTCGCTGGTCGCCTTCCAGGGGAGATCGAGCAGCCAATCCAGATACGTCTTGATGACCGAATATTCGGCTGCCTGCGGGGACATCCCCTTGAGTCTTTTGAGCTCGCGGCGGGCTTCCTTCATGGCCTCTTCGGGAAGATCGGCCTTCTCCAGCCTTTCCGCGTATTCATCGACTTCCGATGCGTTCTCGTCGGATTCACCGAGCTCCTTCTGTATCGCCTTGAGCTGCTGGCGCAGATAGTATTCCCGCTGCGCCTTATCCATTTCCCCCCGGGCCTCCGTCTGGATCTTCTGTCCGATGGAAAGAACCTCTTTTTCGCGTGATAAATGAGCAATCAGTACTCGGATTTTCTGTTTCAGGCTGTCTTCCTCCAGCAGCTTCTGGCCATCGGGAGTGTCGAGACCGGCGGTGCTTGCCACCAAATACGTCAGATAACGCGGATCTTTGACCTGCTTCAGCAAACCGACGAATTCATTGGGAACATTCGATGTGAGCGTGACCAATCCCTCCATTCCTTCCCGCAGGCTCCGCTGCAGCGCATCGAGTTCGAGATCCACTTCCACGGCATCGGGGGAAACGGTCACCCGGGCGCTGAGATAGGGGCTTTCCGAGGTCCAGTGGTCTACCTTGAACCGCTCCAGCCCCTGGACGATGATCTGAAAGCCGTTGTCCGATGTCCGTACCACATGTTCGATCTTTGCAATCGTCCCCGTTTCATGAACCTGGCCCGGAACGGGCTCGGATATCGATGGATCCTTCATGGCGACAAGCCCGATGATTCGATCTCCGTTCAATACATCTTCGATCAGCTTGCGGGAACGCGGAATCGCGACGGTCAGCGGCATCACCATGTAAGGGTAAACGAGGGTATTTCTCAACGGCAGGATCGGCAGCTTCTCCGGGATGTTCGGCAAATCGAATCCCTCCTGTCGATTCTTCAATATATTAAAGACCTTGGCTTCTTTCGTCATTTATCGACTCTCCATTCCTTTTTTATACCTTGCATCTGACTTCGCAGTTCATCTCGGGAAAGACAAAAACAGCGACTCCGCGGCAGGATAAGTGTAACTGAAGGATGTCAGATCAGGCTGGAATTTAATATAATGCAGATAAAAGGGCAGTAAAGACGGGGCGGCGCAAGGCTTAAAGAAAAGCGAATCTTAAATCTTCAATCATCAATCTAAAATGGTTCTAATGGCAGGCAGCGTGTTTCACGGCTTCCGCCGTCATCCTCTCTGCTGCCGATTCCGCCGTCATTTCACCGGAGAGATAACTGCGGATGAGTCGGACAAACGGTTCGGCTCCATAGAGCTGTCCGATGCAGCCCCCCTTTCCCGATGCGAATCCCCACCGATCGAGTTTCTCCACACCCTCCATGAGGCGGGAGATGGCGGCATCCGAATAGAGTTCGGAAACGGCCGCTTTTCGATCGGAACCGAGTTTCAAGTTTCTCCAGCCGTCGTTAAACTCCGGCCGCAGCGAAAGTTTTTCCTCAGGCGCCATCCCGAGCCACTCCAGATAGCCTTCACCGACGAGAAATTGCACCCATCGGATCGCCTCCGGATCGGCTCCTCGGGTGATCCCGAAATAATTGACATGCCCCCACTGAACCGGCCTGCTTCCCAAGGGCCCTTTGACGGCGCCCACGATGCCGGTGATCTCGTGAAGCGGCTTCCCTGTGCCTTTGAGAATAACCGGTGCCGATTCATCGAGACCGGCGATTTCATCGAGCAGCATCGGATCCCCGATGACCATCGCCAAACGACCGCCCAAATAATGATCGCGGGCGCTTTCACGGGAAATCGGCCCCGGTGGCGAAAAGGAAGCCATTCTTTTATAAAACTGCAGTGCCTGAATGAATTCCGGGGTGTTCAAATCGGCTTTGCCGGATGTCGGATCGATCAGTAAAGCCTCGTTTGAAAGCGCAAGCTGTTCCAGGATCTGTTGTGCGTAGTCGTTGAAAGGATCCGTTCCGACGGCAATCGCCCAGAGCCTGGGGGGATCGTGCAAGGCTGCTGCCGCCTTTAAAATCTCGTTCCAGGTCTCCGGACTTCCAAGCATTGCATCGATGCCCCTGGCGACGAAAAGATCTTTCCTGTAGAGCAAAAGCTGCCCCCATCCATCGGCCGGAACCGCCGCCCATCCATCTTCGACCCGGGCCAGGCGCAGGGGCCCGGCGGAAAAGCTGGCATCACCGAGTTCGTCGATCACACTCGTCGCCTGTTTGGAATCCAGAATCCCTTCCTCCGCCCAGGCGGTCAGGTAATCGAGCGGGAAAAGAAGTACATCCGGCAATGTGCCGTCGGCGGCTGCGCCCGAGACCCGCTGTGCGAGCTCGCTTCCTTTAATTCCGTAGATTTCGACGAAAAGACCGGTCGCCTTCGTAAAGGTCCGGATCAACCCCTGCTGGATTTCCATCCGCCCGGGACCGGTTTCGGTCGTCCAGAAAGAAATGCGCCCTTTCGCTTCGGCAGCGGCTCCGCCGGTCATCGAAAGCAAAGCGACCGTGAGAGCGATGACGACGGAAAGACCGTTTTTTCTCATATATGCCCTCCCGAGATGGATGTTCGCCCGAAGCGAGGAGCGGTTGCAGCTTGCCGACATCAGAATGTTTCAGCCGATGTGGCGCCGGCTGCAGAAAGATAAAACCGCATCACGTAGTCACGGACCATCCGGTCCGCATTGAACCGCCACCCAAGGCTTTGCATCGATTCTTTTACCCGCTGAATCCACCGGAGGGGAATTCCGCTTGCATCCCGGTCGTAATAAAGTGGAATCACTTCCTTTTCCAGTACCTGATACAGCGACTCCGCATCCCTTTGATACTGGACTTGCGGATCGTTGTGCATGCCGCCGTATCCGATGGCGAATCCGTTTCTTCCATTGTAAGCCTCGTTCCACCACCCATCGAGTACGGACAGGTTCAACCCGCCGTTTAGAACCACTTTTTGCCCGCTGGTGCCGCAAGCTTCCAACGGTCTTCTCGGTGTATTCAGCCAAACATCCACCCCTTGCACCAGGTGGCGGGCCACATTGTAGTCATAGTCCTCCACAAAGACGATCCGACCCTTCAGCTCCTGCTTTTCCGCGTGTCGTTCGATGCGTTGGAGGATCCTCTTTCCTTCTTCATCGCGAGGATGGGCCTTTCCGGCGAATATGATCTGAATCGGCCGCTGCGGGTCCGAAACCAACCGGATCAGCCGGTCGGGCTGAGAAAGGATCAAATCCCCACGTTTGTATGCCGCCAGCCTCCGCGCAGATCCGATCGTAAGCACGTTCGGATCGAGGATGCTGTCGATCCGCCGGATGGTTTCGCGATCGCCGATCCTTTCCGCACGAACCGATAACCGCCTTCGGATGAAATTGATCAGCCTCGTATTGAGAATCTGATGGATCTCCCACAGTTCTCCGTCATCGATTTCAGAAATCTTGCTCCATAGATCCGCATGAACCATCCGGGTTGGCCAATCGTACGCCAGATGGCTTTCAAACAGCTTGTGCATCTGAGGCGCAATCCAGGAAAGTACGTGAACTCCGTTTGTGATATGGCCGATCGGTACCTCTTTCTCGGGTCGGTTCGGCCAGAGGCCCCGCCACATTCGACGGCTGATGTCCCCGTGCAGCGCGGATACACCGTTTGCCTGGCGCGAGTTCTTCAGAGCGAGAACGGTCATGCAGAAAGGCTCGGACGGATCCGATGGATTCACCCGCCCCTGAGCCATGAATTCCTCGTGGGAAAGCCCCAATTTTTCCCTTACCAGTCCCAGATGCGTTTCGACGAGCTCCGGTGAGAATCGGTCATGACCGGCTGTAACGGGTGTATGGGTCGTAAAGACCGTGTAGAGCGATACCCGCCTGCGTGCCCGCTCGAAGGGAATGGCGTCATCTTTCATGCACCGGCGGATTTCTTCGAAGACGGCGAATGCGCTGTGCCCCTCGTTGAGGTGCATCACCCCCGGAAAAACATTGAGGGCCTGCAACGCTCTGGCCCCTCCGATCCCCAGAAGGAGTTCCTGGCGGATGCGGGTCCGATCGTTTCCGCCGTAAAGCCGGGATGTCAATTCACGGTCTTCCGCCGTGTTTCCGATCACATCCGAATCGAGCAGCAGGAGCCGAACGCGGCCGACGTCCACTTTCCAAACGCTGGCCTGGAGAGTGCCCTCCCGGGTATCGATTTTTACCAGGAGAGGATTTCCCTGAATCGTCGACACCGGCTCCAGCGGAAGCTGTTTGATGTCGAGTTCGGTGTAGGATTCCTCCTGCCATCCGTCCCTGCTCAGCTTCTGGCTGAAATATCCCTGGCGATAGAGCAGGCCGATTCCGATGAGCGGAATCCCCAGGTCGGATGCGCTCTTCAGGTGGTCGCCGGCAAGGATTCCGAGTCCGCCCGAGTAGATCGGCAGCGATTCATGCAGGCCGAATTCGGCCGAAAAATAGACGACCGGGCGGTGGCAGATATTTCCGCAGTGTGTGGTCCCCCAGGTCCGAGGCTTTTCCAGGTATTCCTTCAACCGGCGGAAAGCGTGATTGATCCGGCTGTGCAGCACCAGCTCCGATGCCCGGTGCTCGATCTCCTCGGGGCTGATCCGATTGAGGAATCCGATGGGATTGTGATCGACCTCCCGCCAAAGATGCGGATCCAGGTCGGTGAATATGCGGATCACTTCCGTATGCCAGGTCCACCAGAGGTTTTGTGCCAGCACGCGCAGCCGTTCATGAAGGTTGCTTTTCGGTGACGTCATGTCTTTCTCCATATTGGGGGTCGGCGTTAAAGGATAAAAAAATGTGAATAAACTACTTCATCAAAAATTTCTTTACAAGCACTCTTTCACTCTCGTTTTCTTGAGTAAATCGGAATTTTTTCGGAAATCTGTATGGACTTCAACCTTGACAAAGCGGGTTTTCCGAAAAAGAATATAAAGAATCTCGTTCTTTCTCTTTATGATCATTCGGGGCACTCAACCATGACTCCGATCGAGCATTTTCTGCTGCGCACCCCGTCCCCTGGCGAATCCCTGCCGGGCACCGAAGCCGAAACGGTGGAGGATCAGGAGCCGGAGGAAGAAAAAACCATCCGGTGCCGGCAATGCGGGCATCCGGTAACGCTCCCTTCGGAGAAGATCATCGTCGACGGCTCCCATGCGCATACGTTTGCGAACCCGAGCGGCATCCTCTATGAGATCGGCTGCTTCCGATCGGCAGCCGGATGCGGATACGCGGGACCTGCCACCGAAGAGTTCACCTGGTTCAAAGGGTACGGCTGGAAGATTGCCTACTGCTTCCGATGCCGGACCCATCTGGGGTGGCTCTTTGTTTCACCTGAAAACGAGCCGTTCAACGGATTGATCCTAGACCGGCTGAGCGAGCCCGATTGACTGTTTTATCGAACGGAAGTCTTCGCCTGCACTTCGTCTGAGCGGCAGTGTGATCGTAAAAGTGCTGCCCTGACCGGGTTGGCTGTCTGCCTCGATGTCGCCGCCGTGAGCCCTGGCCACTGCCTGTGCAAGGCTTAGCCCCAGGCCGAAGCCTTTTTCCGACCGGCTCTGATCGCAGCGATAAAACCGCTTGAAAATATTGCCGATATCTTCCTTTGAGATTCCGCATCCGGTATCCCGGATTCGGATTTCGGCCGCAGGTCCCGCCTTCTCGACGACATCGATCGCAATCTTTCCGCATGCAGGCGTATACTTTACGGCATTGTCCACCAGGTTTCCGATCATTCGCTGGATGAGATGGTTGTCTCCGATCATCGGAACGCTTTCAGGGGTCCGGCAGGCAAGACGGATCTGTTTGTCTTCCGCCATCGGGTGAAACAGCTCACAGGCATTCCGAACGATTGCGGCCAGGTCTACGGGCTCGGTTTCGAGCGTGATGATCCCGGCATCGGTCTTTGAAATCATCAGCATCGTGTTGATCATATCGAGCAGCCGGTCGCATTCTTCGACGATGCTGGCCGCCATCCCCTGGTATTCGTCAACGGCCGTTCCGGTCGTCAGGGTAATTTCGGCGATCCCTCGGATTCTGGTGATCGGGCTTTTGAGGTCGTGTGCGATGTTGTCGCTCA
Organism: Desulfobacteraceae bacterium; assembly: GCA_003599475.1. The sequence continues at coordinate 49,014 of QZKK01000116.1, forward strand.
TCTCCTTGATTCCGGTCACCAGAATTTCGATCCGGTCGAGCATCTGGTTGAATGTAACGGCCAACTGATCGATCTCGTCCCCATGCGATCTTACCGGCACACGCTGCGCAAGAGATCCTTCCGAGATCCTCTGCGCCGTGCGCGTCACCGACTCTACGCCCGAGACGGCGCGCCTTGCCATGAACCAGCCGACGGCCCCGGCAAAAATCGACAGAACGGCCATCGTCGCGATGAATATTTTCTGAAAGGCCTGTACGAACCGTGAAATATTTTCCATCGATTGTCCAAGCTGAAGAAGGATGCGGGGTCCGATGACGGTATAGAGGATCCGTACGCTGTGGTTGCGCTCGGCGATATCGATCGTATCGTAGACGTGGGAGGCGCCGGCCAGCAGCCTGCCGATGCTTTCCTTGGAGATGCCGATATCCTCCCAATAGGACATGTTGGAAGAAGAAAAAGCCTGACCGGTCGTAGAAAGCAGCCGGAAAAAAATCTTCTTTTCTCCCGAGGCTTTCGATTCCAGCACGGCAACGCTTTTTACCGCATCGATTCCCCCTGTCCGCAGAAGAGACGCGAATACTCCGGACTGCTTCAACAGCTCCTGATCGATCTGGGAGCGCAGCACGGAGGTCATCAGAAAATAGAACAGAAAGAAAGCGATACAGGACGAAAGCGTGAAGATGCCTGCATACGCGAGCGTCAATCGGAACGCCAGCGAGCGGGTTGTCTTAATCGTCCTTGAGGACATAACCGGCTCCGCGGATGGTGTGGATCAGCTTCTTTTCAAACCCCCTGTCGATCTTATCCCGAAGCCTGCTGACTCTGGCTTCGACCACGTTGGTCTGGGGGTCGAAATTGTAATCCCAGACGTGTTCCATGATCATCGTCCTTGAGACCACCCGTCCGGCGCTTCGCATCAGGTATTCCAGAAGAGAAAACTCCAGCGGCTGAAGCTCTATTTTCCTTCCATCCCGGGAAACCTCTCGCGTGAGAAGATTCATGGAAAGCCCTCCGACCGAAAGCCGCACCGGTTCGGCGGCACCGGTCGATCTCCGAATCAGCGCCTGCACGCGGGCAAGCAACTCGGAGAAGGCAAACGGCTTGGGCAGATAATCGTCGCTTCCGGCATGAAGCCCCCTGACCCGGTCGTCCACCGACCCTTTGGCACTCAGAATCATGACCGGAATGTTGCGCTTTTCCTTCCGCAGCGTTTCGACCAGGGCAAGCCCGTCTTTTTTGGGCAGCATCACATCCACGACAGCCGCATCGTAGGGTTCTGTCAGGGCCAGATGGAGGCCTTCCTCGCCGTCTGCCGCGTGGTCTACGGCGTATCCTGCCGCTTTCAGGCCCTTGATGATGAAAGAGGCGATCTTTGAATCATCTTCGATCAGCAGAATTCGCATCGATATAAGCCGATTTCGTAATCATTCAGCCGGTTTTCTCACTTGACGCGAAAACCCGGCCCGCCCGCTGCTCCATCAGGCAAAAATCCGCCAGAACGATTGCGGTTGCGGCTTCGAGCACCACAGGGACCCGAAGCGCAATACAGGTATCGTGGCGACCCTCGACGATCAGGGTCTCCAGTTCGCCCGTCCGGACGTTGACGGTCCGCTGGGGGAGGGAGATACTGGAGGCCGGCTTTACGACCACTCGAAACACAAGGTCGTTTCCATTTGTGATACCTCCGTTTATGCCGCCGGCATGGTTGGTTTCGGTACGCCCGTCTGCGCGGATGAAATTGTCGTTGTGGCGGCTTCCGCTCATTTTTGCCGCCTGGAAACCCGCGCCGAATTCGATCCCTTTAACGGCCGGGATCGAAAAAGCGATGTGTGCGATCTGTGATTCGACGGAGTTGAAAAACGGTTCTCCCAATCCGACCGGAACCTGTAGGGCGGTGCATTCGACGATGCCTCCGATGGAATCTTTTCGCTCGAGGGCATTTCCGACTGCGGCATCGATATCCGATTCTCCTCCCGCTTCGATCAGGCGGGCGGAAAGCGTAATCGGAGCGATGATTTTTTTAGCCAGGGCGCCTGCGGAAACGAGCCCCAGCGTGAGCCTCCCGCTGAAGTGCCCGCTTCCCCTGAAATCGTTGAAGCTTCCGTATTTTTTAGATGCCGTGAAATCGGCATGGCCGGGCCTGGGGATTTCCTTAAAAAGGGTATAATCTCTGGATCGCGTGTCTGCATTCTCGAAGAAGACGGTAAGGGGGGCCCCGGTTGTTTTTCCGTCAAAGGTACCGCTGAGGATCTCGGGTTTATCGGCTTCCCGCCTGGGCGTCGTACCGGGTCTGCCGCTCTGCCGCCTCTTTAACTCGGGCAGAAGATCGTCTTCCCGGAAAGGGATACCCGCCGGGGCACCGTCGATGACGATCCCGACCCCCTTTCCATGGGATTCCCCGAAAATGCTCACTCTGAAAAAGCTGCCAAACGAGTTCATCGCTGTCTTTCCTTCCATTCAGCCATAGTGGGAATGCTGCTGGAGCGGGTCGGGAAAATGCCGCCGGGGCGATCCTTGAAATACTGTTCCAGGGTTTTCCGGATCACCAGAAACGCCAGCTCGTCCCAGGGGATCTCTTCCTCGGAAAAAAGCCTTACCGCAAGGCTTTCTTCTCCCGGCCGGTAGCGCGTATCGAGCAGTCGGGCACGAAATATCAGATAGACCTGGTCAAGGGAGGTCAAGCTGTAAAGGGCGTAAGGCTCCAGGATCTCGACCGCGGCACAGGCCTCTTCCATGGCTTCGCGTTGCGCTCCCTCTGCAACCGATTCCCCGTTTTCGAGATAGCCGGCGGGAAGAGTCCATTTCCCGTATTTCGGCTCGATGGAGCGCCGGCACAGAAGAATCCGCTCTTCCCATTCCGGGATGCAGCCGACAACCATCTTGGGGTTTTCATAATGGATGCAGCCACAGCCGCTGCAAACGAATCGCTGCCGGTCGTCGCCGTTTGGGACACAGAGCGATACCGGCTCTCCGCATTGGCTACAATATTTCACGCTATCGATCCCCCACTCTTTTTTAAAGAGACAGATTAAATCATATGGGATCTC
>QZKK01000225.1 GCA_003599475.1 Desulfobacteraceae bacterium
TCTGGATGCCGGATCAAGTCCGGCATGACGATTCTAGGACTTTTTACGAGAAGATCAATATTGGATATTGTTTGGAATTTGATGCTTGTGTACTTGGAATTTTCGAGGATTCAACCGTTTAAGCGCCCTCTAAAAGTTGGAGACATGCGGCTTCGACTTCGGGGACCCCGATCCGATTGATATCCGTGCGGTTTCTCAGCCATTTTCCCCGGGGTGCAAGGGGCCTGACGTTTTCCGGGCTTCCGGTGGAAAATAGGGTGACAACCGGAATTCCGATCGCCGCTGCCAGATGCCCCGGACCGGTGTCGTTTGAAACCAAGAGCCGGCAATCGGCCAACGCATCGATGAGTGAATCGACCTTCCGATGCAGAAGGAACTCCCATCTTTGAGCAGCGCATCTATCCTTTACTGCAGATTCGAGAAATGCCTCCTGCGGGCCTAGAAAGAATCGAATCCCGTACCCCCTTCGCGACAATCGTTGTGCCAGATCGAAAAAATTTTCTTCGGACCAACGTCTCGATTCGGTGGAAGCGCCGATGTTGATCCCGATTCTGTCGCAGCATCCCACCGTCCGCAGAAGGGGAAGCCGATAAGGGACGGCTGCCTGTCCTGCCGGGTACCCGAACGCCCCAACGACTGCATTCAGGAAGTAATCGGATCGATGCTCTTTTTCCCAGTCCGCCTGGATGGGTGCAGTATAGACGCGCCGCCGGAGCGGGGATCCTTTCACCCGCCCGACACGGAAGGGGGCGCCGGTAAAATAGGCGATCAGGGAAGTTTCGCCGAATCCCTGCAGGTCGAAGACCCCGTGAAATCGACTCCTGCGGAGCTTCGCGACAACCCGCATTGCCTGCAGGGCGGCCGGGAGAAGCCGCCGGTTCGACTTGAATCCCCGCCGGTCGATGGTTTCCACTCGCTGGACCAGCCCAGATCGGGCGGGGATTCCGGCGAACGCGCAATCGGTAAGATAGCAGATGTAACTGCCTTTGAAGCGATCCTTCAGCCATTTAAGGGCCGGAAGCGTCATCACCACATCACCCATTCCGGACCAGCGAATCACCAGGAATCGATATGGCGTTTTGTTTTGCATGCCCCGTTTAAGTTTGATATGAATAAAAAGTTCCTTACAATTGGAATGATGGAGTACTGGAATATATCCATTACTCATGCCCCAAGGAGATGCACATGGCCATCAGCCAAGATTTGTTAGATATCCTAGCTTGTCCAAAGTGTAAAGGCGACATCTATCTGAATGAAGCCAAAGACGGGTTGATCTGCAATCGGTGCAAACTGCTCTACGAGATTCGGGACGATATACCGATCATGCTGATCGACGAGGCGAAGCCGATCGAATAAATTCCCATGAGTGTGCCGCAGCAGCCGAAACCTGCCAAGCTGGTCGTCGGACTGATCATGAAACGGAAAAGCTTTCTTTCCGAAGTGGCAGGGGACCTGATCCGGCAATTCGGCCCGCTGGATCTTGTGAGCCGGTGGCTTGCGTTTGATTTTACAGCGTATTATGAACCGGAATTGGGCTCGCCCCTGTTTCGGAGGATGCTGGCCTTCCATGCGCCGATTGAACAAAAAAATCTTGCAGAAATCAAATTGACGACCAATGCGATCGAAAAAACCCATTCCTCCGGTGGAAAACGGCAGGTAAACATTGATCCGGGGTATCTGACGTATGAAAGGTTTGTGCTTGCAACCGGGAAGAATTATGCGCACAGGATTTATCTGGATAAAGGGATCTATGCGGATCTGACGCTGATGTTCAGAAAAGGCGGCTATGAAGCATTGCCGTGGACCTACCCGGATTATGCACATCATCAGATCATAAGCTTCCTCGAGCGGGTGAGAAGCAAGTATGCTTTCGATATCCGGCGGAAAGGCGTCACTCCCGACGAATCGATTGAAAAGGAACCTTCATGAAAAGCATGACAGGGTATGCAGGCGCAGAAAAAGCCCGGAACGGCTGCACGGCAACCGTTGAAGTCAGAACTTACAACAGCCGCTTTCTGGATGTCGTGATGCGGCTTCCCAATGCTTTCCGGAGCTTTGAAGACCGGGCCAAGGAGCTCATTCTCCGCCGGTTGTCCAGAGGCAGAGTCGAGGTTCATTTACAGGTTAGGAACGAATCGGAATCGGATTTTCTGGTGGAAATCGATGCATCGAAGGTCGATGTCTACCGATCGGTACTGGACCGGTTGAAAAAGGAGTTCAATCTCAAGGGAGACCTCAGCCTGGACTTTCTTTTTGGACCCGACGGTGTCATCAAGCGCTTGGAGGCGGAAAAAGAGATCGAATCATGCTGGCCCACTGTCCAGGACTGTCTGGAAGATGCCCTGGACCATCTGGACGCCATGCGGAGAAGAGAAGGAGAGTCCATTTTACAGGATATGGAAAGCCGGCTCCGGTATATCGAAAGCTGTCTCGTGCAGATTCGTGATTCATCTTCGGACCTTGCCGCCCAGTATCGGGATCGTCTGAAGGAGCGGATATCGGCGTTGACCGACGGAATGGTCGAGGTCGATCCGGCGAGAATCGCCCAGGAAGCGGCTTTTTATGCCGACAGGAGCGATATATCCGAGGAAATCAGCCGTGCGGAAAGCCACCTTTCCCAGTATCGCTCGATCATGGCTTCGGAGGAAGCCGCCGGCCGCAGGCTCAATTTTTTGCTGCAGGAGTTCAACCGGGAGTTCAACACCATGGGATCGAAAGCGGGAAATGCCGGCGTTTCTCATCTGATCGTCGATGTAAAATCCGAATTGGAGAAAATCCGCGAGCAGGTTCAGAACGTGGAATAGATCAGCGGAACGAGCGCTCTGGAGGAGAGGTGGAGCAGCAGAATTTACTGAACATCGGTTTCGGAAGTACCGTGGTGGCGGATCGGGTTGTGGCCATCGTATCCCCGAACTCGGCGCCGATGAAGAGACTGAAGGACGAAGCCAAGGAGGATAAGCGATTGATCGATGCCACCCATGGGCGCAAGACCCGCGCCATCATCATCATGGACAGCAACCACGTAATTCTTTCCGCCATTCAGGCCGAAACCATCTCCCAGCGCTATACGCTGCTGACGGACCGGGAATGAGCTTCTCTTCAGCCAGGAATGCCGGATGCGGAGCCGAAACCGGACGGCTTTTCGTGGTCTCGGCGCCTTCCGGAGCCGGAAAGACAACGCTTTGCCGGGCCGCCCGGGAACAGTTTCCCGATCTTCTCTATTCGGTCTCTTTTACGACGCGTCTCCCCAGACCGGGTGAGACCGACGGCAGCGACTACCATTTCATCGAAAGGGAAGCGTTTGAAAAAGGAATCCGGGAAAAGCGATGGGCGGAGTGGGCGGTCGTCCACGGAAACTATTACGGCACCTGCGCGGCGTTTATCGAAGGCAATCTGCAGAAAGGCAAAGACATTCTCATGGATATCGATGTGCAGGGAGCCGAGCAGATTCTCAAGCGGTATCCGGAAGCCGTCACCATCTTTGTGGAACCCCCCTCGCTGGAGGTCCTCAGGCATCGCCTGGAATCCAGGAAAACCGATCGGCCGGACGAAATCGACCGACGGATGGACGAAGCCCGAAAAGAAATGGCCAAACGGCATCTCTACCGGCACGTGATCCTGAACGAGCGGCTGGAGCCTGCCGTTCAGGAATTGGCCGGCATTATCGAAGCGTATCGGCGATAAGGAAGTTTACGTTCTGCCACGAAAGACACGGAGGCACAAAGAAGATCTTTGAATGATGGAATACTGGAATTTTGGAGTCATCGGTTTCAGTCGAATAAGGGTTCCCTCTAGATCATTGAGCTTTGTGTCTTAGTGTCTTAGTGGCGAAAGATTGATGAGGGGTTTTCAATGCCGCAGGCGAAAACAGATCAACGACGCGGCGGTTCGGAGATCCTGTTCGGGGTCCATTCCGTAAGGGAATCGATCCGTGCCGGCCGGCGAAAAATTTTCGAAGTTTATGCCCTGGGATCGAAAGGCAGTCGAAACCGGGAGCTGATCGATCAGGCGCTCTCGAAGGGAATACCTGTAAAATCGATGGAGATCGAGCGGCTGCAGGCCGCAGTCCAATCGAACCGGCATCAGGGGATCGGAGCGCTTGTCGGCCCGTATCCCTTCAGCGAATTATCCCAGGTGCTTTCCGGTTTTCCGGGTAAAATCGCACCCCCCTTTCTGCTGCTGCTGGACAGTGTGGTCGATCCCCAGAACCTCGGCGCCCTCGCTCGAACGGCCCTTTGCGCCGGGGTCGACGGAATCTTTATTCCGAAAGACCGTTCGGCATCTCCGACGCCTGCAGTATCGCGAGCCTCTGCAGGGGCGCTCGAGCATGCCCGGCTGGTCCGGATCACCAATCTGACGGCAACCATCACCGACCTCAAGAAAAAAGGGCTCTGGATTATCGGGCTGGATGCGGGATCGAGTCAGTCCATCTTTTCGACCGATCTGACCGTACCGCTTTCGCTTGTGATCGGAGGAGAAGAAAAGGGGATCCGGCCGCTGGTCAAGAAAAACTGCGACCTGGTCGTCTCCATTCCCCAAAGTGGAGTCATCGGCTCGCTGAACGCGGCCGCCGCCGGTGCGGTGGCCATGTATGAGGTGTACCGGCAGAGAGCTGAAAGCTCAAAGCTGAAAGCTGAAAGCTGAAAGCAAGAAGCTCGGAGCGGATAGCAAAGCACAAAAGAGCTGAAAGACGAAAGGGAGAGAACTGGAAAGGAGTTTCCCATGAACGATCGAGCAAAAAAGATTACCAAAAAAAGCGATAGTCACCTGAATGTGCCGGATTTTCCGATCGTTCCCTACATCGAGGGCGACGGCATCGGCCCTGACATCTGGAAAGCCGCACGAAAGGTGATCGATGCCGCGGTCGAAAAAACATCCGGCCGACGGAAGATCGAATGGCTGGAAATCTATGCCGGCGAGAAGAGCTATCACAGGACCGGTGAATGGCTCCCCGAGAAGACTCTTGAAACGATGAAAGACCACATCGTCTCCATCAAGGGCCCGATGACGACCCCGGTGGGAGGGGGGATCCGCAGCCTGAATGTGGCCATTCGTCACCGCCTGAACCTGTATGCCTGCATCCGCCCCATCCGCTATATCGATTCGGTTCCAAGCCCGATGAAGCACCCTGAAAAGGTGAATGTGGTGGTTTTTCGTGAGAACATGGAAGACGTATACGCGGGAATCGAATGGGAGTCCGGATCCGAGGATGCCAGTCGGGTCATCTCATTTTTAAAGGAAAAGATGGGGGTTTCGATTCCGGCGGATGCCGGAGTCGGCATCAAGCCGATCAGTGAGAGGGCCAGTAAAAAACTGGTCGCTGCCGCCATCTCCTATGCGATCGAAAACCAGAAGCCGAGTGTGACCCTGATGCACAAGGGAAATATCATGAAATTCACCGAGGCGGCTTTTCGAAAATGGGGGTATGAGGTGGCAAAGGAGCGTTTTTCGGATAAAACCGTTACGGAACAGGAGCTTTACGACACCTACCACGGGAAGAGGCCCGAGGGGAAGGTGGTGATCAAAGACCGTATTGCCGACGTGATGTTTCAATTCGTGCTTTTGCGGCCGGACGAATTCGATGTGATCGCAACGCCGAATTTAAACGGTGACTATATTTCCGACGCCCTGGCCGCCCAGGTGGGCGGTCTAGGAATGGCTCCGGGGGCAAACATCGGTGATGACTGCGCTGTTTTCGAAGCCACACATGGCACCGCACCGAAGTATGCCGGACTGGACAAGGTGAACCCGAGTTCTTTGATCTTATCGGGTGCCATGATGCTTGAGTATATGGGTTGGAAAGACGCTTCCGGAAGCATCTGGAATGCGGTTGGTAAAACGATTAAAGCGGGTTTCGTAACCTATGATCTGGCCCGCCAGATCTCGGACGCCCGGGAGGTCTCATGCTCCGGTTTTGCCGAACGGATCGTTGAAAATATCGGATGAAGGCGCTGCTTCGGATCGTTCAAGCCTTCCAAGAGGCTATTTTTCCGGTGAAATGCCCGGTTTGCGAATCCTTTTTCCATTGGAAGCAGGATGGGGGGGCATTTCCCGAGACGGCGGATGGAAGCGGTGCCGGCAAGACCCTGTCCGGCGAGCGAGCACTTTTTGAAAGCACGATGAGCGGCTGCCTGTGTCCGCAGTGCAGGAAGAAGTTTTCTCCGGCCCTGTCTCCTTTATGCAGGCGTTGCGGTACACTCTTTGCGACCCCCGAAGGCGAGGATCACCTCTGCAGTTCCTGTATCACCCGGCCGAAGTACTTTCAGAAAGCGCGAAGCGCAGGCATCTACGATACCACGCTGATGAGACTGATTCATCGGTTCAAGTATGAGGGGGACATTCATCTGGCCCATCCGCTCGGAAAGCTGCTTTTCGGCACATATCGGCAGTTTTTCGAGCAAGGCGCGCCCGATCTGATCGTACCGGTGCCGCTTCACATCCGGCGGTTTCGGGAGCGAGGGTTCAATCAAGCCTATCTTCTGGTCAGAGATTGGAGAAAGCTGGAATCCGGAGCCCCGCCGGTTGAAAAGGATATCCTCTTTCGAAGCCATCGGACGCAACCTCAGACCGGTTTGAAACGGAAGGACAGGATTCGCAACATCATGAATGCATTCTCCGTGAATCCAAAAGCCGCGATCGCCGGGAAAAAGGTGCTTCTGGTCGATGATGTCTATACCACCGGAGCGACACTGGATGAATGTGCCAGGGTTCTTCTCGAGGCCGGTGCAGAGCGGGTGGATGCGGTGACCCTGGCCAGAGCGGTTTAGCGGAGATGATCATGAAAGAATCCGGCAAGATTTTATCGATGCCGCTGCTTAAGAGCAGGCTGGAGACGCTTCGGGCATCCGGCAAGCGGATTGTTTTTACCAACGGATGCTTCGATATCCTGCATGCCGGCCACGTGCAGTATCTGATCGCCTCGAAAAGGGAGGGCGATCTGCTGGTGGTCGGCATCAATTCCGATCGATCGGTAAAAACCATCAAGGGAGGCAAACGGCCGATCGTTCCCGAAGACCAGCGTGCCTTTGTGCTGGCCGGTCTCGAATGCGTCGATTACATCACGATTTTCCAGGAACCCGACCCCCTGCAGGTGATCCGGTCCATCATGCCCGATGTGCTGGTAAAGGGCGCCGACTGGCCGGAAACGGGGATTGTCGGCGCCGATCTCGTAAAGGAAAACGGGGGGCGCGTGGTCAGAATCGAACTGATGCCGGATATTTCGACTTCAAAGATCATCGACAAGATTCTGGATACCTTTTATAATCCTTGAGCCGCATTAAATCTAAAATCTAAATTCAACAAGATGATATTCAACAACAAATACGGAATTCCCTTTTTCACTTTCCCCCATCTTTCGGAAATCCCCCATATCCGGCATGCCGTCTTTACAAGAGAAGGCGGATGCAGCCGCGGGCCTTTTCGAAGTTTGAACATCGGAAAGGGCCTGGGAGATGCGCCTTCGGCGGTCGATGAGAACCGAAAGCTCGTCTCGGAGAGCATCGGTCAGGGGGAAATCGTATACATTCGCCAGTGTCACGGCACCGAAATCGCTTCCTTCCGCAAAGGCGATCCCCACCATTCACAATCCGGCATGTCATTTGCAGGAAGCCAGGTCGGGGACGGAATGGTCACGGACCTTCCAGGAAAGTTTTTAGCGATCCAGGTCGCAGACTGCCAGTCGGTGCTGATGTGTGACCCTGAAAAGGAGGTGGTTGCAAACGTCCATTCCGGCTGGCGCGGGAGCATCCGGAATGTCGCCGGCCGTACGGTCCGGGTGATGATCGACGATTTCGGGTCCGATCCGGCCCGCATCCTGGCGGGAATCGGCCCTTCCCTGGGACCCTGCTGTGCGGAGTTTCGGAATTACAGAAGCGAAATTCCGGAATCCTTCTGGGGTTACAGGGATGATGCCAATCGATTCGATTTCTGGGCGATCAGTCAGGACCAGCTCACTGCGGAGGGACTCCTCAGGAAGCATATCTTTGTAAGCGGTCTGTGCACGAAATGCAGGACAGATCTTTTTTTCTCCTATCGTTCGGAGAAAGTAACGGGAAGATTTGCCACGGTCATCGGACTGACATAATTTAAGAAGTCTCACGCAAAGGCGCCAAGCACGCAAAGAATAATCTGAAGCGGCCTTGGCGTGACGAAGGAATTGAGAGTGAAAACAGAAAAGGCGCATCAAAAAAAGGCCGTTGCCCTTCGGTATCGGCCCGAAAAGGACACCGCCCCCCGAGTCGCTGCGAAAGGTACGGGAAGAGTCGCAGAGCGAATCCTGGAAATCGCTCGGATCAACGGGATTCCTGTAAAAGAGGATTCGGATCTGATCGAAGTGCTTTCCAAGCTCGATATCGAAGAACAGATTCCCCCCAGTGTCTACATCGCCGTCGCCGAACTGCTGGCTTTCGTCTATTCGGTCAATAGGAAAAAAAAACCGGTTTAGGCACTTTTTTCCTTGCCTCCCCTTTCTTTCAACCCTTTGCCCGATCCATTCCAAGCTCAGTCTCCAACCCCGCTACCGCAGATTACAACAGATTCCGCAGATTACAGAGCCCCGGAGGCGGCATCTTTACCGTGCAACGATTTAAACGTGCAACGTGCAACGCATCACTGAAACCCGCAAAACGATTCTTCCCCATCTTCTCCCCATGCTGGCACCCATATTGCAACGGGCATATTTCAAAGTGAATTTTTAAAATCACGGGGGTCTTTATCGATGCTATCCGAAATGACAGATGCGGTTCAGGCGGCACTCAGGCAGGAGGTGCAACTGAATATCATCGCCAATCATCTTGCCAACGTGAATACGATCGGATTCAAAGCCGACGTTTTGTCTTTCGACGAGATGCTTCAGGCAAACATGACGACCGATCATGCGCCGGGACCTTCCATTCGTACCGAAAATGCACTCGATCTCGCGATCGATGAGGAGGGATTTTTCAAGATTCAGACTCCCCGGGGCATTCGCTACACCCGGAATGGAACCTTCACACTGAACAGCGACAATGTTCTGGTGACTCAGAATGGAGATCCCGTCATGAGCGACCAGGGGTCGATTCTTATCGAGGGGGACAATGTAAAGGTCGGGGAAGCGGGTGAAATCTGGGTACAGAATCCGGCAACCAGAGACTTTGAAATGGCAGGGCAACTGGCCGTCGTCACCTTCGCAGCCAAAGAGAAGCTCACCAAAGAGGGGGATTCCCTGTTTGTGTACAACGGATCGGAAGACGAGGAGACGGTGTCCTCAAACTTCCGCGTCAAGCAGGGAGAGCTGGAGGCATCCAACATCGAGACGGTCATCGAGATGACCAAGATGGTCGAAACCATGCGAAATTATGAATCGTGCATGAAAGTCATCCAATCGCTGGACGAAACCGATGCCAAAGCCATCAACGAGGTCGGAAAGGTGTAATCACTAAATGACGCTGAACGCTGAACACGAACACGGAGACAGAAATGATTCGAGGTCTTTGGACAGCCGCATCCGGGATGGCGGCGCAGCAGATGGGAATCGATGTTACCGCAAACAACCTGGCAAACTCCAGCACCACAGGTTTCAAAAAGAGCCGGGCGAATTTTCAGGACATGATGTATCAGACTCTGATGATTGCCGGGGCGGAAACACCCTCCGGGGGCCAGATTCCGGTTGGAATCCAGATGGGAATGGGGGTACGCCCTCAGGCTGTACAGAAGGTGTTTACCCAGGGAGACTATGTCGAAACCGGAAATCACCTGGACATGGCGATCGAGGGCCGGGGCTTTTTCAAGGTTCTCAGCGGAGACGAGGAGCTCTACACCCGATCCGGCAACTTCACCCTGGACAGCGAAGGGTATGTCACCACCGCTGCCGGAGATCGCTTGCAGCCGGAAATCGCCGTTCCGGAAGATACGGTGCTCATCACTCTTCAATCCAGCGGCCTCATGACCGTCTACGGCTCGGGGGACGAGCAGCTCATGACCGCCCAGATCAACACCTATTCGTTTCCGAATACGGGTGGATTGTTCGCGGTGGGAAGAAATCTGCTCCGGCAGACCGAAGCATCCGGGGATGCGATCGAAGGGACGCCGGGTACCGACGGATTCGGCACCGTCAGCAACAACATCCTGGAAATGTCCAATGTGAGCATCGTGGATGAAATGGTCAACATGATCGTGGTCCAGCGGGCTTACGAAGCCAATTCGAAAGCGCTTCAGACCGCAGACAGCATGCTTCAGATGGCGAACAGTGTGAAACGGTAATAGGGTGGCAGTAAGATGAGAAACAGCCGTTTGATGACCGCATGGAATTGGGCGATACGCTACTGGGTTAGCTTCGCATCGGTGATCCTTCTGACGGGCGTCTGTTCATTTGCAGAGGTGCCGAAACCAGTTGCCGAAGCCTCGCCGGGGCTTGTACTTCGCCCCTCGGCGGTCGTCTCCGGAAGCAGGATCCATCTGAGCGATCTGATTCAGTCCTGTTCGGATCCGCGATTGCCGGAGAATGCAAAGCAGTATGTCCTGATGGACGCTCCCCAGCCCGGCGGCCGGAGAACTCTCCCCGGTCAATGGATTGCCTCCGTGATTCGGTCCCGAAAATGGCTGCCGGAAACCGTCGGCATCTCGGTGCCGGAGGAGGTCCGGATCGAGAGAGCTTTTCAGGCCTTGCCGGTAAAAGATCTTGAGGAGTTCTTCCGCAGATACATTGAAAAAAAGATCGAGCCGGCCGAGTTCAACATCACCCAGTTCAAAGTGAAAGGTGCCGAAAAATTTCCGGTTGGCAGGATGTCCTTCCACATCCTCGAACCGGAGCCCCGTCCGGAGGGAAGAGTCAACCTCCGGCTCATGGTAAGAGTAAACGGTCAGGAACTGCGCTCCTCGCAGGACTCGATCCGGCTGTCCGGATGGGTCGATCGGTATGCGACCGTCGTCTGCGCCGATCGACGGCTTGCCCGGGGAACCATCCTGGAGGCATCGGACCTGAAACTCGAGCGGATGAACACTTCTAGGATGCCGGACGGTATCGTGAGCGATCTGCAGCATGCGGCTGGGAAAAGGTTGAACCAGACTCTCGGAGCCGACCGGTACCTTCGTCAGAACATGCTCTCTTCCCCTGCGCTGATTCAGAAGGGAGACAAGGTGAAGCTCGTCGCTACAAACGGCACCATCAAGATCATCACCATCGGGATTGCGCTCGAATCGGGCGGAGTCGACGAACAAGTAGAAATCGAAAATACGACATCGAACAAGAAAATCGTGGGGCGGGTGGTAGACGCATCCACGGTTGAAGTTCTTTTTTGAGAGGAGCACTCGTGACATTTAAAAGAAACGCTTCGTTGATCCTTCTCGTTTTTTTTGCGATCGGGCTAGGCGGTTGTGCAGGAACCCCCAAAAAGAGCTCCCTGCAGGAGATGGAAAGAACGACCCAACAGACCCCACCGCAGGCTGTGATCGCTCTGCCTCAACCCGAGGAAGGCTCGATATGGACCGACAACGGGGCTTCCATGCTTTACAGCGATCCGGTTGCGAGGAACATCGGGGATACTCTGACCGTCGATATCATCGAAAACACTTCTTCCAGCCTGGACGCAAATACCAAGGCGAGCCGAACCTCAAGCATCGATGCAGGAGTCTCTCAGCTCCTGGGGTACATGAGGGTGCTGGAAGAGGCAAACAGGCGCCTCAATCGGGACAGGGACGGAGAATTGAATGACACTCAGTTCAAGGCCAGCATGCAGAATTCCTTCGATGGAAAGGGGACCAGCGACCGGAGCGGGCAGGTGACCGCCTCCATCGGAGCGATCGTCACGGAAGTGCTCCCGAACGGAAATCTATCGATCTTCGGCAAAAGGGGAATGCGGGTCAACAACGAGACTCAGATCATCACCGTCTCCGGAACGGTCAGACCTCAGGATATCGGTCGGGACAACCGGGTGAAGTCGACCTTCATCGCCAATGCCCGGATCGAGTACGTGGGTCAGGGGGTGCTCGCCGACAAGCAGCGCCCCGGGTGGGGGACCCGGCTGCTCGACCACATCTGGCCATTTTAAAGATTCTCACGCAAAGGCGCAAAGAAA
The DNA here is from genome assembly GCA_003599475.1 of Desulfobacteraceae bacterium. The sequence continues at coordinate 12,054 of QZKK01000225.1, forward strand.
ATTGAGGGATTGCCGATGAATATCGATGCAAAAATGGCCAATGAGAGATTTACAGGAGCTTTCATGAAAACCGAATGGAGGATATGTGCGGTTGGGCAGATGTTCCTCACCTTGCTGTTTCTTTCGATCTGTTTCGGAAATCCCTCCGCCCATGCCGCACGGATCAAGGATCTTGCGACTGTAAAGGGGATCCGATCGAATCCTCTGGTCGGATACGGGCTGGTGGTCGGGCTGGACGGAACCGGAGACAAGTCCGGAACCCGATTCACCCAGCAATCTCTGGTCAACATGCTGGAACGGATGGGGATCGAGGTGGACCCGCTTCAGGTTCGGGTGAAAAACGTCGCTGCCGTCATGGTGACCGCCAAAATGCCGCCGTTTGCGCGAGCCGGGCATCACCTGGACATTCTGGTCTCATCGATCGGCGACGCCCAAAGCCTGGTCGGCGGGACGCTGCTGCTCACCCAGTTGAAGGGGGCCGACGGGAAGATCTATGCACTGGCCCAGGGCCCGATCTCTGTAGGCGGCGTCGGCGCCAAAGGAGCCTCCGGCAGTTCGGTGACCAAAAACCATCTGCTTGCCGGCAGGATTGCAGACGGGGCGGTTGTCGAGCGTGAAATTCCGGTTTATTTATCCGAGAAGAAATTCCTGACGCTTACCCTGTACAATCCGGACTTCACCACCGCACTGAGAATGTCCGAGGCCATCAACAAAGCCATGGGAGGACCCGTTTCGACTGCCATCGATTCGGGCACCTTGAAATTAACGGTTCCGGATGCCCTTCAATCCGAGGTTCCGACTTTCCTGGCCCAACTGGAGTCTCTTCAGGTCCAACCGGATGCCATCGCCAGAATCGTCGTGAACGAGAAAACCGGAACGGTGGTGATCGGGGAAAACGTGAAGATCTCCACGGTCGCCGTATCCCATGGGAACTTGAGCATCACCATCAAGGAATCCTTCAACGTGTCCCAGCCGGCCCCGTTTTCAAAGGGCGGGGAAACGGTCGTAACCCCCGAATCGAATATCGCCATCGAGGAATCCAAGGAACAGCTCATGGTGTTGGAAGGCGGTGCGACCATCGGAGAACTGGTCCGGGCATTAAACGCCATCGGGGTGACCCCCAGGGATCTGATCAGCATCTTTCAGAGCATCGAGGCGGCGGGGGCACTGCAGGGCGTGCTCGAAATCATTTAAGGAAAGACGGCGATGAACACTCAGACAACCCGAAAGGCAACCCCTCCGACCGACGGGATCTCTTTACGGAAACCCGGCCGGTTGCTGCGGCCTGGGGCGAGTAGGGGGGCGGAGAAAGCCTTGAAAGGCCCGGATGACGAAAGATTGAAGAAAGCGTGTGCCGATTTTGAAGGGATTCTGTTGAATTTCATGGTGCAGAATATGAAAAAGACGCTCCCCGAAGGCGGACTCTTTCCAAAGAGCCACCAAAGCGATGTGTACGAGAGCATGTTTTTCCAGGAGATTTCGTCGAAGCTTGCGCGGGAAAGGGGAATCGGAATCGGCGATGCGCTCTACCGGCAGGCGAGCAAGCAGATCTCCGCAGACGGCAAAAAATAATGATCCGGCGGTGAATTCGCTTCAGATTCGAGGGGAATCGGCCGATTTATGAAAAAGGAAAAGATTATGGAAGCTGGGCTCAATATCGAATCCCTGTTTATGGAAAAGCTGCTCCTGTACCAAGATCTGCTGGATGCTTTGGAGCAGGAAAAGAGGAGCATCATCGATATCGATGTGGATGGATTGTGGAAAATCTCGGAGCGCAAAAAAGAGATCGCTCGCAAAATCGAATCTGTGCGGTCCAGGATCCTGAAACAGCTCGACGATGCATCGATCGACACCCAACTGGAGATTGCCGGCTTCGACTCTTCGAAGATCCTATCCGTGTTGTCCGGGGATGCGAGAGAAAAGATCGGAAACATTCGTCTGAGTCTTTCCGCATCAAAAAGAGAGGTTCAGCTCCGATTGGAGGAAAACAGGCGATACGTCGGTGAATATCTGACGATTTTGGATGACCTGATCGGCACCATCGCAGGAGCGGGGCGCCCGAGACCGGTATATGAGCGAAATCGGTGTTCGGTAAAACCCAAGGCCAGCCTGTTCCTGCATAGGGAGGTGTAGCCATGTCCGGAATCGGAATGGTTTTGAATACGGCCAAACTGGCAATTGCCGCTCAGCAGAAAAGCCTGAGCGTCACCGGCCACAACATCGCCAACGTCAATTCTCCCTACTACAGCCGCCAGAGCGCTGTGCACTCCCCGAGGGATCCGGTTCCCTATGGCGAGTACTGGCTCGGAAGCGGCGTCGATGTGGACGCCATTCTGCGTTCTGCCGACCAGCTTCTTGAGAATCGATTGATCGATCTTAAGTCCGATCTGGCTTCCTCCGAGGAGATGGCCACCTACATGAATATTTTCGAAACCTCGATCAACGAGAACTCGGAAAGCGGCATCAGCAACCTGATGGCGGAGTTCTGGAACAGTTGGCAGGGGCTTTCCAACAACCCGACCGGATCGCCGGAGCGGATCGCCGTCTACGAAAAAGGGGTGGAGACGGCCGAGCGGTTCGATGCCTTAACAAACGATCTGCTGCAGATGGAAACCGATCTCAACAGCGAAGTATCTGCCATTTTATCCGAAATCGGAAGCCTTTCGGAACAGATCGCAGAGTTAAACAATGAGCTGATCGGACAGGAGAGCACCAATGTGTCCTACGATATGCTGGACAGCCGGAACGGACTGGTGACGGAACTGGCCAAACTGATCGGCATCAATACCTTCGAACAGCCGGATGGAGCCTTATCGGTCACCACAGCGGGCGGATTCAACCTGGTAAACAGCGCCGAATCGCTGTCTCTGACCTTCGATGCGGGGCGGGTTTACTGGGAGGGGTCTTTCGGAAGCAAGGTGGACATTACGGATCGGATCGAGAGCGGAGAGATCCATGGGTGGCTGGAGATGCGCGACGAAGTGATCGCAAAATCTCAGACGGAGCTCGACGGACTGGCAAAGGAATTTATCTGGGCTGCCAATTACCAGCACAGCCAGGGGGTCGGCATGGATTATTTCGATTCGGCCGTAACCGGTACCTATGCCACCGACGGCAGCGGCATGCTGGCGACGCTCGCCTACGGCGACAAGATCGATTATACGGAAGACTTCAAGATGTGGATCGAGGATGCCACAGGGTCTCCTGCTACCTATTCGGCGGTTACCGTCGACATGGGGCTTTCGACGGCAAACCCGGCCTATACCGCCCTCGACACCTTCAATGAGGCAAATTCCACCTATACCATCACCATCGTAAGCGGAGGGGTTGCCGGAGCCGACAATATCCAATTCGAATGGAGCGATACCGCAGGGGGCGGATCCGGTACGGTCAACATGAACGCTCCGGCCACCACGGTCACCATCGACGGAATGGATCTGACCTTTGCAGCCGGCGATACTCTGGTTGCAGGAAACACACTGAAGATCAACACCGACGCAACCGGAGAAGATACCGCCGTTTCGCTGACCCCGACCGGGACCGCAAACAGCATCCTGGACACCTACAAATTCAGTGTGACCACAGGCGGCACCGTGGGCACCGACACCATCGTGGTGGATTGGGCAAACAGCGTGACCACGGGCTCTTTTACGCTGACAGCGACCACTACGACGGCCACGGTAGACGGTATGACCTTAACCTTTGCAGCCGGCGGCCGATTCGCCACAGACGATGCCTTCAACATCACAACCGGAAGCACAGGCAGCCCGACTGCGAACATGATGTCGGACTGGCATTGGACCATGGATTCTTTTGCCGGCCGGTTCAATGACCTGGCCACCGGCGTTGCCGCTTCGGTGGGTTCGAGCAATGAGCTGACCTTCACGCCGGCGGCGGGATACAGTTTCGGATTTTCCGACGATGAATTCACGGACTGCGGTTTGACCGCAGCGCTCGGGATCAATACCTTCTTTTCCGGTTATGACTGCCAGACGATAGCGGTTAACAGCACACTCGTTGACAAGGATTCCATCGCAGCGGCAAAAATCGATGCCACAGACGGCACCTTCGGCGTCGGCGACAACAGCAATGCACTCGATATCGCCGATCTTAAATTTTCGACGCGGAGCATCGCCGAGTGGACATACGAAAGAGGAAGCGATGCCCAATCGCATGAGACCGAATTCACCCTTGAGGACTACTACCGGTCGATGATCAGTTCGATCAGTGTAAAATCGGCCAACGTCAATCGCTCCGTCACCTTCCATGAAGCCATGGTGGACCGGCTGGGCGAGCAGAGGGATAATCTATCTGCGGTTTCGCTGGATGAGGAAATGATCAACATGATGAAGTATCAGCACGCTTTTACCGTAGCTTCCAAACTGCTTTCGGTTGCAGATGAACTTCTCACGACCCTGATCAATGCCAAATAAACGTTACACGTTGCACGTTGAAGTCGTTGCACGTTGCGCGCCAGCCGCTAAACAATTTCAATGTTCAAGGATTTCAACGATAAAAGGGGGTGATCCATGCGTGTCTCCCAAAAAGCGATCTTCAATACCCATCAGTACCGTTTGGAAATGATTACCCAAGAGCTGACCGATACATCGCTCGATGTCGCAACCGGAAAACGGATCAATGAGATGAAAGACGACCCGGTGGGACTCACCCAGGTGTTGTCTCTGAAATCGAACCTCTCGGAGCTCGAACAGACCGGAAAGAACATTTCTACCGGTCGGACCTGGCTCAGGGCGGGGGAGACGGCCTTGACCAACGTAAAGGACATCATCACCGAGGCCACGGGGATTGCCGTATCCATGAGAAACGCCACCTATACGGGAGAGCAGCGGTTGATTGCAGCCGAGCAGATCCGGGGATACCTGCTGCAAGTCGAATCGCTGTCCAATACGGTCGTTAATGGTCAGTATCTGTTTTCTGGAACCAAAACGGACACGAAACCGTTCGAGGTGGACGATCAGGACAACCCGACAGCGGTGACCTATTCGGGAAACGACGGCGCTTTTGCGATCAAAACGGGAAGGGACACCAATGTGACGGTGGGGCATGCCGGAGACGTCGTGTTCTCAACTCTTTTCAGTGATTTAATCAATTTGAAGGACGCCCTCGAATCGAACGATACCGCCGGGATCGGAACAGGGCTCGATGCACTGGATGCGGATTTCAACCGGATCAACAGCAAAATCGCAGAGATCGGGGCAAGGGAGGTTCGCCTGGATACAAGGGAAAAGGTCATCCAGGATCTGGACCTTCGATACACGGAAAACAGGGCGGAATTGGAGGAGATCGATATTACAGAGGCGATTTTAAAGATGCAGACCACGCAGCTTGCTTACCAGGCTGCACTATCCTCTTCTGCGAAGGTGATGGAGATGAGCCTAGTGGATTTTCTCTAAACGATAGAACCTCAGCCACAAAGACACAAAGACACAAAGACACAACGGCACGAGGAAGAAATGAGAAGTTTACACCCTTCTTAAAAAATGACAGACTCGTAAAAAGTCCTAAAACCCGTCACTCCGGCGAAAGCCGGAGTCCAGAACCTATTGAAAATACTGGATTCCGGCTTTCGCCGGAATGACGAAATAAGCAAATTATCGACTTCTTACGAGACCGTCAAAATTGGATTAGTGTCTTTGTGTCTTAGTGGCTGAACGATTACCGATTTTTCGCCATGGAGGGCTTATGCTGGTTTTGACAAGGAAGGTCAATGAAGGGATCCATATCGGAGACGATATTTTCATTCGGATTGTCGAAGTCGGAAGGGGGAGTGTGCGTATCGGAGTCGAGGCCCCAGAGGATATTCCCATTTTCAGGCAGGAAATCTATCAAAAGATCCAGGAGCAGAATATGGAATCGACTCTGGGCGAATCTTCCGATATCGTTCGTGCCGCAGAACTGTTGAGAAGCAGAAGGGAGTCATAGCGTGATCCTTGAAAATACACGATTCGGAACCATCGAAATCGAAGAACACAAGATCATTACGATGAGCCGGAGCCTTCCGGGATTTCCAGGACGCAAACGGTTTGTTCTGCTCAACCGGGAGGAGTCGCGTCCTTTCCTGTGGTATCAATCCGTCGACGATCCCCGGCTTGCATTTGTGCTCGTTGACCCCTGCCTGTTTATGCCGGATTATTCGATCGATCTCGAATATGCCTTCGACGAGATGTCCTGGAGAGAAGCGGAGAAGAAAGATGTCGCCGTGCTTGTGGTCGTCAACGCCTCCCAGCGGAGCCCGGAAAGGATTACCGCCAATCTGATGGCTCCCCTGATCATCAATACAAAGCGGTTGGAGGGATTCCAGATGATCGTTCAGGATAGCCCGTACTCCCACAAACACCCCGTCTTCAGACGAGAAACGGATGAAGTTTCAGCATAGAGCACCGATTCGTCGTGAATCATCAACGAAGCGATGAATCCAATGTGGAACAAGAGGATCAGACGGTCTCGTCAAACAGGATGCCCATCATCTCGTCCAATTTGGCCGAAAGATTCAGAACGCTCTCCGGTGGTACTTCTCGAATCAATCGGCCTGTATCCTTGTTGAAGACCTTTATCACGATTCGGCCGGTTGACTTGTGCACGGAAAATTGCAGCCCCACGTTGTGAATCATTTCGATATCTTTTTCAAGCTCATTGAGAAAGTCCTGGGAAAGGGCCGACTGCTCCAATTGTGCTTTCTTCGCGCCGGCTTCCTCTTTCTTTTCCGAGGGGGGAGGCGGAGCCTGGGATTGTTTGAGCGGCTCCTTCTTGGCGGCGACTTCCTCCGGATTCCCGATTTTTGCGGTCTGACCGATTGCATCAAACATATTCGGAACCTCGCTTTTTCCTGGTGTTGTTTTCGACGGCTCCTTTACCGGATTCGGGTATCGATAAATTTTGCAGAAGCTGCGGTTGCAGGACGGTACCCCTTTGTGCCCTTTCGGTTTTCACGGGCCGTCAAAAGATCTCCTTTAAGTGTTTTAAAATATCGCTGCGCAGAGCGGATACAGTCGTCTTCAATTTGTTTTATTTGAGTCAACAAGCCCTCGACTTCCCTGAATAAGGACCTGATCGCAGGGCCTCCGGCCGTTTCGCTGATTGTCGTCAACCTGTAGGATCCTTCGGGCATGAGCATGCGATCCGTCAAAACAATTCTGTGAATCAACCGGTTCCGTTCCTTCATGCAGGCAGCGAAACTGATTATTTCCGTTTCATCCAGATAATCTCGAGCGCGTTCTGTAGCCGCCTTATAACTGATGAGCAGATCCGTCTTTTTCTTCAACAAAGATGTGTAATCCGGATTCGGCATCGATGATTCCTTTCCGCTGACGATTCGTTCAAACCACCGATACCGCGCCGCTTCGACCGGATGCAGACAGAGTATCGGATACGGATTTTTCTCCGGCCCCCATGATTCTATTCTTACCGAAAATCTCTTTCCAGGCCCCGCCCAGTTCTTCGGCGATTCGGATGAGCTCATCGAAGACGGCCATATCCTTGTTCACATCCGCATAGGTGATCCGCCGAAGCATGTATGAATAGATGGCATCCAGGTTTTTTGCGATCTGACCTCCCTTGGCAAAATCGAGAGCTTCCATCAGTGCGGTAATGACATTCATGGATTTGGTGACCGCTTTTTCCTTCGCCTCGTATTCCTTCTCCGAGTACTTTACTTTTGCCAGCTTCAGATTGGTTATCAGCGCATCGTAGCACATGACGACCAGTGTTTTGGAATCCGCAGTAATCACGTCATTTTTTCTGTATGCGCCGATCCGGTTTCCGTACATTTACACCTCCTGTAAGAATTGAAGAACCCTGCAGGCCCGGCAGCGGGATCTCCGCTTCGCTCCGACAAGCTGCAGGGAATCTTCGACCGTAGGGACTTTTTGTCTAATTTTTATATCGCTAACCCCGCAGCAAGCTGCGGGGAATGCCCTCGGCCATGAGCTCGGGCCGAATGGCGCTCGCTGTTGCGGTTCAGGTCGAAGCGATTTTTTATCAACGCTTTCTTTTTCTATCACTTCCATGCGGCGGCAGCCGAACTGATCTGTCCCGTGAGCCACTGGCTCTGGTTCTGGAGCTGGCTGAGCATCAATTCCATTTGGACAAACCGGTTGATCAGCATGACGGTCTTCTGATCGAGGCGGTCCTCCATTTCCCCGATTTTTGTCTCCAGATCGTCGATTCTGCCCTGAAGCGAGTCCTGTTTGAATGCGACGTATCCATCGATGGTATCGGTGATGTTGTAGAGCGTTCTTTCGAACATTTCGGCCACACCGAGAGTCAGCCGGATCGTTCCGGCCTCCACATCGTTTGAGCTTCCCGTATACCGCACCGAGATCCCGTCCGTTTTTACATTGCCGTCGTCTCCGGTAAGCACCTGCCCGCTTCCGGTGGCCGATTCGCCGTTGATCGTTCCAGCGACATCCTGGCCGCTTACGGTTCCGTTGATCAGCCCCAGATCCAGGTCCCGTTCGGTGCTCTGATCGAAGGTCCCGAGGCTCAGGCTGCCGCCTCCCTGATTGTTGGCCGTCAATGTCAAAGAGATGGCGGAGGCTCCGGTTGCCGTCCGGTCCTCCACATAGATTTTGCCGTCCCGGATGAACGCATCGACCGTATTGCCATGGGCGGTGAATTCGGTTTCGATGGCGGCCAGCAGGCCGCCGATGGTATCCGTGCTGATATCGCTTGCCGTGTAACTGCTGCTGATCGCAGTGACACCGTCCCGGGCCGTTCCGGAGATGGTAATGGTGTCGTTGTCCGCAACACCGGCACCGTAGATATCGCTCCAGGTCGTAGCGCTGGTCACGTAGACGTTGCCACCGGTGGAAGCGGTCGTGTTTGCGGTGGCGGTATGGACGATATCGTAATAGCTGTCGTTATCCTGGGAGATGGTGAAGTCTGCGCTGCCGTAGTCGTCGCTTCTGAGCACCAGATGCCCGCTTCCGTCGTCCGTGGCGGTAATCGACATCGCATACCGGCCTTCCTGACTGCCGTCCCCGGCACCGGCGGTCACATCGACCGCGCCGAAATCGAGCCCTGAGCCTACCGGCTCCGTAATCGTCGCGATGGAAAGCTGGCTGTAGCCGTTGTAGATATCGGAAACCACCAATCTGCCGGAGCTGTCGATGGTTGCGCTCACCTTGCTGGAGAAAGCATCTTCGATTGCGGAAAGGAATGCCTGAACCGTGTTGGTGCTGACATCGCTTGCCGTTTCCACCTCATAGCTTCCAGAGACCGTACCGCCGGATCGGGAGGTTCCGGTAAAGGAGATTACGTCCCCGTCGTTCCAGGCCGTCCCGTCGATATCCGTCCATTTCGTCGAGGCGGTAATCGCACTGCCGCCTGCCGTCAGGGCCTGGTCTCCAACCAGCACCTCTGCATATTCCCTGTCCATCTCTTCGTTGATGGCATTTTCGATGTCGTCGAGCGTCATTCCCGCGGTGATGGAAACGGCTGCGGTTCCGTTTCCTTCACTGATGGTCAGCGTCTCAGTCACGCCACCCGCAGTAAGATCCACGCTTCCGGTCTCCGTTCCCCGGGTGGCTGCACGGTCGATTTGGACGGCGTACAATCCGGCCGCTGAATCCCTTCCGTGCCCGACATAGCTCAGGCTGCTGGTCGAAGTGGTCCCCTGGCCGGCGAAGAGCGCCATGACATCGCTGAAATTGGTCGTCAGGTATCCGCTGAGGATCGTGTCGTCGATCGTGAGCACGAGATCGTTGTCCACATTGATCCCGACGAGACTGAGGGCCGAAAAGTCCGCATCCACCCCCCAGACGGTGTCGGTCAGCAGGGAAATGAGATCCGATTTGACCGAGGAGAGGGTTCCGTCTCCGAAAAGAACGCCTCCTGTGCTCTGCTCTTCTTCGTCGTAGTCGAACTGGGTGTTGATATAGGAGATCACCGAGTTGTACTGGTCGACAAAATCGGAAATGTTGGTTTTGATCGTATCGACATCGTGGGCGATATTGAGCGTAATGGTGGTCTGGTCTTGTGCCTGGAGCAGGTTCAATGTGACACCGGTGATCACGTCGTCGATGGTGTTGCTCGAATCGGTGATATCGACGCCGTCGACCTCGATCAAGGCGTCCGCGCCTTCGACGATTTCACGTATCCGTTCATCTGCCGCAGCGAAATTTCCGCCGCCGTCGACGAATGTGAGCGACGAGTCGCCGTCCTGGATGGTCGATGCGAGATTGACCGCGAGGCTCGCCCCGCCGGTGAGGTCGTCCACCCGGATTTTGCCGTCGGATGTCACATACGCGATGACGTCTCCGAATCGGGACTCGATTTCGTCCAGGAGGTCCTGGACCGTGGTGGAGGTCGAGATGTCGAAAGCGGCGGCTGCGACTGCGCCCCCTGCGGTATCCGTCCCGCTCAGGGTGATGAAGTCGCCGGCCGGACTGCCGCCGGGGGTAAACGTGTTGTACCCGTCGATGTCCGTAAGGAGTGTGCTGGCGGAAATGACGGCCCCGTCGGTTGTCAGTTCATTGCCGGAGACCTTGCCCGTAACGGCCTCGCTGGTGTGATCGATGATGCCGAGCGTGTTCAGGAGATTATCCGTGTCGATAAAGTCGTCGGCTGCGGTTCCGAAGCCGGATCCTCCCTCGATCTGAAGGCGGTAGTACATGGTTCCGTCGACTGTTTCCGAAACCACCGATGCCGTAACCGTCGCAACCGCGGTGTTGATGTCCTCTTTGATCTCGGTCAAGGATTTGGATAGATCGATTGTGACCGCAGTACCGTCTATGGTAACGGAGGCCGAACGCGTAGCGGAGAGCCCCAGCAGCGAATAGGCGGCCGTGTTCGCGTTTGAAAACCGGTCGCTCTGGGCGCCGTTTGTGATCGAGTTTTTGATGACTTCGGTTCCGGCACCCGCAAGATCCTTCCAGCCGAACTGCTGGACCAGATTGTCTGCCCCACCGTTGAGCAGGCCGATCCCGTCTGCACCGGTCGTATCGCTTGTAAGGATCAGGCGGTAGTCATTTGTCCCGTAACTGACAACGCTTGCCGTCACCCCGAGGGGCTCGGAACCGGTGTTGGCGCTGTTGATGGTGGAAGCCACATCCGACAGGCTGTCGGTGGCACCGATGGTGATCACCTGGCCGTTGATGAGGATCTCTCCGGCATAAGCGCTGCCGAGCTCCGCGGTTTTACTCGTAAACGGATTGGAGGAGAGTTTTTGTGCAGCGGCCAGGCTTTCGACCTTGATCGTATAGGTGCCGGTGGCCGCACTCGTGCTGGCGCTTACCGAAAGAAGATCCTCGGCATCGTAGCTGCTGTTGTTCGAAGTCATATTCGCCGTATAGACGTAGAAATCTTCGGGATCCTTCAAGGCTTCGGAAGCGGTCTTCAAAGCCAGCAGCTTGGTATTGAAAGACTGCCATTCGGAAAGCTGGGACTCGTAATCGCTTTTGGAATTTTCGACCAGGTCGACCCGGCGGTGATCGATCGCGATGAGCTGATCGACCATGGTCCGCCAATCGAACCCGCTGGCTAGACCCGAGATCATGTTGGTGCTAAGCGTCATCGTCAGCCCCCCTCATCATGTCCTTTTGCGGCGGAAGTAGTTGAAGACCTATGAATCAAGTTAGAGGTTTCAGTGTTCAGTGTTCAGGTTTCAGCCGGGGATTACTTTACGCCGAAAAGTCTGGAACACCTGAAACCCGAAACCTGAACCTTCAAAATGCAAATTCCTGTATGATCTAGTTATCGGAATTTGCAGCCCGGAACTTAATTTTTTTTATCTATCCATGTTCTATTTATGCTCGGGCCATGTTCGGCTCATGTTCAGGCCGCATTTGGGTAAATTTGCCAGTCATCAAAATAGAAATCCCGCCCCCTTTTCGGAGGGCGGGATTTCGGTTAAGGGTTTCTGTTGTGGCGTCGAGCCCGATTATCCGAAGAGGCTCAAGACCTGCTGCGGGGCCATGTTGGCCTGCGACAGCATCGCCGTACCCGCCTGCATCAGGATCTGGTTCTTGGTAAAGGACGACATTTCCTGAGCCATATCGACATCGCGAATCGTCGATTCGGCGGCCGACACGTTTTCGATGGTGGTGGCGAGGTTCGCCGCCGCATAGCCGAGCCGGTTCTGCATTGCACCCAAATCGCCCCGTTTTTCAGTGACATAGGTAATCGCGGTATCGATGCTGTTTAATGCACTCTGGGCCTTTGCAACCGTATCGACACCCCAGTTGGTCAGGGCATTCGCGCAATCCCACGTCTGATCGGTGGAGAGGTTTCCCATACTCAGCGTAATCATATCGTTGCTGTTGCTGGTGGTCCCTACCTGCACTTTCTCCGTGGCGTTTGTTACCGTGAACACACCGCCTGTGAGTACATCGTGATCGTTATAGGAGTTGTCTACGGTGATTTTCACGCCGAGGGAGTCGAAGTTGATGGTCTGAGCCCCGGTGGCGATGGTCACCGTCTGACTGACGAGGCCGTTTGACAGTGTAATTCCGGAGTCGGCGCCGTCTGTGATGGTGTAGGCCGCACCGGATGCGCCGATATGACCGGACACATCGACGCTCGAGGCGCTGGCAATACCGGCACCGTCGCTCATCAGCGCTCCCAGGTTGCCTGTGGTGACCTCAGCCCCATAGTTTCCGTTGATCAGGTTCGTGGAACCGTACTTTGTGGATTCTGCGATCCGGTCGATTTCCGCAACCAGGGCGGTAAATTCATCGTTCAGCCGGGATCGTCCGTTGGTGTCCGTGTTGGTGGAAGCCGCCTGGGTCGCCAGTTCCTTGAGCCGGTTGACGATATTTTCAACCTGGTCCATGGCGCCTTCCGCAACCTGCAGCATGGATGTTGCCTGTGCGGTATTTTCGGCTGCCTTTACGAAGCTTCGGATGTTGGTTCTCAATTTGCCCGCAATGGCCAGACCGGCGGCATCATCGGCTGCACGGTTGATTCGATAACCGGAAGACAACCGTTCCAACGATTTGTTCATGTTGGCCGAAGACATCGAAAGTTGTCTCTGGGTATTGAGCGCGGGGATATTGGTTTGAATTCGAAGTGCCATGCTTAATCCTCCTTGATTATCATTTTTTCTCTTTCAGTTTATTTTTCGGCATCCTTGCCGTTTTGACCGACATGCGAATCGATTTGGCCCTCACCTCCTTTTGATTCGGTTTTATCGGCTCACGTAGTATTTATCGGACAGAGGGTTATCAAACTTTAGAGGAAAATTTGGATCCTCGGCGTGATATCGAGTGCCGATGAGAATTCGGGGAAATGCCGGATCGAAAATAGATTGGATTTAAGGGCGGGCGAGAAGGAAGAGCGCAGAGCGATCGGGATGGGGTTTTATCAAAAAACTGGCTTGGAATTCACTGAACTGTACATAGCGACATTTAAGTTGAACAGTTTGTCATGCCGGGCTTGATCTCCGCTAAAGACGGGACTGCAGTTTATACTGCACTCGATGCGGGACCGGAATGGCGGTGTGCGCAATTACTTGTGACGCTCTGTAATAACATTCGTCGACACTTTAGAAGCCTTTGACCGTTTTTAATGTCATCCGCATCTCGCTGACGACATTGGAATAGGAGTTTATGGCGAATTCCAGGTCCGATCTGGATATTGCACCCTTTTGATACCGATCCGCCCAGTATGGGTACAGGATCGTTTCCCCCGATTCCACTTCGAAATCGACCCCCCAGTAAATAGCCAGAGGAGTGGTCGGAGACCTCTTTTCGATCAAATCCAGACATTTCTTTTTTGAATACATTTCCAAAGTCGATGCGGTTAAGGGTCTTACATGAGTAGGATCGATGAGATATGCATCGCTGCGGGGATGGGGGAATACAATTTTTATCAACGCACCATTTCTGCATACTCGATAAAGCTCCTGAATGATTTGCCGGTGCAGATCCGGTGATGCTCCGATATGCTCGAGCACGTGTTCTATCACCACTTCATCTACAGAATTGTTTTCAAACGGCCAGGGGACTGCCTCAAGATCGACGACTCGGTCCGGTCGGCATCGAGGTTGAATATCGATATTCACGTAGCCGTCGAGCCTTTTGTTCCCGCAGCCCAAGTTAAGCTTCATTCTGAAGATATCCTTTTGTCGATTCGTACCTGTGCCAGATCTCCAGAAAAGCATGCTCCAGAGATTTTACATATTCCCGGTTGCCCGCCTGGAGGACGTCTTGGACAGCCTGCCGCAGTCGCTGCCGGACGGATTCGCGCTTTTCGGGATGATTCGCAAGGGAGACCGCAATCCGAAAATAAGCCTCCTCCGTTTCTGATGTCAGATCTTCAAGCCCAAGGTTTGCAAGCAGGCTGTAGGTGGTCCGCTGGACATGCCGGTCCCCCTTCAGCGTTATCACCGGAACTCCCATGAATAAGGCTTCCCAGGAGGTCGTCGTTCCGTTGTATGGAAAGGGATCCAGGGCGATATCGGCTGCCGAATATCTTGCGCGATGTTCGAGATCGGTCTCGGTCTGTTTCAAAAAGATGATGCGTCGGGGTTCAACCGTGAAATGGGAACGTACCTGCTTCTGTGCGTAATCGGTCCGGGCGTGGCGGAAGGAGAAAACCAGATAGGAGTTCGGGACTTCGGATAATATCCGGCTCCACAGGGGAAGGACCTCGGGCCTCAGTTTGTGCCACGCATTGAAGGATACGAATACGATGCTGTCATTCGGAATACCGATCATTTCTCGGGTCGTCTTTTCACTGTCACTCGGGCGCTGAAAGTTCGGGTAGGGGAGAAAGCATCCGGGCATGAACAGCAATTTTTCCCGATACTCATCATCGGCATTCGAACCTTCGGAAAAAGAATCCGTGATTCGATAGTCCATCTCCGGCAACCCAGTTCCATGAGGGTATCCGATCCCCGTGATCTGAATCGGGGCCGGCTTCAATGCAAAAAGGTCGAGGCGATTGTTTCGGGTGTAGCCGGCAAGGTCAACAAGGATTTGTATCCGATCCGCAAAGATTTTTTCGGCGATTTCACCATCACTCAAGTGCGAAACCGGATGGAAGCCCGAGCAATTCCGCATGATCTCCCGGGTGACCGCATCTTTTCTTTCCGTCAGGGCATAGCAGAAGATATCGAAATTCCGCTTGTCGTGATTTCGTAAAATCTCTCTGAAAAAAAAACCGACCGCGTGATGGTTGAAATCGGGAGAGACATACCCGATGCGAATTTTTTTAAGCTGGTTGAAGCGATCCGTGAAATTAAAATGGAGGGGACTGCAGCGGGCCTGAATGCGAGCTCGGATAAGATCACCGCAGACCGAATGGAGCCGGGCGATCTCACCTCTGGGGAGACCGGATGCATTCAGGAAGAGCACAAGATGCCTGAGTGTATCCGACTCGGATATGGCAAAGGGGTGTTGGGCGGCAAGCGCAATCAGAGGATCCGCTTTGCCCCAGTGTCCGGTTTCGATAAACACCCGCGCCGCGCCGACGATGGTATGGATTGAACCGAATTTGGAAAGGGCGCTCTCCGAAAGAGATACCGCTTCTTCCAATTTTCCGGCACCTACAAGCGTATCGCCTAAGTTGAAGTATGTCTTTTCATCATCCGGATCGAGTCTAAGTGCCTCTTTCAGGCTGGAAACAGCCGATTCGAGCCTTCCTGTTTCTTTATAGACGAGTGCCAGGTTATTGTGGGCCTTCGCGTTTTTGGGATCGAAGGCGATGGCTTTTTTGTGCCGGATTTCCGCCTCTTTCAGTTCTCCCAAGGCGTTCAATGCGCTTCCAAGATTCGTATGCAGTTGAGCGTCCGAAGGGTTCTTTTTGAGGGCTCTTCTAAAATGGATGCTTGCACCCGATGGATCGCCGGAGCGGTTCAACACGATACCCATGTTGTTGAGCGCGTCAACATCATCCGGCTTATGCACAATCGCCTGTTGAAGGTAACGGGAGGCTTTTTGTAAATCCCCGGATTGAAGGTGGAGGGTTCCGAGATTGTTTAAAGAAGGCACATGATCCGAACGGATGGATAGGATGCGCAGGTACAAGGATTCCGCCTTTTTTGCATCGCCCGAAATCTGGGCGGCAACCGCGCTTTGAAAGATCTGCTTCAATTCTCCTGATTTTTTCGATGGTATCCGGTGCATTGATGTTCGGGAGAACGAAATCCTTGAATGAATTCTTTCGGCATGAAAAACAGGTTCAAAACGGCATCCGCTTTCAGATATTGATCCGGGGTCAATACTCTCAGGCGATCATTGAAATAGGCAAGCGTTTCGTAGTCCAGGTCATACATGAAACCTCTGAGTTGGCGTTCCGAATGGCCCATCTGTTTCAAGCCATATCGGTTGAGCTCACAGGCGATGCATTTCACACGATGGGTATCGATCAGGTGCCGAGCTCCTGCAAGGACGTTAAGCTCATTTCCTTCCGTATCGATCTTTATCATTTTCAGCTTGGAGAGGGCATCGGGATTGAAAAAGTCGTCCAGTCGGACGATCGGAAGGGAAAGAAGGCGCGGGGCTCTTTTTGTTTTCTCATTGAACGGATGACGGCTCACATCCCAAATCGCGTGGCCTCCGTCATTGTCTTCATTGTAGAAGAAGGTCGTTTTTCCATTCTGATCCCCCACGACGTCGGGATATAGAATTGCATTGGTCAATCCGTTGATCCCGACTTGATGCATCAAACGCTTTCGATTCTCTTCAATCGGTTCAAAGGAAAAGACGCGACCCGACTCCTCCACCAACGAACCAGCCAGCAAGGTAAAGTAGCCGATGTGAGCGCCCACATCGATCACCATATCCCCCGGCTTCAATAGGGATATCATCAGAAAGGAGATGTCCTTTTCATAAAATCCAGTCTGTTGGGTTTCCTCGTAAATGATGCGATGGGAAAACAGGGTTAGATCCAAATCCAAGGCGAATGCGGATTTTCCGGCAGACGAGAGACTAATCAGGGTGCGTTTCCATCGGTTGTCGGATTGTCGGTTGGATTTATTCATGTCAATACAGCTCATGCACTCGGTCTGCGATTTCCCTTGCCTCGGGGTGCCTGCTTAGATAAGCCGACATCGCTTCCCTTGCCTTTTCATTCAGGCCGGCGGCCTTGCACATCTCGACGAAATTGACGATGGCATCGAGGTCGTCGGGATTTAACCGAAGCGCCTCGCCGACATTGACGAATGCTTTGTCAGAAAGTCCCTTTTGCCAGTACAAGACCGCCAGATTATTGTATGCCTCGGAAAAGCCGGGATCCGCCGAGACAGCCCTTTGAAAATACGTCTCAGCGGCTTCCAGATCTTGCTCCTGAAAGCGTTCGATTCCTTTTTCGTTCTGGTTTTTCGACGTTTCCGATTTTGATGCGACTCTTTTCAGCTCTAAATTGTCTTTATCCTTTGGAACCGCTATAAGGGTTCCGCCTTCCATCAAAAAATTCATCATCGAATCGTATTTCTTTTTGATCTGCATCAATTGATCCATCAGGCGGATGTTGCTCAGATGGGTTTCCGGATGCACAAGAGAAAGCGGGCATTGGGCAGGAGGATGGTTGAAAAGGCCTCCAAACCGTGGATCATTCGAGAGCTCTTCCGATACGAGGAGGAGCATATTCTGTCGAATATGCCAAAAGACGCTGCTGCTTTCCCAAAGCTCTCGTCGAAGAAAATCGAGACAACGAAAGCCTCGCTGCATGAAGAGCTCTACCCAGTAGGCCTGCCACTGCTCATTGAGGTGATTGTGGCCGCCCTGGTAGGGGATGGCGGCTGAGAACAGCACGACCCTCGCATGCCGCACCAGGGTATCGATGAAGCTTTCGGCTGCTTTTTCCGATAAATGCTCGGCCACTTCCAGGCAGATGACCAAGTCATACCGCCGGTTGAGATCAAAAGGAAATTCCAGATCCAAGATGGAGACAACATCCGGATCGATCCGAAGCCTTTCTTTGCTCAACCAGGGGCCTTCGATACCGCATATGTCCGTCACCCCGAACGCCTTCGCCGTAGAAAGCCAGGTGCCCAAGCCGCATCCGACATCAAGAATAGATTCCGGCTTGAAATTTTCAAACAGCTTCTGTAGTACGGTTTCCGCGCATATACGGTTGAACCCCTCCTCTTTTTCCAAAAAATCTTCATGCAGGTTCTTGTATATGTCATATCGATTGTCGAAAAGGGTGTCATTCGAATTTTCTCTATATCGTTGCATGTAATTTCTCCCTGACTCAGTTCCGGTCCGCCGGAGGTTTCTGCTGAACAAAGGCCCAGTACATGTCGTTTCCTGACGGGACTTCTAAAGAGATATCCATGGTTTCAAGCATTTGAAAGCCCGTTCTCCGGATCAACTCCCTCCACATGCTTTTCCCAAGCACGCTGTAGTGGTTTTTATTCTTTTGATGATTGGAAGCCGTGTCGGGAGCCGGCACTTCAATGTAGATATAACCCGAGGGTTTCAGCACCCTGTAGAATTGGGAAAGCGTAAAATACGGCATGATACTGTGTTCCAGACAGTGCCTGCACCAGATAAGATCAAACGATTCATCATCAAATTCCAGAAAGGATTGATCCTTTCTTAAGACAGTATGGCCTTTCAACCGGCAAGTCGAGAGATCCTCGTCGTCAAGGGTGATTCCGGTCACCGCAAGCCCTCGCTCTTCAAACATTTCCAATGCAAGCCCCTGACCGCATCCGATATCGAGGACCCTGGTGGTTCCGGCTAAAGGATATTTCAGAAGTAAACGTTCCAGCATCTGACGGGTGATATGTCGATGCGTTTCAGAAGGAGGTTCGGGATAGACATCGGATTTTATTTTTTGAATAAAGGTTACCAGACGATCCAGTCCTTCCGGGGGTAGTGCGGGTGAGGATGAATTCAAAAGTCTTTCTCCGCGAGATCCCGTAAGATTTTTTAGCTCTTCGATCCGGTTTTCCTGCTCGACGATCTGCTCCTTGCAGTTTTTTTCGAATTTGTTTTTTTCTTTCCGCAGAGCCTCAATTTCATGGTGCATCACCAGGATCCTACGGCTGTAATGATCCAGAAGGTCGGAGGTGTTGAATACATTTTTAAACTTTGCTTCACTGCGGCACTCAGGTCTGCTGTTTCTAAGGAGAGCCCGGATGACCGTGCCATTCGGTGTATCATGACGAAAGTGCTGCTCGGGCATCCTGAAGCCGGATGCGATGTATTCTTCTACCGAATGGTTGCAGGTTCTGATTTCCAGAATCTCAAATTTGCCATGCACCGACACCATGCACCGAAAACTCTCTTTCGTGAAGTAGTGAATGTGCCCCTTTGCCTGAAAGTCGACTCTTTTCAGCATTTCAACTTCATTGGGAAGGTCGATGAACATGTAGCCGTCCTTTTTAAGCAAACGGCTGAATTCATCGAGAGCCGAAATAGGGTTCGGCAAGTGTTCGAGCACATGGGATAGTGAAATCAGATCGAAAAATCCTGCAAAAGCTGGTGCCTTCAGTTCTTCCGGTTCTAAAAAGACGAATTCTTTTTCTCTCTTCAAGACCTCTGCGTATCGGGGGTCCACCTCGGATACATATACGCTTCGGGCTTTGGCAAGCAGCGCCTTTGCCAGTTCACCGTCGGCGCCGCCGTAATCGAGGGCGGCTACAAATTTTTCTTCAGGCAGCAGCGTTTCGATGTATGTCAATTGCGCTTGAGCCTGTGCTCGGGACTTGTGGCGGAGGGTTTCCATGATATCCGGTGTCAGCAGGACGCGGTAATATCGGTTGTAGTATTCCCGAAGTGCGGCCTCGGAAACATATTCAGACTGAACGAATCCGCACCCGCTGCACTCGAGGATATCCACCCCAAAGGATCGATTCAAGGATATTCTGTCTAGTTGCCCGCTTCCGCAGAGGAGACAGCCCATCGCTTAATCCATCACGTTTTGATTCCGAAAGAAACTGCCGGAGAGGATGTCACGATTTGCTCCGACAATTTTCAAGTGGTATTTCAGCGGCACGCATCGATCGATCTTGAAGCGGCATGATAATGCTTCGGCCGGACCCATATCTCACTTATGAATCAATGTGTGCTGCAGATTACGTGTCGATGCGATTCATGTCTAGCAGAGGATTGGGCTTGCAGCATCCTGTCGAATTCACTCGCCCACTCTCGGGCGATGGCGCACCATCTGTTGTTTTGTTCAATCCTGAGCCGTGCGGCATCACTCAACTGCTGCCATCTGTTCGTATCATTCATCAAATTGCAGACCTCCTCTACGAATTTCACCCGATAATCAGGGCTTCTTGCATCCCCTTCGATGAGAATGCCTCCCCCGGCAACCGTCTCCGGCAGAGCCCCCAGGCGGGTCGTTACAACGGGGAGGCCGGCGGCCATGGCTTCCATGACGGCGATGCAGGAGGTTTCCGGAAAGTGGTTGGGATAGGCGAAAATACCGGCCCCGAGCAGGGCTGCAGCCAGCTCGGATTGAAAAACGCTTCCCTTGAGGGTGACTCCGTCCTGCTTTGCTCTCTCATAGAGATTTCCATACAGGCTTTCGTCCTGCTTGCGATCGATCCCATAGACTGCCATGCTGCTGTAGATATCGAGGCTTGCACCCGGGACCCGCTTTCGGATTTCAGGGAAAACATCCAGCAGCACATCCAGACCGCGAAAAGGAGTACTGGTGTAAATCAGCTTTTTTCTATCCCTGCGGTCTGCCGGAAATTTAAAATCTTCCCAGTGAATGCCGTTTCGTGTTACAAAAAATTTTTCATTTGGGATACCGAATTCCTCCGAAAACATATCCCTCTGCCATCGGCTTACCGTAAAAATGCGGTCGATACGTTCGACGATATGCCCTTGGGCGAGCGTGCGGACGAACGGCTGATCATGGGCGTCTCCCGTCCAGAAGATCCGGACGCGTGCATCCACATCATTCAGAAAGGGGTGGAAAGTACGGGATGCGACGATCACATCGGCCGGACATCGATTCAGGTCCTGCCTGTATAGGGTGATGTCTGCGTATCTTACACCGTCCCAGGTGCCGGAGCACCCGTTCCCGTATATGGTTACCGTATGGCCGTTCGCGGCAAGGCTTTGTGCCATGCGGATGATTGCAGTCTCAGTCCCCCCCATCGGTTTTTTTTCCAGCGCATGACCCTGGAATGGAATTCCTCCCCATACGAAAGCGATCTCTAAGCTCCGGTTTTCATCGGCACTTTTTGTATGAGTAGAATTCCTCCCGAACTCAAGAGCACATACTGCGTCACAAATTTCTTCGGCTACATGATCCATCTGATCGAAAAAGAGTTGAGAACAGGAGAGGTCGATTCTGAGCCGTTCGTCTTCATCATCGGTTCGCTTCAATGCAAAGTTCGACTGAAACTGCTTAACCAGCACGCGACAGAGGCGATCCTTGACCACTTCCTTGAACTGCTGATGACTTGCCATTCGATCTGCAATTTTATTTACTTCGCCGATCATCTGCATTCGCTGCGCTCGGTCTTTTTGAGGGTTTTGAAGACACTCCAACATGCAGTTGAGAGTAGGCAGTGCCGCCTTGCATAGGGACTGGACCGCATCGGCTTCATTGCGAAGCCAACGGAAACCCTTCCGGATCCTGTCTATTTGTCCCCGGCGGTTTTTTAAATGGGCAGTCTCGATGAGTGACGAATAATCGAGGGCACCGTCGCCTGAGTATCGCTCCAATGTTTCCCGGAGAGTCATGATGCGCGTGCCACGGATTCGGGCGCCGCCTTCAGTTGCATCGATGCATACGGCATCGGTTTTTGCGAGCTCTTTTTCAAAAAGAGTAATCATATTGATGAATCCATTCATCGTTGGGACCATCTCTCCATTGATGCCGGGCACGACGGGCAAGTTTTCGAATTTAAAGCCTCTGCTCCAGATAGAACCGCTGTTTTGCGCATGGCCTTTTTTGCCGGGGAACGAGAGGTCCAGTCCGACGAAGATGATCGGGTCTGCACCCATGAGCCTGGCAAGATAGAACGCATAATGGGATACGCTGAACCCGTAAGGCAGGGTTTTAGCGGGATACCACAAGGGAAGTGCCCACTGGCACAACAGATTATGCTCATTGAAGACAAACTTGGGTCCGGTAAAGAGTGCAGGGATATCCGGAAAGACATACGGTGAATACACCAAAGACGTTTTTTTCAGAAGATCGGACGTCAGTTGATCGAATTTTCTCATATTTACGTCGATCGGATCGACCGATACGACAACATGGGGAAGAATCGACTGTTTGATCAGGCAGGTGAGAGCCGAGTCCGTCGCGATGATCAGCAGTTTTTTTCCCATTCCTTTTATGCAATCGATATTCAAATCAAGGGAAGGACCCGAAGTGACGACGAGTGCAGGCCGTTTCATTGCCATATCGGCAAGCGGATCGACCGGTGCAGACTCCGTGTAGCTGAAAATGTTTTGGATGATGTTTTTCAGCGTGACCTGACCGTGTCCCTCCAAGGTCTTGAAGTTGTCTTTGATAATGGCCACATATCGCTCGATTCTTTCCTCGATCCGATCGTACGCCCCGGGGTTCATGCCATAAGAAGGGGGGTGGATCAGCTTTCCGACTCGCCCCCCCAGGATTCGAAACTGCTCCTTCTCCAATGCTTCCCATATCCGATCGGTTTGATCGGTATGAAACACCCGCACCCTTTCGTGGTTCAAGAGATCGGAGAGATCCGCGAAGCTAAGGGCGGCCTTCAGGATCTCAAGAGAGGATTCGATGACAAAAAGCCCATGCTCGGGGTGCATTTTAGCAGCGATCGAAAGAGGCAGATACCCGAGCCCAAAGCCAAAAAGGATGGTCAGGTCCTCGCCAAAGAAATGATATTGTGAAATCAGATCTTGTGCTTCTTCGACCGGATTGTTGGGGCTGTGCAGAAATTTCGGGCTTCCATTTTCGGATGAAAACAGCAGGGTCGGATATCGACTGAGGGTCGGAATCACATGAACGGCGCCTATGCATGGACAATCGTTCAGCTTCCGGCAGAGTTCCGGATTCTTACGCAGAAGGTGCTTTAGATTGCTTTCTAGAAACTGAGTCATGGTTTAATCCGTATTCCCATTTTCAGGGGTTGAACCGGGGAAGCTTTTTTTCATTCATGTTCTTCGATTCGCCGATGCATCATTATGAGTAAGGCGCAAGGACCTTTTCCAGAACGACAGTGTGAAAAAACCGGTGGCAGATCCCGAAAACGCTGCCGGTATGGGTTCGGATGAGGTTCTGAAGGAAGTCGTCCGGTGTGGAGAATCCCTTTTTGGGGCCGCATAAAACCGCCTGCGGCAGGATTCCCTGCATGACCCACTTCAGAAAGCTCTTGGGCTCGGTTTCCGAATAGCGCCACTCGATCGGAAGAGAAAAAACAAGCTCGACGAGTTTGTGGTCGATGAAAGGGGCTCTGACCTCGACCGAGTTTCCCATGCCGAGCTTGTCGCTGATATGCAGGCAATTGGCGGGAAGCCACGTCGACATCAGGATTGCGGACAACTGGTCCGGACCGTTTTGTGCTTCATGCAGATAGGCTTCGAGAGGATTCGGGGAGCGGAAACCGAGATCATCCGGCCATTTAAAAGGGAGCGATTTCCAGTAATTTTTGAAAGGGGGGATATAATCGATCGGATCCTGGAAAAGATATCGGCCCATTTTCGAAAAGGAATGGAATTGCGAAGAAAAAAAGGATCCGAAAGCCTGCAAATTTTCGCGGTGAATCGGAAGGAAGCTCGCAAGCCGGCGCTTAGTCTCAAGCTGCCCGGCGGTCACATTATGGTACGGATACCCGAAGAACAGCTCATCCCCGCCGGTTCCATTCAGAAGGACTTTGAACCCGAGCTCTCGAGCCTTTTTGTAGATCCCCCACTGCGGAATACAGACCGGGTCGGCTACCGGCTCGTCGATGAACCTTGTGTATTCATCGAAGTAGGTCTGAAAGTCGCCCGTATCCAGCTCGACTTCGTGCCAGTGAATGCCGCTTTTTTCCGCCAGCGATTTTGCCGCCATCCGTTCGTCACAGTCCGGCGCTCCCCTGTATCCGGCAGTGATCGCATGGATCTCTTTCCGCGAAGCGGCGGCAATCGTTGCAACGGCGGAGGAATCGATTCCGCCGCTCAGCATGACCGCAACCGGCACATCGCTTTGGAATCGAAGGTTTACGGAGGTATTGAGCAGGTTCAAAAAATCGTCCCGGGCATTTTCACGGGTTCCGGCGTAGGTCGGTTCAAAAGAGATCTTCCAGAACTTTTTCAGCCTCAGACCGGAATGATCCACCAACGCGTATTCTCCGGGGAGAAGCCGCCGGATCTGACTGATGAAGGTCTGCCGCATGTCGACCGGATAGGTGTATTCCAGAATTTGGCGGATGATGTTGTAATCTAAGTTCTTTCTGAGCAAGCCGTATTTGCTGATGGCTTTCAGCTCCGAGCTGAAGACGATTCCGCCCGGTATCTCGGAAAAATAGACCGGTTTTTCACCGATTGGATCCCGTGCTGCCAAAAGAACCCGATTTTTAGAATCCCAGAGGACAAGCCCGAACATGCCCACTAATGTCCCGAGACAGCCGACGCCCTTTTCTTCGTAGAGGTGCAAGATGACTTCACAATCGCTTTCTGTTTTGAAAAGATGCCCCCTGCATTCGAGGTTTTTTTTCAATTCTTTGAAGTTGTAGATCTCTCCATTGCAGACCAGAACCAGCGTTCCGTCTTCATTGAAAAGGGGTTGGCGTCCGTTTTTTAACCCGATGATTGCCAATCGACGCATCCCCAGCACGACCCGGTCGTCCGCCCAAATCCCCTCGTCGTCCGGCCCCCGATAAAGCATTTCGCGGTTCATGGATCGAACCGTCTCCCGATCCGAATCCAGGAGGCATCCATATCGAAAGATGGTGTTGATGCCGCACATTTACAGGTATTCCTTCCAGAACCGGATCAGGGATTCTTTCTCCGATTCGAACGTCAACGGCTGAACCGTTTGCAGCCCGTTTTGTCGAACGGCGTCGAGTTTCGGATCATTTCCTTCGAGCAGACCAAAGACGCTTTCCAAAACCTTGCCCAGGGCGAAGTAATCGTGGTTTTCGACTCGAAAGGCATTTTGCCCGGTGCCTTCCGGAACGATGAATTCATTTCCGCCGACTCCTCCGTATCCGACTACAACTGCGCCAGATGCCATGGCTTCGAGAATCGGACCGGGCACTCCCTCCCTCAAACCTGTCCCAATGAAAACCTTTGCTTTTCGCAGAACCGCTGCATACTCGGATTGAGTCATGTCTTTGATAGAGATCCACTCCCATCGGGTGATTCGTCTCCGGAGCTGCCGGAAGATCTTTTCCAGCCACAGCCCATGAGAGTTCCGGTGGGCCATATAGGCAAGAACCGGCTCCTTCTGCTGCGGGTCATAGTAAAACAATTTATGATCGATCGGGACTCCGATCCGGTACACGGGGAGATCCATCGTCCATCGAACGAATTCTTCAATGACCCGGGAAGCCGTCAGCACTTGGCGGATTCCGTAGTCCGCCCACCGATCGCCCATGGGAAGATTTTCGAAGATGTAGCTCCAGTTCAGCGCCAGGACGATCTTGCGGATTCCTTCCGGCAGTTGCTGCATCGCCCGTGGCTCCGATTCCGGAATGACGACGACGTCGTCTTTTTTCAGATTGAATCCGTTTCCCCAGTATCGGATGGGGGGAACGGACGGCACCCAGCGATTGCGGAACCCTTGTCTCTGGTGCAATACATGCGCGGCATATCCTTCCTCGTGCGATATTTGTGCCAGGCGATAGATCCTGTTGATCCCGCCGGAAGGGATATCGATATCAGGGCACAGAAAATAGATGAAGGGTTTCGGATTCATCGGTTCGTCGTACTTCGGGGGTTTTGCTTTGTTGCTTCGATCGATATCGACATCGTTCCGGGCCTTACTTCAAAGGGAATCGAGTCGCTCTGAGAGAAGATACTTCCCATACCCCGATGCTTTTATCCCGGAACCGTCCGCCATTTTCACTATAATTTTCATTGATCATGACCTGAGGAGGCGGGAGCCCGAATGGCGGTTTTTCCAGATTGATCGGCCGCCACATGCCGGCCTGAATATCCGGATTGAAGCCATGTTCGGGAAATGTCGTTCCTGCCAGATATTTGGATTGGCTGTCGATGATATTGAAAATCGCTCGACGGATCTGATTGGAGGTAAGATGTCCGAGACAGTCGCGGCAAAAGATCAAATCCACCCTAGGCAATTGATCTTGTGTGATGTCCAGTTTCAAGAATTTTCGAAATTCATTTCCGTATTGTTCCCGGTTCATGCAGACCAGTTCTTCGACAATATCGGCGCCGATGTAAATATCGACTCCCAGAGGGACATGTTGCATCCAATTGAGATCACCACAAGGAATATCCAGAAAAGATCGAGCCTTCAACTCTCTGATCAGAAGGGGAAGAGCTTGCCGGATCCTTCTTGTCTGGGAAAGCGTCGACCCATGTCCGGATCTGGATTCCGGACAAGCCCATGCATTTTGAGCGTAGATTTGCCTGAAGACGATCGACAGTTCATCGCCGGCCGCCGAGGGCTGCTTTCGATTCAATTTCCCGTAAACGGAGGCTGGTGGGACGAATTGGACAAGCCTCTCTTCTATCGATCTCAGCTCTTGAGGCGAAAGATAAGCTGCATAAGTTTCAACGCAGGCTGCCGCTTCTGAAAACTTCGAAAGATCCAGGAGGGCGTGAATCAGATTCCCGTAGCTAAACTTCCGCCGATTTCGTTGCTTCTCCATCATTTTCTGTTTGGGTCTTCCGTTTGGATTCCCCAGGCCAATCTCAGTTTGCGAGGAGCTTCTTGATTCGATGTTTTCCGGTTCCGTCACAGCAGTCGAACAGATTCGCCCGCACATTCGGATGCTGAGGCGACAGGAAAAAAGCGCGAAGAAAATACGCCAATGCAGATCCAGCGCGTCGATTTTCCCAGCATATAACCCCCAGGTTGTTCAATGCCTCGCTGCATTGAGGGTCCACCCGAATCGCCTTTTGAAAATAGAGCTCCGCTTCTTCTGTTTTCGATTCCCTGAACAGCGTTTCTCCCCGGAGATTCAACTCGGAGGCCGCAGCCCTTTCGGCTTCGCGAGGATCCATTTTAAGCGCCTTCTCTTTGAGCAGAGAGGCATTTTTATGATCCGAATTCAAGGCAATCGCTCTATCGCACGAAATGAGTGCCTGCTGTCGCCACCCGAGCTGAACGTAAGCCCACGCCAAATTGCTGTAAAGGTCGGCATCCGCCTTGTTATACTTTGTCGCCTCGACAAGAAAGGGTACCGCCTCTTCAATCCGGTTGAGGCAGAGCAGGATAGAGCCGAGCGCACCGTAAGCGTTTCCGAAAGCGGGTTGAAGATCGATGAGACGATAAAAAATATTCTCTGCAGCCGCATAGCGCTTTTGATGAAGATAGACTGTTCCCAAGTTGAACAGGCCGTCGGTATGGTCGGGGTTGAGGTCGAGTGCCTTTAGAAGTTCGGATTCCGCGGCCTTCAATTTTCTGTGTCGTAAATAGGTAACCCCTAAATCGACAAATGGATCCGGTCGACCGGGGCACTGCTCGACCACTTTCCGATATGTTTCGGCCGCCTTTTCGTAGTCTTCCAATTCCAGATATTGGGATGCCAAGTCGGTCCATGCCTTTGGTCCGGGGTCCGCTTCTGCTTTTATTTGCCCGATTTCTAGATATAATCGTGCCTTCCGATCGATTCGTGAAGGATCGCGGACCTTCCCGTAGTGATGAATCGGTATAGCCGTTGATTCATAAGGGAGGGAGTGGATTGAAAAACTGGGCTCGACAAGTTCATGCACCGGGCCTGTGAATCGAATTCTGATGTCTCTCCTGAAAAGCCGGATCAATGCCGACGCGATGTATCCGCTGTAGCCTCTCTCTTCAGGATATTCTTCGCATGCAGGGATCCAGTTCTTGAAATTCGGATTGTTCCCGTAGGTCCGCTGTTCCAATGCAAATCCATAGGCTGCATCCTTTTTCAAAAGATCGCGGATTCTTCCGTGATCGACCGGAGCAACCACCTCATCTGCATCCAGAACCAGGATCCATTCCATATTCGCTTTCTCAAGGGAAGCATTGCGGGCACTGCTAAAATCGTTTTCCCAGGGAATCGAGTGAATTCGCGCGCCATGCCGCTTGCCGATATCGATTGTCTCATCCTCAGAGCCGGTGTCCATGAGAACGATTTCATCCGCGAGATCGATGACGCTGTCGAGACATTGCCCAAGGACTTGCGCTTCGTTTTTTACGATCATGCAGAGGGAGAGCGTATGCTGGGATTTCGTTGGGGTCATCCGCCCCGAAGCCTGGTGTTGAACGTTTCGAATAGAGCTTTGCTTGAAAAAGCGGACAGGCAGGGGCTGAAGACGCTGTTTCTTTCTTTCGCCTCGGGGCATCGTTTCGCTCCGTTTACAGATCCGGCGTAGAATTCCGAAAACATGCTTTTGCCGCAGGGGGATCGGCAGGTTTTTCCAAGGTAATCGGCCTCCAGGGCATAAACCGTTTGGTAGTAGACCGTCCGGAGTCTGGAGGCGATGGGCCCGAAGAGCGCCATGCAGGGCTTTCCGAGTGCTGCGGCGATGTGGTAGGCCGAGCTGTCGGTCGTCACGATACAGTCGCTCTGGTGCAGCGCAGTGACATAGGCGGTCAGGGAATCTTCGGTGTCAAGGGCAAGGACATTCGAAGGCGAGGTCAACCCTGCGCATTTTTCGGGATATCGGTTCAGATAACCGTTTGGAATGATAAAGAGCGAATCTTGGAATTCCCGTGGAAATAAAGCGAGTACCTCCGGCGGCAGATCGCGAAGGGGATCGCTGGCGAGACCGTTCAGATAAACGAGTCTTCGATATCGACTTCGATTCTGACGAAACCAATTCGCGACCCTTTCATCTTGCAGGGATTCTACTGACAATTCTATACTCTTGTCTGGGATATCCAACGGATTCAGCCCGATCTGCTCCAGGTAGAAGTCGATCATATGGGTAGAGGACATCGAACCGCTGCAGCCGCTGAATTCGACGATGTAATCAGCCGTCATCAACTCGTTGAGAGTGAGAGGTTGGGCGATCACCGAATCGAGGTATGGAATCGCCGAAAAAAGCGGTTTATGGCACGCAAAGGATGCAAGCGATAAATGCGTTTCCGGGTGGAGGCGGCGCCGGATTTCGCGGAAAGCAGGGACACACATCAGCACATCGCCGATTCCGCCTCCTCGAATCACCAGGATTCGGCTTCCCGGGGGGACCCGCATACCCGGTGTTAACGGTTTCGGAAAACCCGGGAGGCGCTGTGCATCGAAATGGATTTTTTTCAGTTTACCATCGCTTCGCTGAAGGATGCGCCTTCCCATCTCGTTTTCCATGGCAAGAATATGGTCGGTATTGATTTCCGGGTACGTCAACGGCTGCAGAATGAATTTTGCATCGTAGACGGTCAGATCCACATTGGGTTCCGTAGCGGCCAAAAATATCATCCGATGTCACGGCTCCGGGGGAATGCGTTTGAGATCCAGTTTGTTCACCAGGTCTCCGGCCATATGAGCCCATGTTCGACATCGCATATCCTCTCCAGCCTGAAACCCGATTCTCCGAATCTGATCGCGGTGAAGGTATGCGAATTCGAGTTTGTCGATGATGTCGTCCAAATCCGGTTCCTCCCATACGGCTTCGATTCGGCCCGATCCGTTTGAGACCTCGATTGGTTTCAGCGATCGGATGCAGAGACTGTTCCGGTCCGTTAAAATATCCTTATGGCCGCTGCTGAAGGTGGCGACCACCGGCTTTCCGCAGGCCATGTACTCCATCAGGACCAGATTGGTTCCCCCTTCGCAGCGGTTTGGAAAGATTCCGACATCCGTACATGCATAGATCTTTCGCAGTTCATGCTGGGGGATTCGGGGGAGGAATTCCGTACGATTGAGGTCCACTCCGTTTTCAGACATAACGCTCTTTAAATAGTCGATACTGAAGCGCTTCTGGGGCTTGTAGTCGATCAAGGGAGAGCCTGCCATGGTGTTCATGCTGAACGGCCACGGGTTGTACCAGCAGTTGACGAACAGGACGTCCCGGTGCCTTTCCTGCAGGGTTGCGACCGCACGGATGACGATGTCCTGCGCTTTTCTCAGCTCGAATTTCCCCCCGGAATAAATGACGAAATGGTCCCTGGCACCCGGCTTCTCTCCATGAATCGGGTGAAAGAGCTCCGGATCGATCCCCTGTATCAGCACGTCTGCCCAGGAGATCCCTTTCTCGTTCAACTTCTCCCTGCACCAGGTGGACCCGGCAAAGATGCAGTCGAATGCTTTGGCATTTTCCATCGAATCGTCTGACAGCAGATTTTCAAAAAAGGTGTACCCGTAGTTTTCAGTCCCGCTTACATCGATCACTTTGGTCAGGCGGTGGTCGCCGATCGTGTGAAAGACCTTACCCCCGAAGACGGATCCTTTCGCCAGGTTCGGGCCGATGACCGAAACGGGAATCAACTTTTCGAGCTCACGGATCAGGTACTTGCTGCAGATTCCCCATCCGATATATTCTCCCGGGATCAGTCCTAAATATAGGTGAGCAACCGGCATTTCTAA
Organism: Desulfobacteraceae bacterium; assembly: GCA_003599475.1. Next base: position 42,583 of record QZKK01000225.1, read on the forward strand.
TGCATGTAGCTCTTGAGAAGCGGAACTTGCTTCAGAATGGTAGTTACAATGAAGAGAATGTCACGGTAGGCCTCAGCGGTCCGGGTTGAAAGGTTCAGGGGATCTGTTTTTTCGATGTTTTCACAGAAAACAGTAAGGAGCTCATCGAGAAACGAAAAGCAGTCCCCGCTGCCGAAAGCACCGATTTCGTCCTCAGATGCATTCAGCAAACCGGAAAGCTTTTTCGATGCACCGGAGTCCGGACGAATTTTGATCAGCTCGGTCTGAAGATCCAAAACTTGATTTCTTGCTTTTTCAAGAAGTCCCTTGTATTCGGCCATCCGCTCAACCCATCGGTCGAAGCCCTCTACGACCGGACTGAGGCGGTCGGTTTTGGAATAGCAAGCAAGAAAGGATGAGACGTATGCTTCCAGATTGCGGTCCGAAGAATCGGTTACACCCGAATGGATCAACCAGGCGATTCTTAACAGGAGTTTCTCCAATACCGGCAAAGTCAAAAGAGGTCGGCCTCCGGGGAACCAGTCGAGATACCCCCATGGATCGAAGGCCGATTGAAAGACCTTGATCCCCTTCAGTCCATTTATTCCATGTAAGGGTCCTCCCTGCCGGATCGAAGGATTAGCGATGTCGAAAATTTTTTTCACCGCTTCCGGAGAGATCAGAGACAAACAGCTTTTCTGCACGCATTTTGCGGTTCCCTGGCACGGAAAGCAGGAGATATCCGGATGCACCGCGATATGACCCGCTCCATAAGGTCCCGTCTCCGCAAAGTGGGTGCTGAAGAAAAGGGCAATCACGCGGGTTCCGACGGAAGAGGCCAGGTGCATCGGTCCCGTATCGTTTGATATCAGAACCTCGCACCGGGAAAGAAGCGCGGCCAATTCCTCAACCGATGTTTGCCCGGCGAGGTTTTCTGCATTCCCCCCGATCATCGCATGCAGACGACTGCAAAGCTCCTTTTCGCTCGAACTGCCGAAGATCAACAGCCGGCAGCCGTTTTTATCGGCCAGCATCCGGCCGAGTTTTCCGAAATTTTCAACCGGCCACTGTTTGAAATCTCCGCCCGCTCCCGGGTGGATGCCGACGATCGGACCGCTCCCTTCAAACCGGAGGATGGTATCCGCGGCTCTTGCGCAAGGGGCCATATTCGGCTTGAAATACGGAGGACGGGGGACGGAATCCAACCCTGCGATCCGCTTGTAGATGTCGATCCAGTTGAAATTGCTGTACCGCCGATTCATGAAGGAGGCCAAGGAAAAATGAAACCACTTGTCCTTGGAGAGGTATTGCCGGTGCTCGTTGACGGACAAGCCGGATCGGTGCTTGGAATCGAGCAGAAACGACAGAAGCGCGGAAGAGAACGTGAATCCGAGGTTGATGACCCAGTCCCATCTCCGGTTGATCAGCGGCGACAAATCTGCCTCAAGGATGTCCAGAGCTTGGACAAATGCCTCTTTTTCTCCGCAGAGCACTAGAGAAACAATTTTTTCCTTGTCCAGAATAAAGGTCTTTTCGACTTCTGAATTCGCTCGAAAGACTTCGGCACCCAGCCTGGACGTCAGGAGGTGGATATGGGCGTCCGGAAAAACTTCTTTTATCCCTCCAATCACGGGGAAGAGCTGGAGGGCGTCGCCCATTCTCAATACTTGTATGATCAATATATCCATGGTCATCCGGATTTGGGTAGGTCCATCATCAGCCGTAAAAGAGTCTCCTGCCTGCCCATCGTCAAATCGGTACGCTCCATCGAATCGAGGATTGCATCCGCTTGCACTCCTGTTTCGACTTCCATGATCCGCTGCTTGAGCTGTTCGAAGATATCTTCTGAACCTGTCACCGAAGATTCACCGGCAGGCGGCGGCCGGACGGAGAGCGGCCGGGATTCAAGCGATCCGCGGAATATCTGTTCGTAGCATTCGAAGATCCTGTCCGCATTTTTTCTGATATCGTAATGCTCGACGGCATAAGCCCGGTTTATCCGATGCAACTCAGCTCTCTTCTGAGAATCCTGCATGTACTGCCAGCTTTTCCGGATTTCATCCGCAAAACCTTCGATATCCCTGCAGTCATGGTGATAGGGCGTCCACGGGACGTCGGTGATCCCGGAAACGATGGGAATCCCGGAGAGCAGCCCCTCTCGAACGACGCGGGATTCGGTCGGGATTTCACCGACTTGAGTCAGAAGAATATCGCTAGAATCGAAAATCTGCTGTGGATGCGCTTTGCCTCTGAAGTGGAAGTGCTTTTTCAGATCGTCCCGGATCAAGGCGTTCCAGACCGGTTGGACGTTTGCTCCGTCTTGACCGTAGATGTCCAGGGATACGCGAAAAGGGACTTTCCCCTGTTCCGACAAAGCCATCAGGAGTTGAACGGCATTGAAAATATAGTAGGGTTCTTTGCCGGCACGCCATGTGTCCATGACTACCAATCGGAGATGGTTCGGATCGAAGCCGTCATCCATTTTGAGTCGAATACAGTCGCAGCATATGATCGGATCTGTCACGACTAGATTTCCTTGGATGATATTTTCCCAATATTTTGCATGGATCGGCCACAGGGTGATGAAGTATCTGCAGTTGGCAACCTGCCGGTGTGAGTTTTTCAAAAATGTCAACACCGCCTCCCCGCCGTAAAGCTCGTTGTAGAACAGGTGAGACGGCATGGCATGCAGGAACATGACCAGGGAGCGCTTCGGGTTGTTCATGTAGCTTTCGGGTATCCAACTGTGCCAGCAGATCAGATCCGCTTCTTGTGCTTCATCGAAATTTTCGAGACCGATGATCCGGCCTTCTTTGAAAAGCATATCCTGATAAGCCGGGTCGATTCGAAACCGGTTCCCCCTGATATGATCTACGATGTAGGGATCGTAGCCGCGCCTCATTTCCTCATAGACAAGATCCCGTGTCTCAGGATAGATCCCGGAGTCAATCGGGCTGTAGTTGCAGAAATGAAGGATCTTTTTCATAGAGGGTTTTACGCTTTCTGAACCCTTAAAGATTCCATCGCTGGTTGAATAACGGCCCCGCAGCTTACGGAATCCACTGAGGAGCTGACGATTCCGAGCGACTTAGCAGATAAAGCCATCTTTGAGTCCTGAGACATTGAAATTCCCATCCGTTGAACCTTTTATTATAACGCTGAACCAGTGAACGGTTACCTTTTCAGAATTCAGAAGTAAGCTCCGCTTTGGTGGATTACAGATCATCTCTGCATCAATCCACTGAAGGGTATCGATGATACTCAATTCACGGCGGCCGCCATTCAACGGGGCCGCTTGGAGACGCTCGATTGAATCAGCATTTGAATATCAGCAATGCGCCATTCATACACGCAACAAATATGCCAGGAGAAGAGTTAGGATTTAAAGGTTGGATCCGTGGCTGACAACATCGGAAAGAGGCGGATGGCTGAAACCGGTGATTGGAGGGAACTGGAAGAGAGTGAAATAGATTATGCGCGGAGCGTCCATGAGATGTGGAGACTGCTTGGGGCAGAGACTGACCGCGGGCATTTTCTCTTTGTCATTTTATTGACATTGCACCCGTTGAAATCGTTCTCACGGATAGTTGTTCGGACCATCGATTCTAAAATGACTGCCGGTTGACACTGGATTCTTCAGGGCGCTTCCGACGATCAGGGCGCCAACCGTTAAAATCGATCTCAGGTCTAGAAAATCGAGCATATCGAAACTCGCGAAGCGTATCGCCGCATAGTCCGCGCGTATTCGATCCAGCGCCTCTTTGCATCTGCTCAGACCTCGGCTGCCTCTCAAAACCGAAAGGTGTTTACCGATCGCACTTTTCGATGTCTGCTGCATCTGGATCAGGTCTATTCTTTCTTGAGGATTGCCGAAGTGCAGGGCGAGATCCGGTTCTGACCTCATCACCGGAAAATTCCTGATTTTCCTGGATCGTGCTGCCGAAAACCGTCCGGCCCGTTCACCAAATACCTGGGTGGCTGTCATCATGCATCCGCCGATACGGTCGGCTCCATGGGGACCAGCGGCAACTTCACCGGCTGCGAACAAGCCGCACAAAGTGGTTTCTGTGAATTCATTTATTCTGAGGCCGCCGTTGAACGCATGTGAAAAGTGATCGACTTCCAAAGGATCGGACGCTCGATCTGTTTTCCAGAATACTTTTTTCCCCTTCTGCCTTTCTTCTGCCACTGCAAGGTCAACCAGACAGGATTGATCACGACAACTGAATGGAAAATGACCTTGCCGCTCGGATACCGCCGCCCTCCTTTTTACGGTATCGGAGATGTACTTTTGCAAAAGGTCATCCCCTGATTCATCCTGCAGCATATATGGCTGTTCCAGTTGAGAAAGCGGGAGGAAAAAACATTCGTCTCCAATCTTCAATCCCAACATGAATTGGATATATTCCATATTGATCAATTCGGCTCCGGCAATCGAAGCAATCGTATAGCCATCGCCGATTTCAGTCGCTCCTGCAAAGGCTACAGGAAAAACTGCGGCTCCTCCGCCGGTTGCCAGGATAGTGGATTTCGCGCCGACTTGAACGATCCTTTTATCGTTGGTAAAAATCCACGCACCCCAGCACTGATCGTCTGCGACAATCAGATCAATCGCACGACCTTCAAGAAAGCGGATATTCGTTCGGTTAACAACGGATTGAAATGTTTCTTTTACGTTTGAATAATCTTCAGTAAGGAATGCACGCTCGATGCTGCTGAAGCATCCCTTGGCCCGAACCGGTTCCCCCCGATCGTTTTTCTTGAACCGAAGGCCGAACGACACCAAATCTTCGATACGGGGTCCAGATTCCTCAACCAGAATACGGACTAGTGAAGGATCACACTTTCCTAAACCGATCCGGATGATCTCGCTGTAAAACTGCTCGAGGTTCTGTGCTGTTCGTTCTTTTCCCACCAGCCCTTGAATGCCCCAACCTTTCGTCAGCGATGAAAAAGAAGATCCGGAATTTGCGATTGTGCGTGTCCCTGCAATGAGCACTTCTGCGCCCGATTGAGAGGCGGCGACGGCTGCTCGGATTCCGGCCGCTCCCGCTCCGATGATCAGAACATCCGTCCGAATCGTTTCGAATATATGCTTCGACATACGAAATCAGATCGAAAGGGGGAAAAACGAAACGCTGTGCGGGACCGATCGAGAATTACTCAGAATCAGCGCTCAATAAGCCGTGAATTGACATATTTGACCGTACCCAGGTGGAGGAACCGGGATTTGGATGCAAACAGATGGAATTCTCCCAAAATTTGATCGATGAGACGGCGATCTTCTTCAAAGTGATACTCAACAAGCACATAGTCGATATCGGGCAGGCGGTTTTTCAGGCTTTGCAGGATTTCCACTTCACACCCTTCGGTATCCACTTTCAGGACATCGATTGCATCCAATCCAAGCCGGTCGAATTCGAAGGCTGCGCTTTCAAGAAGGATGGGAATCGACCCGCTGTACTGGCCATTGTTCGGTTTGGTCGAGTTCTGACCGGTCTGAAACCGATGAATATGGAGTTCAGAGGCTTTTCGCCGGTCCGACAACCCGTAGGGATGAAGGCTGACACCGGGAAGGTTTCCCACGTTGGCTTCGAGCAAGCTAAAGGTATCGGAGGATGGTTCGAAGCAGTGAATGACCGCTTCGGGGTCTCGGAATTTCATGTAGATTGAAAACAGGCCTACATTTGCACCGATATCGACGACCCTCAATGGACCCTTCCGGCGTCTTGCGTTCATGATCGCGTACTCGTTGTCATAGATGATCTCCTTGATCAGGTACGCTTCATTGCGGGGGATGTGGATCGTATAGGTGCGATCCGGCGATTCTATCCGGGCTTTCACAATCGTCGAGGGAAGCGCAAGTTCCTGCAGATCATCCATAATCCGGAACTCTTAGGCTAGGTGACCGCCAAGTTGGCGTCCATGGTTTTTTTCAGCTCAAAAAGAGAGGCATCATCGAATTCGGTCAGGTTGATCGAAAAATCAGTGGCGTTCCCCAATCGGCCGATAAATGCCTCTTCATCACCGATCCTGTCTTTCATCTGTTCGTATAGCGGCGTTCCAGGGTAGGGGGTGGCAAAGAAGGATCCGCATTCGATTCCAGTCTCGCGTTTGAAATCGATGGTCTCCCAAATGGTTTCCCGGGTCTCCCCCGGATAGCCGAAGATAAAGGTGGTATTGGGATAGATTCCCGCTCTGCGGGTGTTACGAACCGCATCTTTTGCCTCTTCGACAGTGGCTTTCTTGTTCATGGCTTTCAGCATCTTCCGGCTTCCGGATTCGATGCCGTAGCCGATCCAGACGCACCCGGCACCGGCCATCCGATCGAGGATTTCCGGCTCCGCACTGCTCACCCGCCCGTGGCATCCCCAAGTCAACGGGAATCTCTTTTTCTCCATCTCCGAGCAAAATTCAGCGAGCCATTTTTTGGACACCATCAGGTTGTCATCTACGAATCCGATGAAGTCGACTCCATACCGGTCTACCAGAATCTCGATTTCGTTGACGACGTTTCGGACCGATCGGATCCTGTAACTGGAGCGGCCGAATAGATGGTAACAGTAGTTGCAGGAAAACGGACAGCCGCGGCTTGAGATGATGTTCATGCTCCGGTTTACTTTAACATCTCTGCGGAATCCCGAGGAGTTGTTTGCCACATCTCCCCAAATGGGATTCTCAAGATAGATCTCCATGGGAATCAGATTCCAGGCGGGGAAGGGGATTGAATCGAGATTGTCGATAATTTCCCGCGGGGCGGTTTCCACAATTTGTTCGTTTCTCCTGAACCGGATGCCGGCAACCTCAGCGAGGTCTGTTCCGGATTGAAGCGCCCGGCAGATCTCAAGCATGGTGATTTCGCCTTCGCCGATTACAGAGATATCTAGCGGTGTTCGATCGAACAGCAGTTGGCTGCTGGTTGTGGCAAGACCTCCGCCTGAGATGACCGGAGCGTTCGGCTGGATCCGTTTCAGAATGGGAATGAGCCACTTCTGGAAGTTGTAGGTGGTGATAAGTCCAGAGATACCTACCAAATCCCAGGTCTTCGTCTCCAAATCGCTCACGATGGCATTTTCCCGAGGTCTAAAGGCATTGATATCATAAAATTCCACGTTCCAGCCGGCCGCCATCAAGGTGGAGGCGACGGTGGCCAGACCGGATGGAATGCAGTTGGGTTTGGCATCGAGCCGGGCGGGTGAATTGATAAGGAGAATTCTCATCCGGATAGCCCTTAATGATCTGCTTTTAAGGAAGCTGATATTTATCAGCCATCTTTTTGAATCTAACCAGATTATCATCGACTGCGTCCATAGGACGTCTGAAAAAATCGATTCTCAGACTACCCATGGACAGGCGATCATGATCTCGTACTTTCGGTAACGGCAAAGTCTGACTTGCCATATGTTCAAACCCTATGTTTTCCATGAGTTGTAGAAAAAAAGGTTCAAAGATAAAATGTTCCTTGTAGTGTCCCGGCTGGAAAAAGTTGTGGAAGTCGGCAAAAACAGCGAAAATTCCACCATTTCTTAATTGCTTATAGATTTTATCCATGAATATGAAAGGAGATTCGAGGTGTTCAAAAACACCGAAACATGTTATCAAATCCATTTTTTCGTGCATTTCAAAGAAACGTTCCGGTTCAATCATTCTTATTTCCAGATCTAAATCCTTATACCGATTTTGCGCAAAGGAGAATACCTCTCCTTTAATGTCGACATGCCAGACTTGATAATCTTTTCTGAAGAAGGCCTCGCAAATATGTCCCGGTCCTGCTCCAAAATCAGCGATTTTGTCGATCTTGTACAGCTTGGTGATTTCCATTAGTAAATCTATGAAATCGATTGTTTGCCTGGACGGTTTTTCACTATTGAAATCTACGGTTTCCGAGTTGTACTTCTTTATCGATTCTAGTCCCTCATACATTCCAATTTCCTTTCAATTCTTTAAAATGCTCCGGCTCTTTCTGCCATGATCAGGCAATCGACTTCGCCAAGATCCGCTCTCGTGAAACGGTGAAATGCGGAATCGAAAGATTGCAGCAAATCGTCATCGATATCGATGCGTTCCTCCGGCTGATATCTGTGAATATTGAATCCATTTTCTTCAAATAAACATTTCCACTCCACAGGGAGCAGACGGTTCTGGTAGAATTTTTTTCTGGAGATGGTCTCCCACTCGTCAGCTCCATAAGACCGGAAAGAAAAGGGGGAACGGTTTCCGACCTTGGAATTGCACCGGTGATCCCGAGTGACAATCACATGCAGGCTGATGCCGCCCGGTCTGGTGACTCGGGCGATTTCCGAAACTGCGGCTTCCGGTTCCGATGCATGCTCCAATACGCCAAAGGATAAGACCAGATCAAACCGGTCTTTGATTTCATTCATTTTGCAGACGTCCACAGGATAGCTGTATGCAATTTTTTCCGAATCGATCTGTATCCGTCCGGATCGGTCTTCAAAGAGACTCTGGAAACGGCTTAAAGCCTCTTTCTTGTTCCTGGCAGTTTCTGTGAAGGATCCGATGTTTTCTTTGACAGCCGCATACGATTTATAGAGAGGGGTGATATCCGGATAATGAATCCCGAATGCGAATTTATCGATAGAGCAAACTCTGGATGCGCCGAAACAGTATAGAAGAGCTTCCAAACCGAGAAATCCTCCCGGACCGATGTGCAGGCATTCCATCCCCTCGATGCGCGGGAAACCGCCAATCTCAGCATTGATGCGTCTAAGGGCATTCATATAAGTCGGAGGAAATCGGCCGATGAGTAAATAGTCATCCGGATATGAATACCCCATCCGATCGAGTTGACAAGCAATGACCTCTCTGCCCGATATGGAGGTGACCACGATTTTTTCGAATTCGATATGCACGAGGTCCGAAGGTGCAATAATATCAAATCCGTTGAGAGTTTTGCCCCAGAGGGTCGAATCGTTGTCGATTATGGCAACAAGCCGCGCCCCGATTTTTCCTGCATCCAGGTACTGCAGGAACTCTTCGGCTCCCCTGCCGGCGCCGAAAAGCACCAGATTTTCCCCGTCGATCCCTCTGATTTCTTCAGGGTTTATCCACTGATAATTGAAGAATCCTGCAGCAAGCTGCAGGGAATCTTCGACCGTAAGGACTTTTTGTCTAATTTTTATATTCGCTCGCTAACCCCGCAGCAAGCTGCGGG
>QZKK01000083.1 GCA_003599475.1 Desulfobacteraceae bacterium
ACTTCTTTCTGATATATACTAGACAGACCGCTGCGAGGAATAGTGTTAAAATACCCGTATATATGCATAGCTCATTATAGTTGTTGTAAGGTGCAGGTTGAGGTGTAAAAGATAGCGATCGTGCCGGACTACCGAAAAAATCCGGAAATAGAAGCGTGATCAAATATTTTGCCGGGAGCTGTCCTGTTTGTTGGTAAAGCTGTTGGAAGGGAACACCCGGCCGTTGAGAGTCCTGAAGTAACGCCAGATGGCTCATCATGAAATTTGCGGAAACTAAAGCGATTAACAGAAGGGCAACGCCAATGGCTATCCAATTATGCTTGTTTATTGTCATGCGGTTCTGATTTTCCCTTATGTATCCGAAAATTCTATATAAAAAATAACACCCGAGAAAGAGGACTTGATAAATGATGATATGTGCAAGACCGCTGCAAATAGAAAATCCGATCACAGAGGCGCAGCAGAGACAATGAAACCATGACCTTGTCGTCAGCCAGCACTCAAAAAAATATAGGATTGCCGGTAGTGAGAATGCTAAAATCTGGATGTGTTCAAATTCAAACCAAACCATGATATACCCGTTAAACATCCAGGAAACTGCTCCAACAAGCGCAGGACAACCTTTAAGACCAAGCTGCCTCAGAAAAAGGAACATGAACAAACCAGCGCCAAACAAATGGATTCCCAACACCAAATCATGGGCAACGGCTAGTGGAAATATAAAAAAGGCAAGAAAGACGATAGGGTTGCTTTGTGTAGTCGAACCACTTGTATAGAGAACACCACAGAAATTTAAATCATACCAAAAGGGAATTGTTTTTATCGCTATGCTGGTTTTTAAGAAATGGTGAAACGTATAGAAAAAATTGATGGGATCTGTGATCAGTGAATTTTGTGTGCGAATCTTTGATACAGTTCCAGATGACCATGGCAGATATTGAAAAAGTGTATCAAAAGCATAAAATGTCTTCCCATCCAAAACTACGGGATAGAAAAAGATAAAGACGAGCATAAACAGAAATGCAATCGGAAGCATTTTTGCGAAGCGTTTTCTATTCGCTTCTCTCATATCGCTCTTGCGGATATATATTTCATCATTGTATGAAAATCCTACTCTCCCGGTCTATTTCGTTTATAACAATGACTGAACAATCCGTATTCCGCTCAACATCGGTCAACATTATTGATAACCTGATTTTTTGACTATCAGATTCACACGATTTATGCAACCCATAAACAAGTATAAATACTGTAATTTTCACAAATACCGTTGAACCTACGGGGGCATTTCACAGTTGAATTTCCAAATTCTGGACCTAATACGATATGATGCACGGCTACGAGCAGCTTTTTTTCTGATGCAGATATATAAAAGGGTTGTCAATATTAATAAATTTTAATACCTTACGTATTTTGGAGTACTCTGGGCAACGATTTGACTTTATGAATCCCGGATTTTGCTGGGGAGGCCGAGGAAAAATAAAGAATTCTCGTTCACACACTAAATTGCATTCTTGAAACCGGAAAAGGAAAAATAAACTAAAAATGAGGATTTGCATTCGATGCGCTGCTCCACTAAAAGAAAGCGGGTGGGTTTGCTCCTATTGCGGGTGGGTTCCTGATTTCCAGTATAGTTTCCCTCTCCTAGCGCCGGATCTCTCTAGTGGATCCATAGATTACCCCGCTGATGTGCATGACCTTTTGGTTCAGTTTGATGCTAGCAATTTCTGGTTTATGCATCGCAACCAAATCATCATGCTATCCCTGGGTAACTTTTTTCCGAAAGCAATAAATTTATTGGAAATTGGATGCGGTACGGGTTTGGTGCTTTCAGGGATATCCAAACGCTTTCCCGAAATAAGCCTTTTTGGGGCTGAGGCTTATTCAAATGCACTGAAGTATTCGAAAAAGCGTGTTAAAAATGCAGAATTCGCCCAAATGAGTGTGTATCGTCTCCCTTTCTTAGAAGAATTCCATGTTGTAGGTGCCTTCGATGTTTTAGAACATCTGGACGACGATGTAATCGCTTTAAAAGAAATTTTTAAAGCTACAAAAACATGTGGCGGCATTATCCTAACAGTCCCGCAACATCCATGGTTGTGGACACCTTTGGATAATAAGGCCGGTCATAAGCGCCGATACACTCGCAGAGAATTAAGAAGTAAAGTACAAATGAGCGGGTTCGAAATTCTATCCATAACATCTTTTGTCACAATGCTCTTCCCTTTGATGCTTGTTTCTCGTTGGAGAAAATATTTACAAAAATCTGACCAACCGAATGACATCCTGAAAGAATTAAATATTCCAAGAAAGTTGAACAGATTGTTCGTACATATTTGCTCATGGGAAGCAATATTGATTCAAAATGGATTTTCATTGCCTTTCGGTGGATCGCTTTTGTGCGTCGCCAGGAAAAAGTTGACGGTATAGTTTGATCAAGCATGAATGGTCGGAGGAAAACTCAGGTCCTTTGAGATTGCCTTGGAGAGCACTCGAAACACCTCAACCCAAAGCGAGTTGATGCGGTTCTCGTTAATAAAGTTTATCAGAAAGGCATCAAGGTTTCGGAGAGTCAGGCTCTGAGCCCTCGCTCTTACCAAATGGCCATAACAACAGAGGGGACCCGGCTGTGTCCGCAAGCTTGCCCTCCCAATTAGCGTCTGGGCCCGACTTCATCTTGTCAGCATTTGCTGATAGAGACTGGGCAAATAATCCACCAAAGAGTGTCCTGCCAGATTGCTGACTTAGCCGGAAGCTATTCTGATGTAGGGCTTTCCTCCAGGTCTGCTCTTGTTTCCTCCCGCTGGCTGTGCTATAAAGCAGATTGCTTGGTATTTATTAACCACCTGAATAATCAACCGGTTATTTGGTAGTGTGATCGAACGAAGTATACACCATATTGGAGAAATACGCTTGCGAATTGAATTCCTTCCCTGGGAAACCGATTTATTTAATCAGAAATGCGGTAAACTCGTCGATATTTCGCTGGGAGACCCCTTTGATACCGAAGACTATGCTTTCTTGTATGTAAAAATCCCATTTGGCAAAGAAGCTGTCGCTACACGCCTATGCCGTCGTAATTTTTTATTCATAGAGACGGCAGTTATACTAGTTCGCTTCTGCCATAGTATAAGTTTTCGTTTCAACACCGCTGTTCAAATAAGCGAGGCCCATCGCTGTCACAGCGATGCATTGGCCGATATAGCCGAAAACGCGTTGACACTGTCGCGCTTCCATAAGGACCCCAAAATTGACCATGCAACAGCCGCCGGGTCAAGGAGGCAATGGGTCATAAACGCATATAGCCGACCAGACATGCATGTACTTGCAGCGACATTGGATGACAAGCCTACGGGATTTTTAATCTTAAAGCAGGATGATAAGGAAGCCAAAGTGGACCTGATCGCCATTTCAAAACCAGCACGCAAACAAGGGATCGGAAGAGCCCTAATGGCTGAAGTGATCAAAATCGTCAAGGGAAAAAGCATTTATGCAACCACGCAGATCATCAACCATGCGGCACTACAATTTTATCAAAAAATTGGATTTGTTGTAACAGATGGTTACTACAGCTTCCACTGGCATAAAGATTGATAGTTCAAAAAATTAGAGAGAAACTCTTTTGGGGCTTTTGGTATGATGTATGAAAGATGAATCGGTTCTGATTTCGATTGTCATTCCGGTACGCAATGAGGGTGAATCTCTGCCACAGCTCATCAAAGAAATTGATGATGTCATCAGTCAGGTTGATTATTGCTTGGAAGTGCTCTTCATAAATGATGCGTCAACTGATAATTCGGAAAAAATTCTAAGAGAATTTGAGCAAAGATACGTATACGTCCGTACCTTTCATCTGCCCGAACGAAGAGGACAAACCGGTTGTTATCAACTAGCCTTTCAGGAAGCGAGGGGCAAGTATATTATCCGAATGGACGGAGACCTTCAAGACAACCCACATGATCTCCATCAATTCTTTCCTTTCATAGAACAAGATATGGATATAGTAATGGGGTTGAGAGAGCTACGCAAACACAGAAGGCTGTTGCGATTTGCATCGATTTTGTATGACAGTTTTGTGGTGCTACTCTTTGATTCTCCCTTGCATACTAACACCAGCAGCTTTATCGCATTCAAAGCCAAGTATTTGAAGGGAATAACATTCAAATACAATGATCACCGCCACCTGCCCATCATAGCAATGCAAAGAGGAGCGGAAAGGATCAAGGAAGTCGTGGTCACGAATCGCGAGAGACGATACGGTGTTTCCAAGTATAACGATTACAAAAAAATATTGATAGGTGTTCCGGAAGTGGTTCGTTTCGTTTTACGGATGAAGCTCGGATATTATGATCCCAATCCCGGCTAGGAGCAGGAGACTAATGAGGTATGCCTTGATAACCGGTGGACTCGGTTTCATCGGATCTTTTGTCGCGAGAAGACTGATTAAAGAAGACCGCGTCGACAAGGTGATATTGCTTGATCACTACGGCAGATATACGTCATCGACACGTGAAGGATTTGTAGACTATCGAAGACTCCGTATCAAAGGTATCGAAGATAGTATCATCATTGAAAGAGGAGAACCAAGGTATCACAGTGTCCTCTATCAACTGATTCATAAATACCATCCGAAATTCATTTTCCATCTTGCGGCACTCCCGCTGGCAAAAATCAAAAATCTCACCACCCAGGAAGGGCTGGAAGGAAGCGTTGTGTCCACCAGCAATATACTGGAATTGATCGGAATGATGAAGCAAGAAACGGGATATGAACCTGAGCGATTCATTTATGCATCTTCAAGCATGGTCTATGGCGACTTTATCAAAGAACCGGCTGATGAGTCCCACCCCACCAACCCGAAAGAAATCTATGGGACCATGAAGCTCCTGGGAGAAGAGCTGACAAGGGGACTTTCCCGATTTTATGGAATAAAAAGTACCATCATTCGGCCGTCTGCTGTGTATGGCCCCACGGATATGAATCGGCGCGTCTCCCAAATATTTGTTGAGAAAGCCATGAAGAACGAAACGATCTGTATTCATGGGGAAGAAGAGGCACTCGATTTTACCTATGTGAAAGATATTGCAAAAGGCTTTGTCTTGGCTTCCGAACACGAGGCAGCCATAGGCGAAACATTCAATATTACTTACGGGAAGGCACGGACCTTGCTTGACTTCGTATTGATTTTGAAACAGTATTTCACTGAAATCAAATATGAAATAGTCCCACGGGACACATTCAGACCGAAGCGGGGTACCCTGTCGGTTGAGAAGGCGAACAAATTGTTGTCCTATACACCCGACTATGATTTGGAAAGCGGTATCGCTGAATACATGGCGTTCATTCGGGAACACCACCCTGAGCGATACGCCCAGACATGAAATTATCATTTCAAGATACAGGTTATGTGCGGCATTTGCGGTTTTTTCTATAGAGACGCAGATCGACCCATCTCATCGGCCATTCTTGACCGAATGGTCGATGAGATGGTGCATCGAGGGCCCGACGGTCGCGGAACATTCAAAGCGAAAGGCGGCGCACTCGGACATCGACGATTGACCATCATCGACTTGGTAGGTGGCCAACAACCGTTCGCTCTGCCGAACAATCGGGCGGTGCTCGTAACAAATGGAGAGATATATAACTATCGCGAGTTGAAGAAAACGTATCTAAAAGACATCGCCTTCGAAAGCACCTGCGATACCGAAGTTCTTCTTCATATAATCCAAAAGAAAGGGACAGACGCCATTCGACTTTTGAACGGCATGTTTGCCTTTGCATATTGGGATATTGAAAACCACAGGGTGATCTTCGGTCGCGACCCGGTGGGCCAAAAACCGCTGTTTTATTATTTCGGAACCCAAACCTTCGCCTTCGCCTCCGAATTATCCAGTTTGGCGCAGCATCCGGAAGTGCCGAAAGAGATCGATGGGGCGGCATTCAAACAGTTTTTGCTTTATGAAGGTTTTCCCCATCCCACTTCTCCGCTTAAAAATGTATACAAAATGTCTCCCGGTCACCATATTGTCCTTGACCTTGCAAATTGGTCGATCCGAGAAGAAAGATACTGGACCAATTTTCCCGAAATGGATAATCCGGCACATCTTAATGAATCTGATTATTTTGAAGAGTTTGAACACCTGTTTATTGAGGCCGTTGAACGGCATCTCAGATCCGATGTTGAGGTGGGCATCTATCTGTCCGGGGGACTCGATTCCCCCTCCATTGTAAAAGCCGTAAACCACCTTCGGGGAAACAGGCCTTTTAAAACATTCACCATTAAACATGAACTTGATAGTTACGATGAGGCAACAAGCGCGAAACAGGTTGCCGACTATTTTGGGACCTGCCACCATGAAAGATTGATCGACAACGAAGCGTTTTTAGCGGATGTAGATCCACTGCTTTCAAACACCGATGAACCCATTGCGGATCCCGGATACTTAGCACTTTACCAGGTCGCCAAGTTTTCCAGAGAACATGTCAAAGTCATTCTGAGCGGCAATGGGGGTGATGAATTCTATGCAGGCTATCTCCCTTTCAAGGCGCTTTTTGCATACCAGATAGCAAATAAACTGCTGCCGGAGCCGGTTATTAACCTCCTATACCGTCTATCAAAGCTGTCCCCGGTTTCTTATAAGTATATGAATCTATACTTCAAGATCCAGCGGTTTTTGCGCGGTGTAGCTTCACCTCCGCCAGAAGTGCTGATGCAATGGATCGGATCTTTTAACCACACAGAAATAGAATCCGTTACCAGCCGCGAAGTTAAGAACCTCCCCTTTCAGGCGAATTCATCCCACAGCAGCCGACTCTATGAGCCATTACACCAAAGCAACAGCTTGTTGGAGCGCCCCAGTGTCTTCCTATCTGTGCTTCACACGTTTCAACAGTTTTATTTACCGGTATGCATTTGTAATCATTCGGACAAAGCAAGTATGCGGGTTTCCCAAGAACTTCGAAGTCCGTTTTTGGATACGGAACTCATGCGTTTTGCGAACAAAATGCCGCCTCACCTTAAATTTCAAAACGGTAAAACAAAATATGTGTTGAGAAAATATCACGAGCGTAATTCTCCAGAGGGTATTTCGAAAAAACCCAAACAAGGATTTACCGTGCCCATCGCATCATTCCTTTCCAACGCACTGAAGTCTTGGGCTAACGACATCCTTGATCCGATTCAAATTAAACGAGACGGTTTTTTCAATGAGACCGAGGTCAGAAGACTATGGGATAACCATCAGTGCCGAAAAGAAAACAATGCGAAGCAATTATGGACGATAATCGTTTTTCAACATTGGCTTCATTCGGTTTGGAAAAACTGGACGGCAGTTAAGAACTAAACTTCGTTCCGAAAGACAGATATATGAAAAAAAGACAAATTCCGCTTTGTAAGCCCGCCATTGGCCTTGAAGAGATAGCATCAGCAACAGATGTACTGAAAAGTGGCTGGATGGCCCATGGTCCCAAAAACCATGAGTTCGAAACATTATTCAAAGATTATATCGGTGCCCGGCATGCCATTACAATGAATTCATGCACTTCTGCACTTCATCTCTCTATCGAAGCCCTGGGTATCAAAGGGGAGGTGATAGTCCCCTCCTTCACTTTCGTTGCAAGCGTCAACGCAATCCTTCTTGCCGGCGCCGAGCCAGTTTTTGTGGATATTGACAGGCGTACCCGCAATGTATCTCCGGAAAAAATCCGTGAAGCCATCACGCAAAAAACGGAAGCCATTATGGTTGTCCATTATGCGGGGCTTCCTGCAGACATGCCAAAAATCATCGAATTGGCGGAAAACCATCATCTGCGGATCATCGAAGATTCGGCGCAATGCATTGGTGGGAGGTATTTTGGCATTCATCCAGGGGCTTACGACATTGGGTGCTTCTCCTTTTTTCCCACCAAGAACATTACAACTGGGGAAGGGGGAATGCTGACGGCCCAAGATGACAAAATAGCCTCAAGCATTAGGAGTATATGTGCCCATGGCATTGATTCCAGCACTCACAGCCGGGAAAAGGATGAAAAACCATGGTTGAGAATCGCATCAAAAATCGGGTACAATTTTAGAATGAGCAATTTGCTCGCCGCTATTGGTGTTGAACAAATGAAAAAACTGCACCGACTCAACGCAGCGCGACGGAAACTGTCTGAAACGTACATCAGGCGCTTGAGTGGATTGGATTTCATTGAACTGCCGATTGTCCCCGAGGGGTTTGATCACGCCTGGCAGATGTTTACCGTTCTTGTTCAGCCGTCAGTTCGGGATAAACTTCTCTTCTATTTAAATTCCAAAGGAGTTGGAGCTTCGGTCCATTTCGATCCCCCCGTGCATGAACAGCCCATCTATCAGAAGCTTAGACAAGGTACCGCGCTTGCGGTCACCAGGGATGTCTCCAAATCGATTGTTTCACTTCCCATATATCCCGGAATGGGTATGGATGATGTAGATTATATTTGTGATATGATTCAATCGTTTTCATAAACATATAATCTCCGTCTCGGTTGCGAGGTTTTTCCAATGAAATTAAGATACGCTCCTTCTTTTGTTTGCACTAAATGTGAAGAAAGCTTGTTTGTCAATACCAAATTATCAGAAGGGAAGGAAATAAAAGAGGGGGAAATGAACTGCCTTAATTGTGGTCAAGTATTTCCCATAAGAGACGGTATTCCGATTTTTATCTCAAAATTGGATGACATTAAGAAACATACCGCTAAATCATTTGGATACAAATGGAAAAAATTCGATAAAATCAATGAGTACTATAAGAAGAATTTCTTGGACGAATTGGAACCTCTCGATTACAGAAATTTTTTCCGAGGAAAATCCATATTGGATGCCGGCACGGGAATTGGTATTCCTTGTTATTGTATAGCTGAGAATGGAGCCAAAGAGGTTTTCGCTGCAGATATCAGTGATTCAGTAAGGGCAGCATATAACAATAACAGTAGGTTTGACAATGTTACCATAGCTCAAGGAGATATTTATGCGCTGCCATTTAAAAAAAATTCTTTTGATGTAGTTGTATGTGTTGCGGTTCTGCAGCATTTACCGGACCCTCAAAAAGCATTTGATATCCTATTGAATTTTGTTAAACCGGGAGGAACGCTGATAATATGGGTATATGCCAAAGAAGGAAATTTTTGGGTTCGATATTTTGTGGAACCGTTTCGAAAATTAATATCAAGAAAGCTCCCTTTAAATGCGGTTCTCACCGCTTCATATGTTTTCACGGGAATTTTTTCAATTGTTTCAAAATGCATATATAAGCCTCTTAACGATCACAATTTGAAGTGCCTTCCTTTACACGATTATATTATGTATAGAACAAATTTTGATTATGCGACAAATGTTCAAATGATCTTTGATCAGCTCTTGGCACCATTATCCGATTTCTTTTCCAAAAAAGAAATCGAAGCGTTATTCAATAGACCGGATGTTATGAATGTAGTTATAAGGCATCATAATAGAAATTCCTGGACGGCTATCGGCGATAAAGTATCCGCGCATTAAGCTGTGATTGTTTTTCAGATTATAGACTGCCCCCGTGATGATATAAGGTTCCAGCCTGAACCCAAAATTGGTTCGACTGAAAAATATATCGGGAAAGGTAATATGTGAGCTCATCGTTGGCAATTCCGTTTGCGACTAAGAATTTGTCAAAGGTAAGAAAATCAAAATACACGATGATGCCCATCGAAAATAGCAGAAATCCGGTAGTAACATTCGAACCATTTTTTTCAATGTGATCCCATACTTTCGGAAAATGACTTTAGGGGAGTGCCTATTTCCTTGGTTAAACCATATGTGGTGCTTGCAGTCGCAAGGTTTTTCCTTGCCTCTGTGTAACCCGGATTAAGGGAAATGGCCCGGTGGAAATGAGAAAGTGCCTGCTCAGTCTTTCCCTGAGCCATCATGGCAACACCCATATTGTTGTGAGCTTTGGCGTTTGTTTCTTTCAACTGCAATGCTTTTCCGAATTGGATTGCCGCCATCCGAGCATCACCCTTCTTTAGGAATAGGAGCCCCATATTATTATATGCCCGGTCAGAATCCGGGTTGATCCGGATGGCTTCCCTATAATGAACCGCAGCCTGGTCAAGCAATCCCTGGCCAACCAGAGCAAGACCCATTCCAAAGTGTGCACGATAGTTATTCTCTGTGACATTCAGCATATGTCTGAATAAGGTCATGTCGTTTTGCCAGCAGCGAAGTTGGATGCGGGTCTGAACCATCAATATGACCAGAATGACAGAAAAAACGCTAATAGGGATCAAGGGCCTCGACTTGAAAAAAGAAAGACTATATGAAACCATGATGAACAGTCCGATGAACGGAACATAGGTATATCGGTCTGCAAAGGCTTGAGAGCCCACCTGAACCATCCCAATTACTGGAAACAGAGTTCCGATATACCATAGCCATCCAACCCAGAGACGCGGGTGCCTCCCGCGGAAACGCCATATTGTAACTGTAATTGAAATGAGAATCAGCAAAGCCCAAAATGCCTTCCACATGGATAGGGAACTGCCGGGATGAGGGTAATAGGCGGTTAAACGGCTGGGCCATACCATCTTCACCAAATATGCCGCGTAGGAAACCAAGGCATTGGCTATCCGGATCGAAAATGGATAAGCTTCGGAAGGTTTGATGGCGCCTGCATGGCTTTGTGCCAACAGGGTAATCCAGCAGGTTAAAAGGGCCAAAACCAGCAAGGGTGCTTTTTCCTGAACCAATAAGACTCCGGATCGTGAGCCTGAAAACCGCTTGAGAGGCCACCAGTCGATCAGAAGCAGCCAGAAGGGGAGCGTGACCAGCATGGGTTTTGCCGAAAGTCCTAAAATAAAAAAAAACATGATCCACAGGTATCGATATACATTCGGCGAACCCGCGTATCGCAAATAAGCCCAGATAGCTGAAAATCCAAAAAGGGTGCTTAAAACGTCTTTTCGTTCTGCGATCCAGGCCACCGACTCCACGTGAACCGGATGGAGAGAAAAAAGGGCAGCGACGAGAAAACTGGGCCAAACTTCTCTGGTCATCCGCCTCAAAAGCAGAAATAAAAAGAGCGTATTCAGGACATGTAAGATTAGATTCACGAGGTGGTGCATACCCGGATTCAAGCCGAACAGCTCGACATCCAGCATGTGAGATATCCATGTGAGGGGATGCCAATTGGCGGAATGGAATGCATTCAATGCCCACATAACATTTTGAAGACTCAAGCCGCTCCGGACATGGGGATTTTCCGTCACGTAATCCTGATCATCGTAATTCAGAAACGAATGGGTAGTGACCGGCCAGTATACCCAGAAAGATGATACTGCTAAAAGAAGACAGACGGCAGCCACAGGAGCGGCGGATCTATTTGCCTTCGATGATTTGAGTCCGTGAATCATGGTATGTTTTAGTGCATCTTCAGAAGCCTTATAACCCGTTTCATGTCGTGCCTATTCGAGTTCGCTGATCTTGGACAACAACAAGTTGAGATTATGGCGGGCTTGCTCAAAATTACTGTCAATCTCAAACGCCTTTGTAAAGTGATTTACCGCATCCTGGTATCGTCCTTGAGCAATGAGAACCAGTCCAAGGTTATTATGCGCGTATTTGTCCCCGGGATCGATTTGCAATGCCGATTCATAATGATATAGAGCTTCAGAAAACGCTCTTTTTTCATAGAACGCACTCGCCAGATTCTTATGCGCATTTGCAAACCGGGGATCGAGTGACAACGCCTTCCGAAAGTGTCGTATGGCCCTATTCACGTCTCCTTGTCGGAATCGAACCGCACCGAGGTTGTCATAGGCAGCAGCGTTCAGCGGGTCTATCTTAAGCGCCCGGGAAAACGCATCAGCAGCCTCATCAAGTCGCCCTTTGAGGAACATGGCCACTCCAACATTAAAATGGACGAATTCAAACTTTGGATTGATCTCAATCGCGTTGGCGTAATGGGATAGCGCTTCATCGATACGCCCACTCTCTGCCAACGCCATCCCCAGTTGATAGTGGGCTAAATAATTGCCGGTTGTGGCAGATAGCGCATGATCGAATAAGGATATGCTATTTCGCCAGGTTTCAACCTGCCCTCGGGCGATTCCAATCAGCGTTACAATTAGGATTCCTGCGATAGAAGCCAGTTTGACCTTTTGATGCATCCAATTGGCAGAAATATCGGCCAAAAACCAAACCATGAGAATGAATATACCGATCAAGGGGATATATGCGTATCGATCCGCTATGGCCTGGATTCCCACCTGCACGATGCCAATCATCGGGATCAAAGCAACCCCATACCATAACCAGCAGACTATGACGTAGGGACGTCGTCGAGCATCCTTTACTGCCAAAAAGGCAATGAGAGCCAACAGCAATGCCGATCCGGCAATTTGCCAGCCCGGAATCCAACGAGGGTGCGGATACAGGATCACTAAATTAATGGGGAAAAGCATCTGTTTTAAATAACTGATGTAAGAGACGATAGCATTTGAAACCCGAACGTCCAAGGGAAGAACAGTTAGCGTGGTCACAGCCCCACCACTTTTTTGTGCCCAAAAGGTTATTATGCTTTCGAAGGCGGCAAATAGAAACAGAGGGATTTTTTCCAATATCAACCTCCATGCAAGGGCCTTCGATCCGCCAGAAAACAAGTCACTATGCTTTGCGTACCGCTCAAGAGGCCAACGGTCTAAGAAAAGTAGAATGATAGGCAGTGAGACAATCGCCGGTTTTGCAAGCAACCCGACAACAAAGCAGAGCAACACGATCATGTATCTACCGAGCCCAGGATGTTCCGCATTTCGGCAATAGCTCCACATCGTCAGGATCCAGAAGAGCGCACAGAGTAGCGTTTTTCGCTGTGATACCCAGGCAACCGATTCCACATTGATGGGGTGAAGAGCAAAAAGCATCGCAACCATACCGCTCTTCCAATCACTACCCGTGAATCGTTTCAAGAAAAGAAAGAGCATCAGGCTGTTGATCACATGCAAATACAGGTTGGTCAAATGATGGAGCCCCGGATTCATTCCGAAAAGCGTAACGTCCGCCATATGCGATAGCCAGGTGAGCGGATGCCAGTTGGAAGCATAGGTTGCAGTCAATGCCCACCGGATTCCTTTTAGAGAAAGCCCTTCACGAATATGGGGATTCTCATACACATAAACTGAATCATCCAGATTAATGAACGGATAATTCGTTATTGGTCCATAGGCTCCTAAGATCGCCAAAATGAGGGCGAAAGAAATCCAGTAATCCGGCCGCACTCCGAAAAGTGCCTTTTCCGTTCTACCCCTGGTCATGGACGCTTTCCATCTGTGTGTCCGGGATGTCACTCATGAAGTTGCTCTCAAGAATAGAAAGCCGTTTCATTAGCTTCTGATAATCGGACGATTGTCGTACTCGAACGAAATTCCTGTCTTTCCGAAAATATGGCCAATTATTGAAACCCTGTTGAGCTGCCCTTTCAATCCACTGGACGGAATCGGATATCCTATTCTCCTTCGCGTAGGTGACGGCGATTAGATAATAAGCCCTGGGATTATTGGGCTCAAAGTTAATTGCCTTCCTGAAATAGAATCGGGCTAATCCGTACTCACCTTTGTTTGCATAAGCCTTTGCCGAATTGAGGAGTGCCGATACACAGCCGGGTTGAAGGGCAAGTGCCTGTTGATAATAATCGATGGCCTCGTCCGGGTTCCTCTTTTCGAACAGGGCATTTCCCAAGTTGTTGTAAATCTCCGCATCATTCGGCGATACCGCCAATGCCCTTCGGTACACTTTAACGGCATCTTCGAATTGACCGAGTGCACTCAAAGCGTTTCCAAGATTGAATAAGGCTCCGGCCCAGTCCGGCTTCAATCGGAGCGCTTCGGTGTAGTGGCGGATGGCTTCAGAATATCTGCCCTGCCTGCCCATTGCGACTCCTAAATTATTATGGGCTAGTGGAAAGGCGGGTTTAATTTTCAATGCCAGATTGAAATGGGCAATCGCCTCGTCAAGTCGGTTCTGTTCCATGAGGGCAAGGGCCAGATTAATATGGGCGATATGGTTGTTCGAGGTTTCATTTACGGCATGTTGGAATAATGTTATGGTATTTTTCCAATAGGAGGCCTGTTGATGGGTTATGACGGCCAGCACGGCGATCAGTGTTCCAGCCAGTGAAACAATTCCGATTTTTCCAAGATGCGATTTCAACGAAATCTCTCGAATCCCCCAGGCAATGAGAATAAAGAGGCCGATCAAGGGGATATAAGCATATCGATCTGCCATCGCCTGAGGGCCGACTTGGATGATGCCGATCACAGGGACCAGGGCGCCGAGAAACCAGAACCAGCCTACGAAGATATAAGGATAACGTTTGATGTGGCAAATGGAAATCCAGGTGATGACAACCAGCAGTACAAGAGCACCGCCGACCTGCCAGGCCGGTATGCTTTGTGAGTAAGGATAAACCACTGCTAAATGAAGGGGTCTAAGCAGCTTGCAAAGATAACGGACATAAGATATCAGTGCGTTGTCCATTCTCAACTGAAAGGACAACGATTCAAAGGAACGGACGGCACCGCTGTTTCGCTGAACCAGAAAGGTCAGTACACTCGATCCCAAGGACAGCACAAATAGAGGAATTTTTTCCCAGAACAGTCTGATCGCATTGGCTCGCTCTTTTTCCCCGTTAATTCTACGGATCCGTTCAAAAGGCCAGAAATCGAGCAGCAGCAGGACAAAGGGCAGGGTGACCAGCATCGGTTTGGCCATCAGCCCCAGAATAAAAAAGATTGTAACCAGCACATATCTCCTGAAACAAGGTTTTTCCACCCAGCGGACATAGGCCCACAGGCTAATCATGAAGAAAAAGGCACAAAGCAAATTTTTTCGTTCTGAAACCCAGGCAACCGATTCTGCATTGATGGGGTGCACGGCGAACAAGGCTGCGACAAAGCCGCTGGCCCACGTTAATCCCGTGATCCGTTTCAAAATGATAAATAAAAGCATACTGTTGATCAGGTGAACGATCAGATTGGTCAGATGGTGTGCTCCTGGATTCATTCCGAAGAGCTCCACATCCATCAGATGAGAAATCCAGGTAATTGGATGCCAATTGCTCACATCAACGGCTTCGACAGCCCAAAGCAAGTTTTTGGAGGTCAGACCATCCTGAACATGTGGATTATCGGAAACATAACTAGTATCATCATAGAGGACAAATTCAAAATCTCTTACTTGCCAATAGACAACCAGAGTCAACAATACCAAGGTCAGACAAATCGGAAAAGCGGGACGCAGCCGGTATATACGAAATTCAAGGGATGTTTTTCGATTCAGAAGACTTGCCATGTTCAAGTTCATTTTAGCTCATCTGATTCATAAAGATAGTATATCGAGCCCTGCTACCCAATGATTCTTCTTCCCGGAGCTTGGTCCTTATCCGGAAAGCCGCCTTGGTTGCCAATCCCGAGGCAATAAGGTAATAACATGCAAGCCCAACAGTCGGTCATGGACAGCCCGACTCCGAACCCACATTTATCGACTTCAAACCGAACAACCCTCCAACCGGCAACTCGTATCGAACTTCGGATCATTCAATATGCCTATCCGGTTAGTTCAGGTATAATGCTCTGTATCCGCGTAAGCCCGCAAGTGGAATGACGGAATGGTGGGAAAATGGAATGTTGGGACCTGCTAACAGATCTTCTGCGCCAAACCCATCATTCCAGTATTCCAACATTCCAGTATCTGATTCTAATTGAGGCAGAGGCCTTAAGCAGTCACGGCCAAAGACCTGAGCGAACCGGATAGGCATATCATTAAAATATGATTCCTTTTTCTGTCACCCCTGTTAACCTTTACAGGCTCGCCGATGTCTGGTAAATATTCGGCATTTTGAGACATCAGGGCATAATATGATCAAATCAAAAGACATTTGGGTCATTTCGATCTTGATAGTCGTCTCTTTTGGTATCTACCTAAACACCTTTGAAGGTGAATTCGTGTGGGACGATAAAACCCTTTTCGTCCAAAATTATGATCGATGGCAGTGGAAAAACATCAAGGATCTCCTTTCATGCTCGGATAATCTTTTCGGGGCCAACGAACATCGTTATTACAGACCGCTTCCCAATTTGACGTTTCTCATCGACAGGTCTATTTGGGGCGGAAAGGCCTCCGGTTATCATCTATTCAATATTTTTTTCCATAGCCTATCGACGATTACCGTCTTCTATATTGCCCGGATCCTTCTGGGTAATCTATATTCAAGCCTTGCAGCAAGTCTTTTGTTTGCCGTCCATCCCGTACATACGGAGGCGGTCGCCTGGATAAACGGCAGAAACAATGCCATGGCCGGTTTCTTCTACTTCCTGGCTTTCTATTATTATGTCAAACATCGCAATCACGGTAATAGGGGCGCCATAGTTGTCTCTCTCATTGCATTTACCTGCTCATTATTCAGCAAGGAATATGCCTTAACTTTTCCGATCGTCCTTTTTATCTATGAAATTTCTTACCAGCATGCGGCTATGAATGTGCGGCTCCGGCCTCATCAGGCGGTCCGGCAGTGGATTCCCTATTGGGCTATCATGACGGTTTATCTCATCCTCAGATCGAGCTTGCTGCCGGCACTCGGAGCGACTCCGCTATACATGGACATGCTGGGCGTACGGGTGATGACCGTTCCCAAGATCCTCCTATGCTACCTTCAACTACTGGTTCTACCCCTCAATCTAAATGTCTTCCATGACATGTCATTTATAGAAACCCCCTGGGACCCGGCGTTTTTACTTCAATCCATCGGGATTTTGTTCATTCTCGTTGTTTGGGTAAAGAGCTATAACCGGTGGCGCCATGCATTTTTCGGCCTGGGTTGGATCTTTATCACGCTTTTGCCGGTAATGAACATCATTCCCATTTCAAGCACCAATACCTTTTTTGCCGAGCGTTACCTGTATATTCCATCTTTCGGCTTTTGTTTTTTGGCCGGAATTCTCTTTCGAAGCCTATTGGAACACGAAGATCTCCCAAGAAGATTTCGAATATATCTTGCAATATTATTAATAGCCGGTGCGGCAGAGGGATACGGATTTGAGACCGCAAAAAGGAATCTCGTGTGGCGAAACGAATTGATCCTCTGGATGGATACGGTAAAAAAATCGCCTGAAAGCTTCATGGTACGGACAAACCTTTCTCTTGCTCTCTACGCCGTGAACCGACTTGATGAGGCGGAAAAGGAGATAAAAGAAGCGATACGGCTGAATCCCTATCAAGATACTCCGCATTATATCCTGGGGGTGATCCTGTATCGGAAAGCTTTATATCAGGACTCGATGAAAGCACTCGAACGTACCTTGCAAATCAACCCGCACCATAAGGATGCTTCGATTCTACTGGCCAGGATCAAATCCGGATTAAGCATATCTCAAAAGCTTTCCCGCGAAGAAAAAAGTTATCACGGTCAATCTCAGACGGCTGATCGGCCGTAAACCGCGAGCATCAATCATTATTGATTCTACCCTATTGCCAAGCCCGCTGCTTCCCTGGGAAACAGCGGAGAGTCGATAACCTTTGATTTTGCCAGTGCAAACGTCAGCGCCGTAATCAGACATCCGATGCCATATTTTACACTTCTTTGAAAATTGATGGATGAGGCCTCGGGAAAGTAGAGGGTAGGACAACTCACCTCAGCCACCGTGTATCCAAACCAGATAATCTGTGCGAGCATTTGATTATCGAATACAAAGTCATCGGAGTTTTGCCGAAGCGGCAGCTGCTGAAGAATTTCCCGTGAAAACGCCCGGTATCCGGTATGGTACTCGGAGAGCTTCGCTCCGATGAGTATATTCTCAATGAGTGTGAGAAATCGATTCGATATGTACTTCCATCTGGGCATACCCCCCTTTACAGCATATCCTCCCAGTATCCTGGAACCGATCACACAAGAATACAAGCCGTTTCCGATCATGGATGCCATGGCTGGAATCAACTTCGGTGTATATTGGTAATCGGGGTGTACCATAATGATGATGTCCGCATCCGCTTCCAGAGCCAGCCGGTAACATGTTTTTTGATTGCCCCCATACCCCAGATTCTTCCGATGATCGTGCACTATGGTTTTCGGAAGCTTTCGCGCAATTTCAAGCGTTTCATCCCGGCTGCCGTCATCCACTACAATCACCAGGTCGACGATCTCCTGTGCCATGACCTCGTCATAGGTTTTTTTCAGTGTCTGCGCCGCATTGTGCGCGGGCATTACCACGACGACTTTTCGATCTTTAAACATGATCCGCTTCCGCTCCCATAAACGGGATACAGTTTCATTCTAATTTGAACATCTTTCGAATATCTGTATGCAATTGATCGATCCCATATGTCTGCCACTTCTCTTCCGGAATGGTTTCTAAAATCGATAGTGCCGCGCTAAAAGCCTCCATATGCATGTATACGATGGCCAGCTTCCTTTTCAGGGTTGCGGCGTTTGGAAATCTTTTTAGTCCCCTTTTTAAGGATTCCACGGCATTCGGATAATCTTCGATCCGGGCATAGCCTGCGGCAAGATTCTCCCAAAGATATATCTTTCCAGCATCCAGGGCAATGGCCTGATTGACATGATTAATGGCAGATCGATACTCCCCCTGTTTGAAAAGAGCGGTCCCCATGTTATTGAGCCACTCCACGCGCTGATTCCTTGACATCGGTAGCTTTGAGACCTGTTCTAGCACCTGCCAAGCGTCATCCAGACGGCCCGTCTCGATCAAGAGCGCGGCGTAGTTGATATAATTTGAAGTGTGTTCAGGCCTGTTTTCGATGGCAAGCTTGTAATATGTTTCGGCAACGGATCGATCTTCAGATTCAGCCCGGATCTTCGCAAGTCCTCCATAGTAGTAGGAATTGTTAAAATGGAACACCTCGAAGGAATAGAAGGATTTTTCATCATGCCACAAATACTGGTTGAGCATGTACGTATATGCTCCTAGATAGATGGTGAAGACGAAAAGAATTGCCTTTGAAACAGATGAGCGGAATTCAATCGCCCTTTGGATCCCAAGAGCGAGTAGTACCGTCGTGAAGACCATGGGAAAGTACAACCAGCGCATCGCAACCAGAGAAATGGCGGAGGACTGGAAGATATTCATCACCGGGATCAAAGAAAACAGGAAAGAGAGAATTGCAAATTGAACCAGGCGATTCGTGCGCAGTTTCCAGGCGAATATGCCCAAACCCGTCAAACAACCGTATCCGGCCAGAACCTGCCAATGGGAAAAGGCGGCAGGATAATGAATGACAAAATTATGGAGGTTAACAGGATATAAAACAAGTCTCAGATTCCAGAGCAGAAGAAATGGAATAAAGTAAAGCCGTTGGACCATATCATCGGACTCGGTTGGCGTAATCCAGGAACCGGTCACGGTTTTTCTTAGAACAAAGTATAGCAGAACAATAAGTAAAAATGGAAAAAAGAAAGCCAAGGAACCGGATCGGAAGCGTAATTTTTCAGGAAACAATATTCGGTAGATTATGAGGCAGGGTAAAGGCATGAGGCCGAATTCTTTGGAAAAAACCGCCAGGGCAAAAAAAAAGAGACTCATCGTCGCCATTACCGAATTTCGCTTTTCTCCATATTTTAAGAAAGCATAGAGACATCCCAGGGAAAAGAGCGCTGCCAACAGGTTGTTTCTGGAGGATACCCAGGAAACAGCCTCCGTGTTTGCAGGATGAGCTGCGAACAGGCATGCCGCCCACAATGCCGCAACCCTGTCTCCGACCAGAAAGCCAAGCACATGGAATAAGAGCAAACAGGCAGATAGGTGCAAAATGACATTGGTCACTCTGAACCCTTGGGGATTCATTCCCCAAACCAAATAATCGAGCCGGTGGAACAAATTGACCAAAGGGCGATAATAGCCAGTATGGCTGTTTTCCCAATTCTCGTCCGGAACGATCCCGTCTTCTTGTTGAAAATATGCAACAAGGGGCTGAGCGGTTTGTATAAATGGATTGTTCTCGATCAAGTAATGATCGTCAAGGAGAAATTCTCCTGAAAGCGATGGCAGGTAAGATAGGGTAATCAGCACGAAAAGAACAAGATAGGATCTGTAGCGAGGAAAGGTGAGGCTCATCTCACATCAATCAAGTTCAGGCAACCTGAATAAAACGTTCTGCAACCCCGCTTGGGAAAGGCTATGCGGCGCATCGAGGGAGAATGCCTTCAGCCGAACCGCCTTCGCTATATAGAACTTTCAACTTCGTCCTAGCTTCGGATAGATAAACGCTTAATCATAATACAAACCCAAGGTCACAGCGTGCCTCTAATCTTTCCTGTATCCTCGGGCTCTCATATTGCGCTTTGCTTAAAACTAAATCCTCGGGAGTTCATTCGAATCGCTGCTGAGCATTCTGGTTAGGTCGGAAAAGACGGAGAACCGACTAGAGTTCTCCGTCTTTCATGATCATTGAAATGAAATCGATCCTTCGGAATCAACATGATAGGTTCTATCATCTGCGGCGCCGTTTACTGTATACATGTCTAAATCAGTTTGACCCAAACCGCTAATACTTATGCTCATACTAGGCGATGATTTAAACCCATAGGCTGCGAGGACAGTCGAGGTGACCTCTCCTGTGGGATAGTCCGAAAAATAGGCTTGGGCTGCAGTATAGGCATTTTTTATATCCGCATTCGCCGCCGAATAATAGCCCCTCTTCCGATAGCTGATGAAGTTGGGGATGGCAATCGCCGCCAGGATGCCGATAATCGCAATGACGATCATCAACTCGATCAGGGTAAAGCCTTTTTGATTGTGGTTCAGTCTCAGTTTTTGCAGCATACGTCTCCTCCATAATTAGTTTTGTGAAAAAGGGACTTGCCAGTATTAATTCTTCGACACCTGTCCTATCTAAGCTTGATGGCTATACAGCAATATCTGTGCCACGGTCAAGAGAAATACTGGTGCGATTTAAGTAATTGATTACCTTTAATTATTCTGGGATTGACCAAGGGTCGAGCACTATGTGGTGTGGGCGTATACAAACAATTTTTGTCAAGGTCTGACAAAAATTGTCACTTAAAAACCGGAGCGATTAAATTAGATTGTTTGCGTTTGTGTTTCCCTATCCTGTCCATCCCGTTGATCCTGTCTAAAAATACAGATTCCTGTACGATCGAGTTAAATCGGCCGCTGATTTTCCCAGACACACGCTGATATTAAATAGATTTCTCACGCCAAACCCGCTAAGATTCAAGGGCATGGAGCATAGAGTGTTGAAGGTTCAACGGTCAACGTTTAGGATCGCAGCGTCTTTGCGTGAGGATTATTTCTCGATTTCCAGCTTTGCGTGGCGATGCCGGAAGGAGCGGAAGGTGATTCCGAGGAGGTCTGCCGCTTTCTGCTTGTTGCCTCCGGTGCACTCCAGCGCTTTCTTCAAATATGCCTTTTCGATCGCTTCCAGAATGTCGTCCATCTTTACACCGTTAACGACCGCATCCAGATCGAATCGCTTGCTGGGGATCCCTTCGATCCACCGGCGCTTGTGAAGCGAAAGTGCGAGGCTGTCGGGGAGCAGAATATTGGTGTTGGCGAGGGCCACACTGCGCTCCATTAGGTTTTCGAGCTCGCGGACGTTTCCCGGGAAATCATATTTCTCCAGCATATCGATGGCATATGAAGAAATCTTTGAGACCTCCTTTCCCATCTCTTTGGCATATTTTTCGAGGAAATGCTGCGCCAGAGCGCGGATGTCGTCTTTCCTCTCGCGCAAGGGGGGCACCCGGATTTCGATCACATTCAGCCGGTAGAAAAGATCCTCCCTGAATTTTCCGGCGATGACCTCGTCCACGAGATTTTTGTTCGTTGCCGAAATGATCCGGATATCGACGGTTTTTTCCTCGTTTCCCCCGACCGGTTTGACCATCCTCTCCTGCACCACGCGGAGCAGCTTGACCTGCAGCGGAAGGCTCACCTCCCCGATTTCATCGAGAAACACCGTCCCTTTGTCGGCGACCTCGAACAGGCCTCGTTTGTCTTGAGTTGCCCCTGTAAAGGCTCCCTTCTTGTGGCCGAAAAGCTCGCTTTCAATCAGGGTTTCCGGGACTCCGCCGCAATTGATCACCACCATGGGTTTGTCATGGCGGTCACTCTCCTCGTGGATGGCCCGCGCGATGAGCTCTTTGCCCGTTCCGCTTTCCCCGGTAATGAGGACGTTGGTCCGGGTTTTGGCGACCTGCCGGATCATCGAATAGATCTGCATCATGCCGGGGCAGCTTCCGATGATCTTTCCGAAAAAAAGGTTCTTTTTCAGCTCATCGCCCAGAGCCTCTTTTTCATGTTCGAGGGTTTTGAGCTGCAGAGCAGCCCGGACGGTTTTTTTTAGCTCGTCCTTGTTGAACGGTTTGGGGACGTAATCGTAGGCGCCGCTGTTCATGGCCTCTACGGCCGTTTCGGTGGTTGCATAGGCGGAAATCATGATGACGACGGTTCGTGAATTCTTTCCTTTGGCGGCTCTAAGTACGTCAAGTCCCGTGATATCTCCGAGACGGATGTCGCACAACAGCAGATCGAAATCGACCTCTTTAAGCATCGATACCGCTTTGCGGCCGGTCTCCGCACAGGAAACCTCGTAGCCTTCCCGTGTAAACAGGACTTCTAAAAACTCCCGCATGCTGATCTCGTCGTCTACAACCAGGATATGGGGTCTTCCCTGCGGCATTAGAAGTCCTTAAATACCACCTGTCCCTCGACCATGGTCAGCACCGCTTTCCCCTTCATGCGCCACCCGTTGAACGGGCTGTTGCGGCTCAAGGACAGAAATCGTTCGGCCTCTACCGTGAATTCTTTTTCCAGATCGATCATGGTCAAATCGGCGGAAGCGCCGATGGCGATGCGATTCGGGTGTCCGATGATCCGGCCGGGGTTTACAGACATCTTTTCGATCAGCTTCGGAAGGGTCAAAACAGCCTGCTCCACAAGCTTTAGCGAGAGCGGAAGCGATGTTTCGAGGCCGATGATGCCGTTTGCCGCCCGGTCGAATTCCACATCCTTTTCGATTGCGCTCTGCGGTGCATGGTCTGTGGCGATTGCATCGATGGTTCCATCCGCCAATCCTTCCCGGACAGCCTCGCGGTCCTTTCCGGACCGAAGCGGCGGATTCATCTTCGCATTTGTGTTGTACGACTCAACCGCTTCATCGGTTAGACTAAAGTAATGCGGGGCTGTTTCGGCCGTTACCGGGATGCCTCTTTTTTTTGCATCCCGGATGGCCCGGATCGATTCCCGGGTGCTCACATGCGCGATATGCAGGGGGGTTTTTGTCAGCTCGCATACCGCGATATCCCGCATGACATGGATGCTTTCAGCGGCATTGGGCATACCGCGAAGCCCAAGGCGGGTGGCGACCGGCCCTTCGTTCATCACTCCGCCTGCGGCAAGTTGGGCATCTTCGCAGTGCGAAATAATGAACAGTCCGAAGATCGCGGCATATTCCATGGCCCGGCGCAGCAGTTCGGTGTTTGAAACGGGCATCCCGTCATCTGAGAGAGCGACGGCACCGGCTTTCTTTAAATCCCCGTATTCGCAGAGGGCTTTCCCCTTGCTTTCCATGCTGACCGCCGCGACCGGATAGACCTTAACCCCGCAGGCCGCCTCCGCTTTCTTCAGGATATACCGGACCGTCTGGCTGTTGTCTGTGATCGGCCGCGTATTGGGCATCGTGCACACGCCGGTAAACCCTCCCGCCGCAGCCGAAAGGCAACCGGTCTCGATCGTCTCTTTGTATTCATAACCGGGGTCTCTGAAGTGCACATGCATATCGATCAAGCCGGGCACGAGGACCTTGCCGGTGCCGTCGATGACCTGCATCGGGGCTTTTTCGTCGTTGAGCCTTCCGGCATCCGAATCCCACGTTTCCGGTGATGCCGGATCGATTTTCGAAATCTTTCCGTCTTCGATCAGGATATTCATGATCCCATCGATATTTCCGGGATCGATGACATGGACGTTTCTAATCCGTATTCGCATCGGGGACTCCTCCCGTTACCAGATAAAGAAGCGCCATCCGGACCGCAACCCCGTTGGTGACCTGCTCCAGAATCAACGAATACGGACCGTCCGCAACTTCCGGCGCGATTTCGACACCGCGGTTGATCGGACCCGGATGCATGATCAGCACTCCCTCTTTGGCCAGCTTCATCCGCCTGCTGTTAAGGCCGTAGTAAATGGAATATTCCCTTTCGGTCGGAAAAAGGAAGCTCTCCAACCGCTCTTTTTGGATTCTGAGCATCATGATGACATCGGCGCCTTCGATGGCCTCTTCGATGCGGTAGGTCACCGAAACACCATACTCTTCGACTCCCATCGGGATCATGGTAGGCGGGCCGGATACGACGACATCCGCACCCATTTTCCGGAAGCCGATCATGTTCGATCTGGCGACCCGGCTGTGCGCGATATCTCCGATGATTGCGATCCTGAGTCCTGAAATTTCCCCCCTGTGCTCTTTTATCGTCATCATATCCAGCAGTGCCTGTGTGGGATGCTCGTGCATTCCGTCGCCCGCATTGATGATCGATGCATTCACCATCTGCGCCATCAGGTGAGGGGCTCCGGAATAACTGTGCCGAAGCACGATCACGTCGGGTTCCATGGCCTGAAGATTTTTCGCCGTATCGATCAGCGTTTCGCCTTTCACGATGCTGCTGGTGGACGCCGAAATCGCATGCGTGTCTGCGCTCAGCCTTTTTGCCGCGATATCGAAGGAAGTCCGGGTACGGGTGCTCGGCTCATAAAAGAAAAGAATGACCGTCTTGCCTCTGAGCGTGGGGACCTTTTTAATCGACCGGGTTGAAATCTCTTTCATCCCCTCGGCTGTTTCCAGTATCCGTCGAATCTCCTCCTGCGACAGCGATGCCATGTCCAGAATGTCTTTCCTTGCAAACTGCATCTTTCACCTGTTTTATTCCAACAGTTTACCGATTCGACCCCATCGGACACCGAAGTCCTGATTGTTCCAGGACCAGTAGATGATAAATGCCTTCCCCTTCATATCCTTCAGCTCTACAAACCCCCAGAATCGGCTGTCGTAACTGTGATCCCGATTGTCCCCCAAAACAAAAATGGAATCCGGCGGAACCGTCACAGGGCCGAAATAGTCTCTGGGCTGGACTCCCGGCGGAATGGTATACGGGTCCATGTGAACCCCGTGCGAGTGGTTTTCGGGTTTTCCATTGACAAAAACCTGCTTGTCCCGGATCTCGACGACATCGCCTTCTACTCCGACGACGCGTTTGATAAAATCCTTACCGGGATCCTCCGGGAATTTGAAAACGACGATATCCCCTCGCTTGGGTTCTCGAACCGGAATCAGGGTAATTCCCGTAAAAGGCAGCTTGACTCCGTATATGAACTTGTTGACCAGGATGTGATCTCCGATCAGAAGGGTCTGCTTCATGGAGCCCGAAGGAATCTTGAAGGCCTGCACCACGAAGGTTCGAATGAACATGGCCAGGATGATGGCCAGAAGAATGGCCTCGACATTTTCACGGAAACGGCTCTTTTCCTTGGAAGGAGCAATTGAGCTTTGTTGATTCTTCAATATTTTCAAATTATAAACCTTTCACACACGATGCTCAGCCACAAAGAAGCGACTATCCGGCATTGAAGAAAATCCTCAGCAGAAGATTTCCATAGATTCCCGCTGCGACATCATCCAAAACGACACCGAACCCACCCGGCATTCTCCTCTCCAACCAGCGAATTGGAAACGGTTTGAGAATATCCAGTCCTCTGAACAAAAAAAAACCGGCAATTACGGTAGTCGGATTGAAGGGAAGCCCCAGCAGTGTCACCATGTATCCGGCGATCTCATCGATAACGATGGGATTTGCATCTTTTCTGCCGAACAATTCCTCCGCTTTTCCGGCAATCCAAACGGCAGCCGCAATGAAAAGGATCGTCAAAAAAAAAGCCTCCGCCAACCCTGCTTTAACGATGATATAGCAGATCGGAATGCCCCATAACGAACCGGCCGTTCCGGGAGCGAGCGGCATTTTTCCGACATATCCACCGGTTGAAAAAAACAGGACCAGTCTATCTCGAAGCTGCATGGCCGTGTCTATAACCGGCCATTTTTTTTGTCAAGAAAGATTCCGGAACGGCAATCGGAAGGAACATCAGGAATTGGGTCCTGTAAAAGCGGGAAGACCGCATTCCCACTCTATTCCGAACGATTTCGGAGTTCGCCGGCGATGATCTCATAGACTTCTCTAAGCGGAAGGCCCTTTTCCAGGGCGGCCGCTTTGCAGCTTTCGTATTCCGGAATCCAGCGGACCCGGCCCGCGGGATCGATGGCTTTTTTTACCGAAACGGTCCCGAACCTCGACTCCACCTGAACCACCTCCCGATGAAGTGTGCGCCGGTTCAGCTCATGGTAACGCACCCCCAGGGTGGTGGTCTCCTCTAGAATCTTTTGGATGAGTGCGTCCTTCCGTTGGATGGGGCTGAGCACCTGAAGCATCGTTCCGGGTCGATTTTTCTTCATATATAAAGGGATCCAGCAAACGTCCAGCGCACCGCTCTCGAACAGCCGATCCATTAAATACCCGTAGATTTCCGGATTCATATCGTCGATTGCAGCTTCGATCATGATCGCACGTTCTGCCCCCACCCGATCGGTTCCGACCCCTGCCTCCCCATACCAGATACGAAGAAGATTCGGTCTGGTTTCGATTTCTCTGGCGCCTGCACCGTATCCGATCTTTTCAACCGCCATGTCCGGGAGGGGCTCGAACGAGCGGGCCAGGGAGACGATGATGCCGGCTCCCGTGGGGGTCACCAGCTCGAAGGGAACATCCGTACCGTACATCGGCTTTCCCTTTAGAATGGCGGCGGTGGCCGGTGCGGGAATCGGCAAGACCCCGTGCCGGCACTTCACAAATCCGGTTCCCACCGGGATTTTCGAAGCGATCACCGTATCGATATGGAGGTATTCCAGGCAAAGGACCGTTCCGACGATATCGACGATGGCATCGGTTCCGCCCACTTCGTGGAAGTGAACCGTCTTTTTGTCGCACCCGTGGATTTGCGCCTCAGCCTCGGCAATGGTGTCGAAAATCCGGATGCTTTGCTGTTTAACCGGATCGGAAAAAGGGCTCTGATCGATCAATTTCACGATATCGGTAAAATGCCTGTGGTGATGGTGATCTTCTGCTGCCTCCACCCTGACGGATTTGGCAGATATTCCGTGACGGACAACCGGGGAAGCCGATATGGAAAAACCGGTCAGCGGGAGCCTGGCAAGGGTCGCTTCCAGCCAATCGACCGGCACTCCGAGGTCGATGCACGCACCGAGGGTCATATCTCCGCTGATCCCGGAAAAACAATCAAAATAGGCGAGCATGAGCGATAAAGCCTCTCCTTTCATCGGTTGACAAAAAAGACAACAACCGCTAAATTCTATCGGATTGCGGAAGTGGACAGCTCACTGGTGGGGCTCCCGGACTTCAAATCCGGTGTGGGGCGCTAACACCGTCCCGGGTGGGTTCGATTCCCATGCACTTCCGCCATATATCGCCCTCAAGCATCCACTTTCACATTCCAATCAAACGGTTGAGAATAGCATATCGATTGCCCCTAAACAATCCATCAATTCGCAATTAAAGCGTATTTATGGGGTTTATTGGTTTCTGTCGACGGTGCTCCCCTTGATTCATCCAGTCGCATCATCCCTTTTCCGTGTCCAAAATCCTTTAGAATTCTTTGAAGGTTGATCTTACTCTCCGATTCATGAGGATTTTCATTCAATTGACGGACAAACATACGGATGATTTCTTCTTCCTTGAAAATGTAGTCCCTCCGCATCTCCAATGCGGTCAGATAGATCTGGGCTGCTTCGTGGTATTTCCCCACCGCAGCCATGGAAAGACTGTAATAGATCAAACCTTTTCTGTATTCGGGCAG
Source organism: Desulfobacteraceae bacterium (assembly GCA_003599475.1). The sequence goes on from QZKK01000083.1 coordinate 27,943, forward strand.
GCGGCTGACGATGTATGAAAAATTTTTAACGGCCGCCTCGTATACACCGGCATAGAGGTTTGCCTCTCCCAAAAAAAAGGCTGCATCGATTTCATCGAAGTATCGAATCAGGCGCTGACGATAATCATCATCATCGGTGAGGACGTTCAAAAAAGAAAGAACCCATGGGTCTCCCGGATTCCGCTCAAGTGCAGATTCGAGATGTTTCACAGCTCCTGAAAGATCTCCGCGTCCCTGGCAAATACGGGCGAGATAGTAGCCGGGTTGAGAGCACTGGGTGTAGCGCCGGTTGAACCGGTAGCCTCCTCGGATCAGGTTCTTTAATATGGCCTCGGCTTCCTCAAGCTGGTTGTCTGCAATATACAAAACAGCAAGATCAAATCGAGCGGAGGGGGTCTCGTCATCGAATGATATCGCAGCCTCAAGCGCCAGCCTCTCAAAGCTCTTGTCCATGAAAGGAATCCCGGCCAAGCGGATGTTTTCGTAACGCCAGGGCGCGAATGCGAAGGCTGAAACATTCGCTTGTGCCGCCATTGACGAGTCCGAGATACGACGGTATTCGAAGGCGCGGGCGACCATCGAGTCGCAAAGGCGTGTTCGTGTGATCAGGTGGATGTCGTCTCGGATCAGATCATCCGGTATATGGAGAAGGATTGCCAACAGGATACTGAAGAGGCTTATGAGAACATATCTTTTCTTTCGAAGGATCGCTTGTATCGCTTCGCCTGCGAAAAGGATCAAAACGGCAATTATGGCGACCCTCTGTCTTTCCGATACATAGGTCAGCATCATGACGCCAAATTGCGTGAAGAACAGAGCGTAAACCGGCAATTTCTGCTTCCAGTCTCCGGCAGATAGAATCATGCCCACCAATGCCAGAGCCGAAATCAGCGCAAACGGGACGGAAGGGAGCACCTCTTCGACACGCCGGTGCTTTTCTTCCAGATACCAGATATCGTGTCTTTTGAACCCGTGAAAAAAGAATTTGATCTTGGTTAGGAGCAAAGAAAAAAAACGACCTGGATGATCGATGATGAAGTTTTTGGCTTTGCTCATCCAATACCGGTTGCTTTCCGAGACCGAAATCGGTTTTTCCGAGACTCTTCTTAAAAAAATCCGGTAGATTTCATGCCGATAATCCGAACCAGGTGGAAAATCTTGGCGGCTGTCGTATACCAGTGGTGGATAGATAGCACTTTCGCCGGTTGAAACCGGGTTATTGCCTTCAAAAAAAACATGGCCGGGATTCATACCGATGGGCGTCATCTTGCCTGCGACGATTCCGTTTCTTACAGTCAGAAAAGAAACGGCAATGGCGACGGGGAGCAGGAACATCGCTCCGTTTCGGAGGGTCTTTCTCAAATTCCTTTCACGCAAGTGAAAAGAAAGCGGGGTAAGAAATATCAGCAGGAAAAAATTGAATCGGGTAAGAAGACTCAAACTCAAGAACACACCGGCAAAGAGTGACGCCGAGGTTCCGGATTGTATGGCAAAAACAAGATATCCCAGAATAAAGGAAATCAGCAACGGTTCGGGCTCGAACGTACCCGTATAGACAATGACACTATGGTTGGTAACAAAGATCAATGTGGACAGCAGGGCGATTGGCCCGGTATACCATCTTCTGAGAAGAAGGAAAAAGAATCCCGCCGAAGTTGAAGTCAGAATGATTTGAACCCAGAGGATGACCGATTCCGGACTCATGAGGCAATTGCGAGCTAAAATATGAAGATAAAGATAGAGCGGACTGAAATCGATCAGGCGTTCTGCCTCTAAAGTCCCATCAATCCAGTTTTGTGCCGCAATTGGATACTTCCAGAACAGGTTGGGCGGTAGGACGTAAAAAACCATGACCCCCAAAAAGAAGGTGGAAAATATGACCACAACCCATACGGTTCGGGTATCCTCCGAATATGCTTTCATTGATTCGTATTGGACTCCTTAAGCCGGTCAGGTTGGGCGCGTTTTGCAGGGATACCACAAGGGTAAAAGATTCGCAACAAACGGGAATCGATCGAGCACGTCGCCGAAGAGAAGAGACCATTTCCTTGAACATTCTTTCGATTGTTGCTACTCTTTCGGCCCAGTAGAGGAAAAAGACATCCGATGAAAATCTTATTTACGATTCTAGCGCTTCTGTATGCGCTTTCCCCCTATGATTTCCTGCCCGATATCGCCATCGGCTGGGGGTGGCTGGACGATCTGATCATTTTGTCTCTGCTCTGGTGGTTCTTTTATTCCGCAAGAAGAACCGTATCCTCCGGTCAAACCCGCAGCGGCGAACAACAATTCTACGGCAGTGATTCGGCCGGCTCGCACGGCCGCTCATCCGCAGCAGATGATCCGGCGCAGGACCCGTACGCCCTTCTCGGAATCCAACGGGGGGCTTCGGCCCAAGAAATCAAGCAAGCCTATCGAAAACTTGCCAACCAATATCATCCCGACAAGGTTCATCACCTGGGGGAAGAATTCAAGGCGCTTGCCGAGAAACGGTTCAGGGAGATCGAGGCTGCTTATCGGAAGTTGACAAAGAAACAGCCGAACCGATGAATCAGAATCCATCAACCCCGGAAATCGAGTTGGAACGCCGCATTCTCCACGGTCTTTCCTGTGAATGGGAGGCAGCCTTGTGGGTGCTGGAAGAAAAGCTCAGACATCAGATGAAGAGGCCGCTTTTCAGCATCCGTGATATGACGCATGCATGGGGGTTGTGGTCAGGCAGGAACCGGGAGGTCCGAATCAGCCGCAGCCTGGTTTTAAATCATCCATGGGATGCGGTGCGGGAAGTGCTGTTGCACGAAATGGCCCATCAACTGGCGGAACAGGTGCTCGGGGCGGACGGGGAGCCGCCCCACGGTCCTGTTTTCAGAAAGGCCTGCCATCTGCTCCGTGCCGATCCGAAAGCATCGGGCATGTATCCGCTTCTGCAGGAAAAAATTCACAGCGGAGCCAAGGACGGTAACGACCGCATTCGGATCCGGATCAGGAAGCTGCTCGCATTGGCCCAGAGCCAGTACCGGCATGAGGCGGAGGCCGCAATGGTCAAAGCCCATGAGCTGATGGTCAGACACAACATCGACCGCAATCCCCCCGAACGCAATCTTTACGTCAGCCTTTTTCTGGGCCAGCCGGCCCTCCGGCATCCGAGGGAAGCCTATCACCTCGCAGGGCTGCTCCACGATTTCTACTTTGTCCAGGGGATCTGGGTTCCGGCATACGTGATCAGCAGAGCCAAGATGGGACGGGTTCTGGAGGTCAGCGGCACCCCTCAGAATGTCGTTATGGCGGAATACGTCCATCATTTCGTCTCCCGCTATATCGATCGGGAATGGAGCGTTTACGATCCTCACCGGAGGCTCCACCGCAATCGCAAGACCGACTTCGCCATAGGCATCATCGAAGGGTTCCGCAAAAAGCTTGCCGCGAGCCGGCCGGAGATTCTTGAGAAGGTCAAAGGGCGTCAATTGATCCCGATCGAAGACCGTCAACTGAAAGCCTATATGCGATATAAATATCCGCGAACCCGGAGCTTTCGACAGACAGGGGGGAAACAGGACGGAAAGGTGCTCGAAGACGGATTCCGCATCGGGGAAAAATTGATCCTCTCGAAGGGGGTTACCGAAAAAAGAGAAGGCCCCAAGCCGCTGCTCGGCATGCGCTGAAAGTTGAAAGCTCAAGGCTCAAAGCGAAAACAAACGAAGCGCGTCGTTTACGACGGAAATAATTGGCTTCCGAATGATGGGTTTATCGAAACCCTGTCTTTGATCCCTTGAACTCTCTTGCTCTCGGCTTTGAACCTTCAGCCCCCCTGCTTTGAGCTTTTATCCTTCAGCTTCCTCTTACAAGCTTCAAGCTTGCAGCTTTCTCAGCCTGGTGTTCCGTCTTCCAATACGGATTGATCAGGTCCTCGAATATGGTCATGGCCGCGGCGGAACCCTGCCCTGCTGCGGTGATGATCTGTTTGTAGCCGCCTTCCACGTCTCCGGCCGAATAGATCCCCGGAATGTTGGTCCTGTGAAATTGATCGTGTTTGATAAAGCCGTCCTCGGTCAGTTCCACCCCGATTTTTTTTGCCAGATCGACCGACGGCTCATAGCCGACGGCAATGAATACGCCGTCTGTTTTGATAGACGATACCTCACCGGATTTATTATTCAGCAGCAGGACCTCTTCGACGCGCTCCTTTCCGCGGATCTCCCTGACTTCCGTATTCCAAAGCACGGGGATGTTGTTATCGAACAGGTTTTTCGCCAGAAAATCCTGGGCCCTCAAACGATCCCTTCGATGGACGAGAGTGACTTGGACTCCCATGAAGTGGAGGTAGAGTGCTTCGGTAACGGCACTGTTGCCCCCTCCGACCATGATCACTTTTTTCCCTTTGAACAAAGGTCCGTCGCAAGTCGCGCAGTAACTCACTCCCCGGCCGGCAAAGCGGTCTTCGCCGGGAACCATCAACTGGCGATGCTTTGCGCCTGTAGCAAGCAGAACTGCCCGAGTCAGAAATTTTCGCCGGGAGGTAACCACTTCAATCGGATTACCGGGTTTGATATCGATGACGTCTTCTCCCTGAAAGACCTGGGCATATTGAAGCGTATGGCTGACCATGATATCGACAAGCATCTTTCCGCCGACCTGGGCGAATCCGGGATAGTTTTCAACCACCGGCGTCGTGGCGATCTGCCCGCCCATGGCCCCTCGCTCGACGACCGCTGTAGCCAGCCCGCTGCGCACGGCATAGATGCCTGCGGTAAGCCCTGCAGGTCCGGCGCCGACGATGACCATATCGTTTTCAACAAGTTCTGCTTCGATATCGGGTATGAAAACGGTTTGCGGTTCAAGCTTGAGGAGCGAAAGCGCAAAGAGCTCTTCTGTCTGCGCCCCCTGTCCGATGAGCACGTCGTCGGCAAAGGTCTGCGGAACGCTGAAAGCCGAGTATTGTTCGGCAAGATCCGGACAGCATTGAATATCGATGATTTCGACGGATATCCGCTCCGGCATTTCGATGGCCGCTTTCACGGCGTTTACGGCTTGCTGGGGGCAGTAGGGGCATGTCGGGCTCACGAATACCTTGACCGTTCTCTGAGAATCGATTTTCTTCAGCGTGCCGGCGGCCGCTTCACCGAGATTGCTTTGACCGAGCCCGACAAGAATCAGGGTTTCAAGAAAGGTGCGGCCTTCCTCTCCCATAGGCGCTCCGATCTATCGGATATTGTACCGGTCCGGCGCGATCAACAGCGTCGAGCTTCGCTCGACTCTGTACCGCTTTGCCAGTTCATGATCGAGGTCGTATTCCCTGAAGGTGATCTTATCGGACAACTCTCTAAAGACACGAACCATCTGACGGGTCGTCTCGTTGAAAACATCTTCCTTGAACTTTTGCGTAAAATAGAGAAGCGGGATATCGTGCGGAAGCTTGCTGAAGGTTGCCCGCAGCTGATTCATTACGTCGCCGCCGGCGGCTTCATTCGTCCGAGATCCGGTATTGATTGGATTTGCCATAGCGATCCTCCAGAGGGAAAATATTTGCCGTCCGGTTCAAGATGCGGTGCCGGGTTTTTTCCACCGGCATGCTTGTGGATATGTTAAGGCATGGCGGGGGGAGTGTCAACCGGCCGCAAGGATGGTACTTTTTCAGTATCTTCGGCCGCTTCCTGGTCGATAAGTTCGGAAAGGCATGCGACGACTTCCGGATCCAGTTTATTTTCGCTCGCTTCCTTCCTGAGGATTCCAAATGCCGCCTCTTTGGGCATCCCTTTCCGGTATGGTCTATCGGTGATCAGTGCATCGTAGATATCGGCAACAGCCATGATTCGGGCCACGGTGGGTATCTCCTCTCCTTTCAGTCCATCCGGATATCCGCTGCCGTCCAATTTTTCATGGTGATGGCGGATCACATCCAGAGCGAACCCCAAGTTTTTCTTGAGAGGAGAGCAGATCCTGTAGCCGATATCCGGATGAGACTTCATCTTCTCCCATTCCTCATCGTCCAATGCCCCGGGTTTGTTCAGTACGTCCTCCGGAACGCCGATCTTCCCGATGTCATGCAGCATCCCTCCATAGCGGAGGGCGTCGATTTCTCTTGGAGAAAGGCCCATTTTTCGCCCGAGCGATACGGCTACGTTGGCCACTCTTTCAATATGACCCTGGGTATAGACATCCTTTGCCTCGACGGTGATCGCAAGCGAAAAAAGCACATTTTCGATACTGGTCAAGTTGTTGTTCAATCTTTTGACGTTGATCAGGGATTTCGTGCGGGCGATCAATTCGATCTTGTTTACCGGTTTTGTGATGAAGTCGTCTGCCCCGGATTCGATCCCCTTGATCTTGGATTCCATATCGTCCAGCGCGGTTACCAGAACCACCGGCACCATCCGGGTTGCGCTGTTTGCCTTGATTCGACGGCATGTCTCGAATCCATTGATGCCGGGCATCATCACATCGAGCAGCACCACATCGACATCGGTTTTTGCCAGCATGTGCAAGCCGTCCTCGCCATTTGAGGCTTTCAGGATGTTGTATCCTTGAGTCTTCAGAAGCGCCTCCAAAAGCAGGATATTTCGAGGCTCGTCATCCACCACAAGGACCACGGGCTGTCCGGATTCGAGCAGCGGCCCCTTTTCATCAAACCGGAAGAGGTAGTTTTTCCCGCGGACTTTGGCCTCCTTCAGTGCGCCGTGGGCTCTTTGGATGATGCTTTCTTTTCCGGATGCATCCCGGGGGTAGCCGACCAGTCCGATGCTGATGGTAACTCCCGGATGGGGCATCTGCTTTGCAAGCTCCCGGATACGATCGAGCGGTTTAAAGGCGGACTCGGTATCCGATTCGGTCAGAATGACTGCGAACACATCTCCCGCAAACCTTGCGGCAAGATCTGTTTTTCGGATATTGCACTTGATGATTTCGGCGATGTCTTTGAGCGTCCGATCGCCTTTGAGAGGACCATGACGGTGGTTGTAGAAAAAGAAGGAGTCAATATCGATGAGCGCAAGAGCGAAACCGGTGCCGTATCGTTGGTAGCGCATGATCTCGCGTTCCAAATAGATCTGGAAAAATCCGTGGTTGAAAAGTCCGGTGAGGCCATCCGAAAATGGCGCTCCGGTCTCTTTCCGGTAATCGGATTCGAACCCGTTGCTCCACTCCGGCAATTGGTATTCATGATTTGAATCGGTCATCGCACACCTGTTCCGTTATGCGGGAAAACGTATTCTTTTTTTTCAACCTCCGGTGGTATTTGGCCGGAATCGCCGGCTGCGCTCCCGGCATTTTCCCCATGCAGGCAGACACGGTTTTTGCCTTCTCTTTTTGCCCGATACAGCGCCTTGTCGGCCAGTTTGATCAACTCCTGGGCGGATTCGGCATCCTCAGGGTAAAGAGCGACTCCCATACTGACGGTTACCCTTTTCGACTCTTCAGAACCTGGTTCAGGTCGGCTGTCAGATGCGGGGAAGGAATCGGTCCGTATGGCTTCAAGAATTCGATCCGCTGCGCTCGCGGCTCCCTTCCGGTCGGCGTAAGGCAGTACCACGGCAAACTCTTCTCCCCCATAGCGTGCCGGGACATCGACTTCCCGTATATTTTTCCGGATCACCCGGCCCATCCAATTCAAGAGGGTATCTCCTGCGGGGTGGCCGTGCGTATCGTTGTACTTTTTGAAATCATCGATATCGATCATGATCAAAGCCAATGGATGGTTCTGCCTCATGGATCGTTTGACTTCAAGATCCAGGAAATGCTTCAAGTAGGCATGATTGTAGACTCCGGTCAGTTTATCGCTGATGGCAGCCTGCAGGGCGGTTTCAAACTGTAAACTGAGCTGATCCATATAGGCTTTTTTCTTCAGCAGGCTCTGGACTCGCGCGACGAGTTCAACTCTGTTGACCGGTTTGATGAGGTAGTCATCGGCACCCAGATGGATGCCTCGGATCTTATTGTTCATGTCATCGAGCACGGTGACGACCACCAGTTGTATATTTTTGTGTTGCGACATTTTCTTGATCTGCCCGGCAACCTCGAAACCGTCCATTCCGGGAAGCAGAATATCAAGCAGGACCAGATCGATCGGTTCCTCCCGGGCAAAGGCGACCGCCTCTTCTCCATTTACAGCGACATTCAGGCGAAAAGCCTCTTTCCCGAGATACTGCTGAAAAAGACGGACATCGCCCGGGTTGTCCTCCACAAGCAGAATCGAGGGCAATGAAGCGGCCTCGATTTCGACATGATCCTGATTTCCCGGCTTCAACACAAAATTTTTCGTCTGACTGCGGGTCTTTAGCTGATCGTGGTAGACTTTCATTCGAAGCAGGGACTGGACGCGTGCACGGAGCTCATAGGTATTGACCGGCTTGTTGAGGAAGTCATCGGCCCCTGCCTCAAGCCCCTTGATCTTGTCCGATTTGCCGTCAAGGGCTGTGATCAGCATGACCGGAATGTGTTTGGTTCGGGGGTCCGTCTTCAGCCGGCGGGTCACTTCATATCCGTCGGTCCCCGGCATCATCACATCGAGCAGGATGAGGTCCGGGTGGTCATTCAGTGCCTTCTGAAGGCACATCTCTCCGTTGCTGCCGGTAATGACAGCGTATTTTTCTTTCGGGAGCATGGAAACCAGGAGCTTGGTATTTAGAGAATCGTCGTCGACAATCAGGATTCGATGGCGATATGCTTCCTTTTCGGTGCCGGCGGCTTCACCCCCCGCATCCCCCTTGTATCCTTCCAGGGTCGTTAAAAATTTCCTCGTATCGATCGGTTTGGTGATGTATCCCGTGCACCCTGCCTTGAGCGCCCGATCTTCGTCTCCCCGCATGGCATAGGAAGTCAGCGCTACAACCGGTATTCTCTTAAGCTTTTGATCCCTCCGGATCAGGCGGGTTGCCTCCAAGCCGTCCATCCCCGGCAATTGGATATCCATGAGGATCATCGAAGGAATTCGTTCACGGGCCAGTTTTATTCCCGTCTCTGCATCGATGGCTTCCAGAACGTGGTATTCCCGGAATTGAAGGAGCGTTCGCACCAGCTTCATATTGAATTCATTGTCTTCGATGACGAGAATCGTCTCTTTGCCCATCTGCTGCCCCTTTCGACGGCTCACAGGCATCCGGCGGCTCGCGCCGCTTCGGTCTGGTGAAAGCAAACCCGGTTTTTCCCTTCGGCTTTCGCCTGGTAAAGGAGGCTGTCCGCAGCGGCAATGAGTTTTTCCACGTTACGTCCCTCGGCAGGATAGGATGCCACTCCCGCGCTTACCGTCAGCCGTTTCTCACAATCGTTTTGAGGCAGGAAACAATGCTCGGAGACGATTCTTCTGATTCTTTCGGCGACCACAACCGCACCTTCCGGAGGGGTGCTCGGCAGCACGATGATAAACTCTTCTCCTCCGTACCTCGCGGCCAAGTCGATCTCTCGGGTATTCTGCCGGATCAGCTTGCCCAGGCTCCTCAGAATTCCGTCTCCGGCCAGATGACCGAAGTGATCGTTGTAGTACTTGAAATCGTCGATATCCATCATGATGAGCCCCAGCATCCCATAATTCCGCTCGGCCCGTTTGATCTCCATTTGGATGAAATGTTCGAAATAGGCACGATTGTAAAGCCCCGTCAGCCGATCGGTGATGGCGGAATGAACGGCGGAATCGTATTCGGTCTGAAGCGTATCCAGATATGCCTTCTTTTTGATCAGTGAACGGATTCGCACACGGAGTTCGTGTCTATTGATCGGCTTTACGAGATAATCGTCGGCACCGAGTTCTATTCCCTTGATTTTGCTTTCCATGTCGGGAAGATTGGTCAGTGCGACAACCTGGAGGTTTTTGGATTCTTCGATTTCTCTGAGCCGGCGGACCACTTCGAATCCATTCATACCGGGAAGAAGAATATCCAAAAGCACCAGATCGACCTTGTCGTTGAGCACACGGGAAAGGCAATCCTCACCTGTTTTTACGGCTTCGATCCGATACGCATCGGCGGAGAGGTAAGTCTGGATCAGGCGAACATGCATCTCTTCATCTTCAACCAGCAGGATCGTGGGGAGGTTGATTTCCTGTTGCAGAGGGGCTTGATAAACGACCGAGTCCGATAACTGCGCCCGGGACTTCAGCTGGTCCTTGTACATTTTCATGCGCAGCAGTGATTTAACTCTTGCCAGCAGTTCAGCGGTGTTGACCGGCTTGTTCAAGAATTCATCGGAGCCGGCCTCAAGCCCCCTGAGCTTTTCTTCGTTTCCGTCCAGAGCGGTAATCAGGATGATTGGGATATCCTTTGTTTCCGGATTGTTCTTAAGCGTCTCTGTGGCCTTGTAACCGTCCATGACCGGCATCATGATGTCGAGAAGGATTAGATCCGGCAGCTCCTTTTCGGCCTGCTCCACTGCCTCTTTTCCATCGGACGCGGTAAGGATCCGGTATTCTTCCCTGGAAAGCTTATTCACGAGAAGCTTCAGATTCATGGGGTCGTCGTCTACGATCAGAATGCTTTTCTTCTGCATAAAATCACCTTGCCTTGTCACCGGAATGCCAGTATCGATGGATGGATTTTCGAAAATCTCTTGTATCGATCGGCTTCGTGATATACCCGTCGCACCCTGCATCCAAGGCCTTCTCTTCATCGCCTTGCATGGCAAATGAGGTGAGTGCGACTACGGGTGTGTCTTTCAATGACGGATCCTCTTTGATGATGCGAGTGGCTGTGAGCCCATCCATGCCGGGAAGCTGTATATCCATCAGGATCAGATCCGGGTGATGCGCACGCGCCAGCTGAATGCCTTTTTCAGCATCTGTTGCCGTCAGGACCCGATGCCCGTCGAAGTCAAGCAGGGTCCGGACGAGCTTCATGTTGAGTTCGTTGTCTTCGACCACCAAAACGATTTTTGGGTTCGCAGCGTCCATAATAATTCCCCGAGTTAGAGAGTGTTCAGTGTTCAGCGTTCAGTGTTCAGCGTTCAGGCGTGCCCAGTCCGAAACCCCTGACACCTGAACCCCGCCTGCGTGGCCGAAGCCCTGTCAATGCGCTGATTAAGTCACACTCCGGCGAGGCGAAGGCCCGGGACCCTCCTGAAACCCGAAACCTGACACCCGAAACCTCTAAAAATGCAAATTCCTGTACGATCAAGAGAAACCTACATGTATGCCGGAATGATGAAACGGAATGTGCTCCCTTTTCCTTCGCCTCTGCTTTCAACCCATATCTTTCCGCCGTGCAGCTCAACCAGCTTTTTCGTCAGGGACAATCCCAGTCCCGTCCCTTCATACCGGCGGCTGGTTGAACCGTCGACTTGTTCGAACGCATTGAAGATGCGCTCCTGATTTTCCGTGGCGATTCCGATCCCTGTATCGGTAACTGAAAATGCGACGCAGTCGGCGATATCACGCTGATCGGCGGGGCCGCTTCCGGGCAGATGTTCGAAAACTTTCATTCCCTCATTGTCATTCCAGCGCTGTCCGGCGCGGACCACCCCTTTGACCATTTGCGCCCCCAACACGATCTGTCCGCCGTCAGGGGTAAACTTGACCGAATTGGACAGCAGATTGTATATGATCTGTTTCATTTTCCGTTCATCGACAAAAAGCGTATCCGGAATCCCGTCGAACGATGCTTCGATCCTGATTCCGTGTTTGAGAGACTTTTCCCGAACCATGTTGAGGCTGCCGGTCAGCATTTCCCGCAGATTCACCTCCGAGGGGCTGAGTTCAAGCTTTCCGGCTTCCACCTTCGAAAGATCCAGAATGTCGTTGATCAGGGAGAGCAGATGCTTGCTGCTGCGGAGAACATCGGTCAAAAATTCTTTCTGCTGTTCGTTGAGTTTCCCGAAGTGATCATCGACAACAAGCTCGGTGAATCCGATAATATGATTCAACGGAGTCCGGAGCTCGTGGCTCATATTGGCTAAAAACTCGCTTTTGGCCCGGTTTGCCGCCTCCGCCGCCTCTTTCTTGAGCCTCTCTTTCGCCGCCGTGGTCTCCACCAGCTCCTGCACGTTTTTCTTCAGCTCGGTTTTCATGAACACGAAAGACTCTGCGAGTCGCCCCACCTCATCTTTGAACTTTTTTGGAAGCTCATCGATGGGAGATCCTTCTTCCTCCGAACCGGTGAAGTCCATCGAAGGCAGATTCTTCGCGTAGGAAGCCAGCATATTGAGCGGACGGGAGGTACGGGAAACCAGAAAATAGGCAAGGGTCAGGCTGGTGAAGAAGATCAACGTAATGATGATGCTCTGACGCGTGACCACCGCCTTCGCCGGCGCCTGGATCTCGAGCACCGGCACGGTTACGGCGATATACCAGTCGAATGCTTTGAAATAGCTGACATGCGCCTCGATTTCCTGCGCCCCGGTTTTATTGAATATAACGTAGCGAATCGATTTTTTTTTCTCCTTCGCCGCCGTCATGATATCCTTGTACAGGAGGTCTCCGGTGGAGTCGTTTCGCAAGGTTTCGAATTCTTCACCGGTCATTCCGGGCGGCGGAATCAGCATCTTTCCCAGTCCGTCGAACAGGAATGCGTAGCCTGTTTTGCCGATCTTGATCTTCTCGAAGGTTTTCCTGAGCACATCGACGATTTTTTCCAGCTTCTTTTTACTTTCTTCTTCGATTTCATCGAAGTCGATCAACGCACAGACCGTCCATCTCCACTTCCGAAACGGGATGAAGTACCCCAGTTTTTTTCGTATATCGTCGGTACTTGGCTCCTTCCAGAAAAACACGGCCGATTCTCCGTTGTACTTCAACGTGTCGACATTCATCACGCGAGAGATGAGGCGACCCTTCATGTCTTTGAGCGATTCGATGGAGAGGCCCCGCACCTTTGGGTCGGGATGCGAGAGGATCCGGTTTTCCGGATCGAAGGCAAAGACAAATCCTTTCTGGAAGCCTATGGTCTTCATCCATGTCAGACTTCGCTCCTTTGCTTCAGATTCCTTGATGAAACCCTTTTCGGCAAGTTCGGAATACTCCGTCAAAACGGATGCGCAAATGCCGGAAGTGCTTCTGAGCCGGGAGTTGAGTCCCGTGATCATATCGACCTTATCGGCAAGCAACTTGTTGTAGCCGCCCTGGATGTTGAGTTCGACCAGCTCCAAAACATTCTGCGCGGAAGCTTTTTCAGACTCCAGCATGGCCTGCCCGACATCCCGGTGGGTAAAAAAGACGATGCCTGTTGCAGTTACCCCCATGATCAGTGTGATGAAAAAGATGATTTTCCCTTTGAGGGAAGTGAACATCCCCAAATCGTCCTCTGTTATTCTTCGGTTTGATTCTTCATTGTCCGGGTTGATCGAAACCCAAACCAAACCCAATCCAATCTGCAAGTTTCAAGCCAAGGCATGAAACAGTGCTCCCAGGGAAAGCCTGCGCGTTGGGCGAGAATCCAGTCCGGAGCAACGGAATCTTGACATTGTATCGGCAGACCGGAAGAATACTTGACCGGCGGAATCACGGAGAACTGCAGTCGCATCCCCGTTCAGCTAAACCGTTTCAATTTCTATTACCCACCATTCCTATTCGGGCGAAGTCTCCTTGGCTGACTGTTTGACCTTTTAACGCTGAACCGGTGAACGGTGACAGATGTTGATTTAAGTTTTCAAAGGTAAGGTCGATCTATGGAAATGACTCGACTGCAAAAGATGCAGTCAACCGGAGAATGGAATCATTCAGCAGATGAGCATCATCCCGTTTGTAAAAACGACATCTTATGGAAACAATTTCGTGATCGTCGACGAAACTGAACAGCCGGCTCTCACCGAGTTTGACAAGCCGGACTTTGCCTATCAGGCAACCAATCCAAATTTTGGTGTCGGTTCCGACAATTTTCTGGTGATTCAGCCCTGTACGAAAAAGGTATTGAAAACGATCAACCAGGAGAGGGACTACTGGAGAAAGCTTCCGAATTCGTCGGCGGCCGATTTCATCTTTAGAATGTTCGAGCCGGACGGAAAGGAAGCGCTCTGTTGCGGAAACGGATTGATGTGTATCGCAGAGCTTCTGTTCCGGCGATACGGCATCGAGTCGACGCGTATCATGACCGAAATTCCTTCGATGAGCCCCAAAATCAAAATCATCGGTACCGATGCCGAATCGAAGGCTAGCTGGGCGAACATGGGATACCCGAGGCGGATCCCATGTTCGCTTCTCGGAAAAGATGCAATCGAACCCTACGATGACGCAATCGAATTCCTCCACAACCTTCCCGTCCGCTTCCGGGCCCATGACCTATCTCCTTTTTCCCACAAACTATCACTTGAGATCTCCGGGTATCTGGTATTTACGGGTGAGCCGCACATGGTCGTCTTTACGGACTCAGGCTTCTCCATCGAAGAACTGCGGAATCTGATGTTCATCCGTTCGCGAACCGGTGGAGCCCCGGATTCACCGGAAAAACGAGTGGCCTTCGGGTCCTGGCTGATCCATCATATCGGTACTTCCGTCAACAGGCTCTATGGGCATCTCTTCCCTTTCGGGATCAACATCAATTTCGTTCATTCGGATGAAAACTCAGAAGCACTCGAGTACAGGTGTTTCGAAAGAGGGATATTCCGCGAGACGCTGGCCTGCGGCACAGGTGCCGTTGCAGTTTCTTTTGTCAGCCGTCGATTGAACCGGATTGGACAAGACCGGATCCGGGTCCTGCCCCATCGGTGCCGTTGGGAGCAGCCAGATGCGGAAATTCTGGTCTTCAAAGATAAAAGCGGATGGTTCCTATACGGAAGACCTCTTCACCTGTTTGAAGGCCAATTCTTGATGCGAAGGCCATTCCTTTCAGCATCATCCAATCGGAGCGGCAGCGAAAAAATCGCCTCCGCATCCAACCGGTCGGGGAGATTGGTGGCTTTGTCCCAACCTTAGTATTGGAAAGCGGTAAATAGAGAGAAAAATAAGGGGTGCAGCGTTGAAGCTAAAACTGATTATCTGTTCGACTATTCTTTTTTTAATCGCCGTTGGATTCAATGCGCTGTTTAACCTCAATTCATTCGATAAGCTTTATATTGAATCGAATGTGTCCAAATACCGAACCATCGGCGACGACCTCAGGCGGCGGATCGAGACAGGGCTTCAGTATGGAAAAACCCTGCAGAACTATTTCGGGATGGAGAATCTGTTGAATGAAACCAAGCAGACCATCGTGGGCAAGCTCGGTGGCGACAGCCATTCTTTCGGCACCTCGGAGGCGATCCTGGAGCCTGCCGATATCACTTTATCGATTGCGGAACTGGATGGGACCATCCTCTACAGCGACAATCCGGAACGGATCCGCACCCGATTGCCGAAGACAGCAGTTCCCGGCCGGAGCAAAGAAAAGCCGAAAGCGAAAAATTCACCTCAGGACTACGTGAAGGACCGAAATACCTATATTACCACGATACCGATCCAGGATGGACGGGATCTACCGGTCGGTTTGATTTCCATATCCTTCGAAGAGAAACAGATCAAGGCCTTTCTGGAAAACAATTACCGTGAGAGCGTAAAACCGATTCTCATCATTTCCTCTATCGGTTTGATTCTGCTCATTGGCCTGCTATCCATTTTCACGCCTGCCGATCGAAATTTTCAGTCCGGCAGCAAAAAGCGGATCAGCCTTATTGTCTTTCTGGTCATCAGCACCGTTCAAATCTCAACATCGGCATTGTCCGCCTATGGTTTTAAACAGCATTTTCTGGAGGTAAACGAAGAAAATAGCCGGATCCGGATCGAAAATCTCAAGCGTGACGTCGAAATTTTGATCAAAAGAGGCTTCCAGCTCAATCGCTTGTACAAGATGGACGGCGTACTGGAAAAAATTGTGGGAACCTCACCCGTACTGAAAGATATCACACTCTATGATCGTAACAACCAACCGCTTTATCGCGCTACCACAAAGCGTGCTACGGATTTTCAGAGATCGAAGAACGCCTATACGGAATGGGTCGAAGCGACGAAGCCGATCACGGATCCGGGTTTCCACTTCACCGGTGAGCTGATCCAGAGGGGCACTGCCATAGGCTCTATTTCCATCAATACTTCAAAGGAGATTCTTTATAGAAAAATTGCAGATATCGGAATCGACTCCCTGACCATCATCGTAATCTCGATTCTTTTCCTGGTGGAACTTTTGATTCTCATTTTCAAATATATCGATTGGCAGCAGCAAGCCGGGAATAAAAACCTGTCCATGCCCCAATACGGGGTGATACGGCCTGCGGCGTTTCTTCTGCTTTTCGGTATCGACATTTCAATATCCTTTTTGCCCCTGCATATGGAAACACTCTATGTCCCCATACTGGGGCTTTCCAAGGACACGATTATCGGGCTTCCGATTTCCGTAGAATTTCTTTTGGCCGGAATCGCCATCCTGATTTCCGGAATCTGGCTGGACCGCAGAGGATGGCATGAGCCCTTTCTCGGAGGCCTTCTTCTGGCAGGCTTAGGGGTTCTCTATTCGTGGCTGGCCCCCGATGCGCTTCATTTTATCATTTCTAGAGGCGTTGTCGGCCTCGGCTACGGCCTGGCCATGATGGCGTCCCAGGGATTTGTCATCACCTTGACGGATGGGCAAAATAAGGCACGGGGCCTCGCTCATTTCTTTGCCGGAGTTTATGCAGGAAGCATTTGCGGAGGAGCGGCCGGTGCTATGCTCGCGGAACGTATCGGCTACAGTCCAGTCTTTCTGATTGGAGCCGTGATCCTGTTTTCAGTGATTGCGTATGCCCTGCTCTTTCTGCGCAAGGCAATGAGAAGACCCGCAGGTCTTGGTCAACTCCAACAATCCTTACCTTCCCTCGGCAGTAAGCGTGTGCTGCACTTTCTTTCAAACAGAGCCGTTCTGAGCCTGATTTTCTTCAGCAGCCTTCCTGCCTCAATCGCTGTGGTCGGATTCTTGAACTATTTTAGCCCAATTTATCTGAACCGAATCGGCGCCTCGCAATCCACCATCGGGCAGATCCTCATGCTGTATGGTATTTGCCTGATCTATGTCGGCCCCTTCATCAGCCGGTATATCGATACATCGAACGATAAGAGATCGTATGTGTTTTTCGGCTGCATTCTGGGCAGCGGCGCATTGCTAACCTTTCAATTCATGGACGGCCTTGTTGCTGCCATATTGGCTGTTTTGCTCCTCGGGCTTTCGAGCAGCTTCGTCCTGGCCTCACAGGCAGTCTATGCCATTACTCTCAGAGTCACACAGGAGCTAGGAGAGGGGAAAGCGATTGGAATCTTCCGTTCCACCAGTCGAATTGGGCAGGTACTCGGTCCGGTAATTTTCAGTTCGGCAATCCTTGCAGCCAATGTCGATCGAGGGCTTGCTTATCTGGGAGCGGCCTATCTGGCTGCTGCAGTATTGTTTTTTCTTTTTACACGAGAGCGTTTTAAACCTGCCCTTTCGAAAGGAGATGCATGACGCAGCAAATTGCATCAGTGATGGATTCATTTCCCACAACGGCAGAATTGTACGTAGATCTTGCCTGCAGAAAACTGCCGGTGGTATCGGATGTATTGCATCGATTCGGGGATTTGTCCCTGATCGACTACCTGGATCATCTCACCCCTGAATCGGGCAGACCATTTCAGGAGGGAGGGTCTCTTTTTAAGATTATTCATCAGGAAGTAGCCGATTTGCTGGGGATTGAAATTGCCAGAAAGACGGTTGAAGATCTCGAAAAGGTGCCGATGGTTCTAACGGCAAACCACCAGGGGGTGGATTATTTTGCTCAGTCCATTCAAGGCACTCTTATCTTCGCCTTGAACCGAATCGGAAAAAAAGCCGGCTTACAAACGGTTCCCGTCTTTTCCTGTGGCAATGTCCCCTTAGACAATCTGACCTATCCGCGAGGCGTGCTGCTCTATCGTGTCGAAGAATCCGCTTTGAATGAAATGCCAAAGCGACTCCCACTGTTTCCGGACAGTATGAAACGGACCATGGTGAGCATGTCTCCTCCGTTTACCGATGCAATGGTTCAAGCGGTAAAGGCGAGACTTTCAAATTTGGTCCGCAAGAACGTAGTCCAGCAATCCCTCGAGCCCTTTCTTCAGGAGATCCTTGAAAAAGATTACAGACTCGCCTGCAGGCCGGAACTGTCCAGCTATTCTTCCCAAGCCTCGATTGTAAACCATCGTATCTGGAAGCGGCTGTTTGACAATATTCCAAACGTTCCCGAGCTTATCTATCTAGAGCTCGAAAAGGTAGCCGCAAAGACGCTCGCCGCTGATCTCGGAAACCAGAAAAGCTTGGGGTTTTTGGTCCTTTTTGATCCCGCGCTCAAAGAAAGGGTCATCGACGAACTCGATGATGCCATGTCCTGCTGGAACCTTTCCAAGCTCAAGCAAAGACTGAATTCCCGAGGAATCAGCGCCTCACAAATGCCCTTTCTGAATAACTGCGGCACCGTGTTTTTCTGGGGAATTGATTCATCCGGCCGAAAAATCCCACTCTACCTCGTACGCGAAAGTGCTGGAAAGGAGTATCTTAAAGGCATCGACGACCGGGGGGGCCTTTTTGAATTGTCATACACACCGGAAAGCATCCTGGACGGGCTGGAGCATAACCGATTGCTCCCTGCGCTTTTTACCTGTTTCCTCGTCTTGTCTTTTGCGAGGGGAATCCGGTGTCCGGGCGGGTACTTCAAAGAAATGTACGTTCCCGGAATGCATAGAGGATTGGTGAATGCCCTTCGTGAAACCCGAAACGAAGACATCGCCCATCGGATCGGTACCTACCGGCGAAGCTACCTCTCAGGAATGATGGCTGTCATGAGTGAGATCAACGGAGAATATCTGGTTCCTGCCGGACCGGTTGAAATTATCTCCTCAGGGGGATTGACGGGGAAAGACATCGAAAAAATGCAGGCTCTCCGTGTGCGGGAGGCTCATTTGGCCGGCTTGTTTGAAACCATCCAGGATCTGCTCCCCCCTGAGGAACGTCCTCTGGATTGGAAAAAAGAGTTGGCTAGGGATTGCTTCAAGCTGATGAAAAAAAAGGCGGTACTCCTGAAGTAGATAAAGTTTTTAGCCGCATCCTGGGATGCGGCTAAAAACCTCTTCGCATCTCGTTCAATTTTTGGGCGGAAGCACGATTTCCTGATAAATCTCGTCTGCAGCCAACATCACATCGACGGGGGGGTTATAGCCTATGATCTCTGCGGTCTTTATATTGATCGCTATTTTCGGTGGTGTCTCAAAGATCTGGTTCAACTGGCGGGGCTTGGCCCCATTGAATACTTTTGCCATGTTTTCAGCATTGAATATGCCGATGAACTTATATCCCTCCTGCTGGGAAAGGCTCATGAGGATTCCGTATTTGACCTCTTCGGATCCGGTTTGTGAAAAGGTGGGCACTTTTGCCTCATTGGTGATCTTGACAAGTTCGGGGATGCTGCTAGCGGTTACACCGCCCTGGACCGTGACATAGATCGCATCACATTTTTTTACAAGTTCACGGAAAGCTGCCTTTACGCTTTCCTCGGCCAGCCGGGTATCGGCCACATCACTCTTGGTGAAAGCGTGGACGATCTCAATTCCTCTTTCCTTTGAGACCTTCTCTACCTTATCGAGAGCCGCATAACTCTTTCCTGCGGCGGTGTCCTCATAGGCCAATCCGAGCTTCTTGAAACCGACCGTATCATGGAAAATTCGAATCTGCCGTTCGTTCAACGTAGGATCGACCTGGGCATGGAAATGGTCGAACCCGGAATCTTCAATGCTCTTGATTATCCCGGCGCCGACGGCATCAGAAACCGAAAAGGCAAGTGTTGGAGTGCTGTGTTTGTTGTTGGCAAGATCCTGACCGGCCCACGTGCCCATTGCGATGATGAGGTCGATGTCTTTTTTATCATTGACCCGCTTGATGATTGCAGCCGCCATTTTTTCCCTTATCTTGTCGTCCCATTTGGCACTGTAGTGTGCATCAGGAACGAACTCAAGATATTTGCTTTTTGCTTTGTTCGCCAACCATTTCCAAAATTCGACTGTCTGCTCCCCTTTTTGAGGAGGGATATCACTGTTTTCAATCCATCCTAGCCGCATGAGACCATTAATGGTTACTTCTAGAAACTGCTGGTAAGAGATATACTCTCCCCCCTCGTAATAGGCGACCCGCCACTTTTTCCCGTTGTTCAGGGTGGGGGCCATGCCGAAATCCCCCTTTTCGGAAGCGGCTGCCGGCATACTTACCAGCATCAAAAACACGAAAAGGAAGATAAATAGCTTTTTTCGAAGATCCATTTGTTCCCTCCTTGGTTTTTGGAAGCGATGAGATCCGTTGAAAACGGATATTTTTTGAACTACTGAAAGCAAGGTACATGCCAAAAGACCTCTTCCGAACCGAATCATTCCGGTAAACAGCCTTTTGGGGGACTTTGCGGTTCGGAGAGTCATCGAAGAACAAAAGGCAGTTCATCAACCGTCAATTCTTCGACGAATTGGATCGAACCTGTGGCATCTCCTATTTTTCACTTGACTTAAATCGGTGAATACTCCAAGAGTTTCATGAAGCTGAGAAAATCACAAGTACGCAAATTCATTTTTCGATATTCGCAAGCGCCCAGGGTTCAGAGGTTCAGAACTGCGCTGAACCGGTTTTTGGCATTTGGTGCTTGGAATTTTTTCAAGACGGAGGTATCAATGATGGATAACCGCAGGGTTTGGTTCAACGGGGAACTGATTCCGTGGGATAAGGCGACTGTTCCGATTCTATCTCACGGATTGTCTAGAGGTTCGGCCATTTTCGAAGCTTTTGGAGTCCACAAGGGGCCGGACGGAGTATTTGCTTTCCGAATGGATGAGCATATGAAGCGGATGCAACGGAGCTGCCGCCTTCTTGGAATGAAGCTTCGCTATTCCACGGACGAAATCATGCAAGCGGTCTCTGAAACTGTCAAGGCAAACCGCACCGGTCGCGGATTGATCAAGATCATGGCCTTCTGGGGGGAGGAAGCCATCATCAATCTGGTGCTCGATTCGCCGTTGGATGTCGCCATCTTTGCCATTGCCGACAGCGAAGACTTGAAGCTCGATCGGGCAAAACCGATATCGGCCTGCATTTCGAAATGGAAAAAGATCCATCCTGAATCCGTTCCTGTCGAAGCCAAGGCATGTTCGAATTATCTCAACGGCTATCTCGTCCGGCGCGATGCAAACCTCCGGGGATTCGATGTGGGTCTTACCCTGGGAACGGACGGCTTTGTGGCGGAAGGCTCGATCGAGTCCGTGTTTATCGTCAAAGACGGCGTTCTCATGACGCCTCCTTCCGGCAGAATCCTTCACAGCATCACCCGACTGTCGATCCTGCAGGCAGCCCCTGTGATCGACATCCCGGCTGTGGAGAAAGCGCTCAGAAGCGAGGATCTTCTCGAATCCGATGAGCTTTTTACGTGCCACTCGGGGATCAAAGTATCGCCCATCGAACGGTTTGAGAACCGGCGCCTCGAAGCTCCGGGCCCCGTTTCAAAAAAAATGGCGGCATTGATGAACGAAATCACCCAATTCAAAGACGCCCGCTTCAAACACTGGTTCCAGCAGGTCGCCTGACATTGCAGGTTGCGCGTTACGGGTTGCGGGTTGCGGTTGAAACGCGTCGATCAGGTTGTGCAGGAAGCGATTTATCTTACCGACGTTTTTGTCAGGCAGCCACCGT